>JAGXQU010000039.1 GCA_018335895.1 Hyphomicrobiales bacterium | reverse complement strand
CGATCCCAGCACGCCCGCCACGAACTTTCCGAGATTGTCGTCGGGCCGTCCCTTCTGGCCGGTGGAGGGCTGCTGCGGTATTTGCCGCTCGTAGCCGCTGGTTGGGCCGCCTTGCGTCATTTCGATGCCGGAGAGAATCACGCGGGGATCGATGCCCACGGCCCAGGCAAGCAGACCGAGAATGATGATGGTGCCGATGCCCATGCCCCCGCCACCGGTAGGCAGCGGAAAGCCCGGACCGGCCAGCGGGCCGTCGCCCCGGCGGTCTTCGATGTTCTCGCTCTGGCGGAAATCGTCCCAACGCATCTTTCTTGCCTCCAGCCCGCGGGTTCGGTCCCGCTCTTGCCGCTATCTGTGAGCGGGATTGTGGCCGACCTGTGAGTTTGCCGCAAATCTCCGCTCCGGTAAGTAGAAGAGCGCGGTTTCGCGTGTCATGTTCGCGAGCATCAGAACATTCCGGCATCTGTGAAGTTCCCGTCATGATTCCTGCGCGCCGCAGTCCGACTTTTGCCCGCGAGGCCGGCGCGATGCGCAGAGGGTTCCTGCCGGTCGCCGGTTGCGACGAGGCGGGCAGGGGACCGCTCGCAGGTCCCGTGGTTGCCGCCGCCGTGGTCCTCGATCCGGCGCGCGTGCCGAAGGGTCTCGATGACTCCAAGAAGCTGTCGCCGCGCGTGAGAGAGATTCTGTTCGAGGAAATCTGCGCGACCGCCGAAGTTGCCGTCGCCATCGCGCCGCCCGAACGGATCGACCGTGACAATATCCTGCGCGCGAGTCTGTGGGCGCTCGCGCAGGCGGTCTGCACGCTGCCGCGAAAGCCCCAGTTCGTGTTTGTGGACGGCCGCGATACGCTGCCGCTTCAATGCGAAGTGGAGGCTGTCATCGACGGCGACGGCATCGTCGCTTCGATTGCTGCGGCCTCGATCGTCGCGAAAGTCACGCGCGACCGGATGATGATCCAGCTCGGCCGTGCGCATCCTGAATACGGCTTCGAAAAACATAAGGGCTACGGCACGAGCCTGCACCTCGAGCGGATGCGCCTGCACGGATCGACCGTGCACCACCGGATTTCGTTCGCGCCGGTTCGCGATTGCCTGAGTGGCGGAACGCCTGCATTGAAAGCCACCGGAAGCGGCGCGGATCGCTGACGCTGTTACGCTCGCTCTCGCACAAGTTTTCGGCAACATCATCCCATCTCCCGGCAATCGAAAGGTTTTTTTGCCGTGACGCCGCATCGCGGAACGGGATTTTTCAAGCGGTGGACAAGTTCGGCGCGCGCGGGCCGTCTCTACGACTAAAGGCTATCCTGTGTGGCGTGCGTCCGGATTCGATTCCGGATTCCACGAGGGGGTACTCATGGCAAAAGCGAAGACGAAGAAAGCCGTTCCGGCGAAAGCCAAGGCGGCAGCGCG
Source organism: Hyphomicrobiales bacterium (assembly GCA_018335895.1). Classification (GTDB taxonomy): domain Bacteria; phylum Pseudomonadota; class Alphaproteobacteria; order Rhizobiales; family Xanthobacteraceae. The sequence goes on along the minus strand of JAGXQU010000039.1, from coordinate 4,820 downwards.
CACGCAGCCGAGCGGATTCGAAAATTGGCTCGACCGCTATTTCGGCATCGGCGCGAACGGCTCGACCATCCGCACCGAAATCATCGCGGGCATCACCACATTTCTCACGATGGCCTATATCATCATCGTGAACCCGCAAATTCTCGCGAAAGCCGGCATGCCGCAGGGCGCCGTTTTCGTCGCGACCTGTCTTGCCGCTGCGGTCGCAACGGCAGTGATGGGTCTCTACGCGAAATATCCGATCGCGCTTGCGCCGGGCATGGGTCTCAACGCCTTTTTCGCCTTTACCATCGTGCTGACCTACAAATATACGTGGCAGCAGGCGCTGTGGGCGGTATTCCTTTCGGGCGTGCTGTTCTTCCTTGTTTCGGTATTCCGCATCCGCGAATACATCATCGACGCGATCCCGATGAACCTGAAGCTCGCGATTTCGGCGGGCGTCGGTCTTTTTCTCGCGATCATCGCGCTCGAGAATTCCGGCATCGTCGTCGATCATCCGGCGACGCTGGTAACGCTCGGCAAGCTCGACCCGCGGCTGATCGCGGCCTGGCCCGCGATCCTCGCCATTCTAGGGTTCATCCTGATCGCGGCACTGAACTACCGGAAAATTCCGGGCGCCACGATCATCGGCATGTTCATCGTGGCCGCGATCGGAATTCCGCTCGGGCTCACGAAATTCGCAGGCATCGTCTCGCTACCGCCCGACGTTTCGCCGACGCTGCTTGCGTTCGACTGGTCGCGCACCTTCGAGCTTACGTTCATCATCGTAGTCCTCACACTGTTCCTGATCGACGTGTTCGACAATGCAGGTACCTTGATCGGCGTCACGCACCGCTCGGGCTTGCTCGACAAAAACGGCAAGCTCCCGCGCATGAAGCAGGCGCTGATCTCCGATAGCTTCGCAGCGATGTTCGGCTCGGCGGTAGGCACCTCGACGACCACGAGCTACATCGAAAGCAGCGCCGGCGTCGCCGCCGGCGGACGCACGGGTCTCACGGCAGTCGTCGTCTCGATCCTGTTCCTGCTGGCGCTGTTCTTCTCGCCGCTCGCCGCATCGATCCCGGCTTATGCGTCGGCTGCCGCACTGTTGTTCGTCGCGGCGATCATGGCGCGGGGTCTCGCGGAAATGAACTGGGATGACATCACGGAATACGCCCCGGCGATCGTCTGCGCCGTCGCGATGCCGCTGACCTATTCCATCGCCACCGGCATCGGCCTCGGCTTCATCACCTATGTGCTGATCAAGGTGCTGGCGGGCAAAGAGAAGGATGTCTCGCCCGCGATTGCGGTGCTTGCGATCCTGTTCGCGCTCAAGTTCGCATTCACCTGATCGCGAAACAGCGAAACGAAAGCGGCGGCTTCCGCGAGGAGGCCGCCGCTTTATTTTTAAACTCGTCATGCCCCACGAAGGCGGGGCATCCAGTCTTAACGATTATGACGCCGATCAAGGCGTGGATGGCCGGGACCCGGCCACGAACTAGGGGTTAGTTGGAAAGCGCCTTCCTGATCGCAAGCAGATCCTGCCACGCCAGTCTCTTGTGAGCCGGCGAGCGCAACAGATACGCCGGGTGGAAAAGCGCGATGGCTTTGATCTTGCGCGTGCCGGTGTCGTATTCGAACCAGCGCCCACGCGTGCGCGTAATTCCTTCTTTCAGTTCCAGCAAAGTCGTTGCCGAAGGACCGCCGACGCAAACGAGAATATCTGGGTCCGCGAGTTTGACCTGTCGCCGAATGAAGGGAAGGCAGATCGCGGATTCCTGCGGCGTCGGCGTTCTGTTCCCGGGAGGCCGCCAGGGAATGATGTTCGCGATATAGGCGCTCGTGCGGTCGAGGCCGATTGCGCCGATCATGCGGTCGAGGAGTTTTCCGGAGCGGCCGACGAAAGGCAGACCTTCGCGATCTTCTTCCGCGCCCGGTGCTTCGCCGACGAACATGATGCGCGCTTCCGGGTTGCCGTCGGCGAACACGGTTCGCATGGCGGTCGCCTTCAGGCTGCAACCTTCGAAACTCTCAAGCGCCGCGCGCAGCTCATCCAGCGTTTTCGCGTTGGCAGCCAGTTGTCCCGCATCGCGGATCGCAGCTTCGGGTGCTGCAGGCGGCGTGAAGTTTCGGGGCGGTGCCTGCGGACGGGTTGCGGCAGGCGGCGCGCCAAAGGGCTTCGGCGCTTCGCTTCTTGATGTCTCTGCAACCGTGGCCGGTTCCGCCAGCCGGTTTGGTGCGGTCTCAGCGAGCGCGATGTCCACGCCGTTCTCGGCATAGAAGCGGAGGACTTCGGCTGGATGCAGGCGCGGCTCGGACATGGCCATGAAATGAAATCCAAACTGCCGCGACGTCAATGAGAAGCACGTTGTAATCGGTCCAAAAAACAGGGAAAACAACCGAAATCCCAAAGGAAGAGCGCAATGGCCGAGGAAAAACAGGAACTCCCCGCCCGCGAGGCAATGGAATTCGATGTGGTAATCGTTGGCGCGGGGCCGTCCGGTCTCGCCGCCGCGATCAAGCTCAAGCAGCTGTCGCCAGAGACCACGGTGGTCGTGCTCGAAAAGGGCTCCGAAGTCGGCGCGCACATTCTTTCCGGCGCTGTGATCGACCCTATCGGCATCGAGCGGCTCATTCCGGACTGGCGCGAGGACGAGACCGCGCCTCTGAAGACGCCGGTGAAGGACGACCGCTTCTATTTCATGACGAAGTCTGCGGCGATCCGCCTGCCGAACTTCATCATGCCGCCCTTGATGAATAATCACGGCAACTACATCGCCTCGCTCGGCAACGTCTGCCGCTGGCTCGCGACGCGCGCCGAAGCGCTCGGGGTCGAAATCTATCCGACCTTTGCCGCTTCCGAAGTGCTGTTCGACGAAAAAGGTGCCGTGAAGGGTGTTGCGACCGGCGACAAAGGCATCGGCCGCGACGGCAAGCCCGCCGATCATTTCGAACGCGGCATCGAACTGCACGGCAAATATACGTTGTTCGGCGAAGGCGCGCGGGGCTCGCTCTCCAAGCAGCTGATCACGAAATTCGGTCTCGATAAAAATTCCGAGCCGCAGAAATACGGCATCGGCCTGAAGGAACTCTGGAAGGTCGCGCCTGAGAAACACCAGCCGGGCCTGGTGCAGCATTCCTTCGGCTGGCCGCTCGACAATGCGACCGGCGGCGGCTCGTTCCTTTATCACCTCGAAGACGAGCAGGTGATGGTCGGCTTCGTCGTGCATCTCAATTACAAGAATCCCTACATCTCGCCGTTCGACGAATTCCAGCGTTTCAAGACGCATCCTTCGGTGCGAGGCACCTTTGAGGGCGGCAAGCGCATTTCTTACGGCGCGCGTGCGCTGACCGAAGGCGGCTTTCAGTCGGTGCCGAAACTCGTGTTCCCGGGCGGCGCGTTAATCGGCTGCGCAGCGGGTTTCATGAACGTTCCGCGCATCAAGGGCTCGCACAACGCGGTGCTCACCGGCATCTTTGCCGCGGAGGAAGTCGTGAAGGCGTTGCAGAGCGGACGCCAGCGCGACGAATTGGATGGATACGAGCAGGGCTGGCGCGCGTCGCAGGTCGGCGCGGACCTCAAGAAGGTCCGCAACGTGAAGCCGCTGTGGTCGAAGTTCGGGCTCTATCTCGGCACGATGCTCGGCGGCTTCGATATGTGGACGAATACGCTGTTCGGATTTTCGTTTTTCGGCACGGTCGGTCACGGCAAGACCGACGCGCAATCGCTGGAGCCGGCATCGCAACATCAGAAGATCGACTATCCGAAACCGGATGGCGTGATCTCGTTCGACAAACTGGGCTCGGTGTTCATTTCGAATACGAACCACGAAGAGAACCAGCCGGTCCATCTCAAAGTAAAAGACATGGAGCTTCAGAAGAAATCCGAGCACGATGTCTTTGCAGGCCCTTCGAGCCGCTATTGCCCGGCCGGCGTCTATGAGTGGGTGGAGGAGCCTTCGGGTCCGCGCTTCCAGATCAACGCGCAGAACTGCGTTCACTGTAAAACCTGCGACATCAAGGATCCGAACCAGAACATCAACTGGACCACGCCCGAAGGCGGCGGCGGACCGAACTATCCGAATATGTGACCAGTGGGCTCCGCTCGAATTTTTTCACTCGTCATGGCCGGGACAGGCCTAGCCAACACAAAATAGAAACCCCAATGCTCTGGTTTGCCGCAGCTTTGATGCTCTTCGCTGGCATCGCGCATTCATATCTTGGTGAGCGCGGGTTCCTGCCGCGCCTGCTCGCGCAACCCAATTTGCCACTGCTTCGCAGAGATCGCGGCTTCACCGAGCGCGTGCTTCGCGCTGTCTGGCATATCGCGAGTTTGTACTGGTTCTGTGCGGCGGCTGTTCTCGCGATCATCGCGGCGCAGCCGGAAAATCCGCTACGCGCAATTGGCTTGACGCTGGCCGCAACAATTCTCGCAACCGCGCTGGCATGCATCTGGTGCGGCTGGCGCCATCCGGCGATTTCTGTCTTCTTCGCCGCTGCTGCGTTGACCGCCTACGCGATCTGGTAATCAGCCGAATAAATAGTCGTCAGGCATCATCGCGTGCCGGATGCCTTCGACAATCAGCCAGCCCAGCACGACGCCCAGAAAATCCGGAACCAGATCGGCGATGCGCGCGTGATGGCCGCTGACGGTGGTCTGCGCAATCTCCCAGCTCAAGCCTACGGCCATCGTGAGCAGGGCCGCGAGCCACCAGCGCTTCCATTTGTAGGCGAGTACCCCCGCCACCATCAGCACGGCGCACCCGAGAATGTGCAGCGGCTTGAACGCCGAGAACAGGATCGCGTCCCAGCTCATATCGAAGCTGAAATAGTAAGGCTTG
>JAGXQU010000038.1 GCA_018335895.1 Hyphomicrobiales bacterium | reverse complement strand
GGACATGCTCGGCGGCGGGCTGCCGCCGATCGATGTGCGCGAATACAACTTCCGGCTTGCGGGTAGCGAACATTGCTTCGAGGACTATGCGCCGGGCGAACGCATCGATCATGTCGATGGCATGACCGTCGAGGACGCCGAGCAGCAGATCGCGACCCGGCTCTATCAGAACACTGCGAAGGTCCACTTCAATCACTTCGCGCAGAAGTCGGACCGCTTCGGAAAGCGCCTGATCTACGGCGGCCATGTAATTTCGCTCGCACGCGCGTTGTCCTTCAACGGCCTTGCGAACGCCTTCCATATCGCGGCGATCAACGGCGGGCGGCACGTGGCCCCCCTGTTCGCGGGAGACACCGTATTCGCATGGACCGAAGTGCTGGACGCGCAGGAGCTTCCGGGACGGAAAGATGCCGGGGCATTGCGGCTTCGCACGATCGCGACCAAGGATCGCCCCTGCGCCGATCATCCCTACCGGAACGGCGACGAGTACGAGCCGGGCGTGATCCTCGATCTCGACTATTGGGCGCTGATTCCCAAGTAGACGCCATGGCCGGGCTTGTCCCGGCCATCTCGATTTCTTAAGGCAGCGCTCTGAGCGGGATGCCTGCGACCACAGGCATGACAGAAAAAGTTATTCCTCCTGCGCGCGCAGATGCGTGACCAGTTCGCGGGCGAAGGCCGGGAGTTCCTCGAACTTGCGTACGCAGATCGTGAGATCGCGCTCCGCCCAGCCGTCGCTGAGCGAGACTGAAGTGACCGCCATGGAAAGTGCGGCGCGCCGCGCGGTGGTCTCCGGCACGATGCCTATGCCGACATTGCGCTCGACCATGCGGCAGACCGCGTCGAAGCTTCGAAGCTGAATGCGCAGCCGCAGCGGGCGGCCGATGCGCGCGGCTTTATCTGCGAGGAATCGCTGCAGCGCGGAGGCACGGTCGAGGCCGACGAAGTCGTGGTCGAGTACCTGCGCGAGCGACACGGCGGAGCGCACCGCAAGCGGATGGTCGTGCGCGACCACCAGCACGAAGCGGTCGCGCCGGAATGGATAGGTCTCGAGCGAACCGGAGTCGACCGTGCCCGCGACGATACCGAGATCGGCGACGCCTTCGGCGATCAGGCTGACGATTTCGTCGGAGAGCCGTTCTTCGAGATCGACGCTGACATTCGGGTTCGCGGAGAGAAACGAGGCCAGCGCTTCGGGCAGAAACTCGGTAAGCGCGTTGGTGTTCGACAACACCTTGATCTGCCCGGCCTGCCCGCCCGCGAAGACCCCGAGTTCTTCGCGGAGCTTTTCCGCCTGCTGGAGCATCGAGCGCGCGTGCGCGAGCAGGATGCGGCCAGCCTGCGTGGGAGTCACGCCCTGCCGGCTCCTTGTGAGCAACGGAGCGCCGAGCGCCTCCTCCATGTTCCGGATCCGGGTGCTCGCCGCGGCAAGCGCGAGATTGGCGCGCTCCGCACCGTGGGTGATCGAGCCCGCGTCGATCACGTGACGGAAAAGACTTAAGTCTGAGAGGTCGAAACGCATGGACCCTTCCGAAACCCAAATTTGGCGCTGGTATGCCAATCCTTCGCTTTTGACGAAGGAATGCTACGCCAATTAAGGCTTGTGAGGAAGTTCGCCCCGAATATGGTTCGCCGAACGCGAAGTCAGAGCCTTTCCAAACTATGTGGATTGCGCGGACTTCGGATTGCCGCGCCGGGTCCGGAGGCCAATGCTCCGGCGCTTCTACGAAAGAACCAGCGATGACAGACATGCCGGCGCGCCAGCGCCCGATTTCGCCGCATCTGACGATCTACCGCCTGACCTGGACCATGGTGATGTCCATCGTCCACCGCGTCACCGGCTCCGCGCTCTATTTCGGCACGCTTCTGTTCACGTGGTGGCTGGTCGCGGCGGCGAGCGGTGCGAAGTATTTTGACACTGCGAACGCCTTCTTCGGCTCGTGGTTCGGGCAACTGATCCTGCTCGGCTACACGTGGTCACTCGTCCATCACATGCTCGGCGGCATCCGCCACTTCATCTGGGATACCGGACGCGGCCACGGACCCGAGCGGCAGACCCTCGCTCGCATGACGCTGATCGGCTCCGTCGCGATCACCATTCTTCTCTGGGCCATGGCCCTTCTACTCAGGAGCTAGGCCGATGCGCACACCCCTTTCCCGCATTCGCGGCCTCGGCGCCGCCCATCACGGCACGGAACATTTTTGGCAGCAACGGGTGACAGCCGCCGCGAACGTGCTGCTCCTTGTCGTCCTCATCGGCATCATGGTTACGCTGGTCGGCAGCACGCATGCGACGGTGGTCGCCACGCTTTCAAAGCCGCTCGTCGCCGTGCTGCTCGTCGCCGCGATCATCTCGGTTTCGATCCACATGCGGCTCGGGATGCAGATCATCATCGAGGATTACGTGCACACACCGTTTCGCAAGGTGGTGCTCCTGATGCTGAACACCTTCTTCACTTGGGGCGTGGCGCTCACCTGCATCTACGCCGTTCTCAAAATTTCCTTCGGGCTGTAAATTATGACCGCGATCAACGGACGCGCCTATCCGATCACCGAACATCTCTATGACGTCGTCGTCGTCGGCGCAGGTGGCGCCGGTCTGCGCGCCGTCGTCGGCTGCGCGGAAGCGGGCCTGAAGACGGCCTGCATCACGAAGGTCTTCCCGACCCGCTCGCATACCGTTGCGGCGCAGGGCGGCATTTCGGCCGCGCTCGGCAACATGGGCGAGGACGATTGGCGCTGGCACATGTACGACACCGTGAAGGGGTCGGACTGGCTCGGCGATCAGGACGCGATCGAATATCTCTGCCGCAACGCGCCGCAAGCCGTGTACGAGCTGGAGCATTGGGGTGTGCCGTTCTCGCGCACGGAAGCCGGCAAGATCTACCAGCGCCCGTTCGGCGGCATGACCACGCACTACGGCAAAGGCACCGCGCAGCGTACCTGTGCTGCCGCCGACCGCACCGGTCATGCGATCCTGCACACGCTCTACGGCGCCGCGCTGAAGCACCGCGCGGAATTCTTCATCGAATACTTCGTGCTCGATTTGCTCATGAACGACGACGGCGACTGCTGCGGCGTGCTCGCGCTGAAGATGGACGACGGCACGCTGCATCGCTTCCGTTCGCACGAAACGATTCTGGCGACCGGCGGCTATGGCCGTGCCTATTTCTCCTGCACGTCGGCGCATACCTGCACCGGCGACGGCAATGCCATGGTGCTGCGCGCTGGCCTGCCGTTACAGGATATGGAGTTCGTGCAGTTCCATCCGACCGGGATTTACGGCGCGGGCTGCCTGATTACCGAAGGCTCGCGCGGCGAAGGCGGCTATCTCGTGAACTCGGAGGGCGAGCGCTTCATGGAGCGCTACGCGCCGTCAGCGAAGGATCTTGCCTCGCGCGACGTGGTCTCGCGCTCGATGACAATCGAAATCCGCGAAGGCCGCGGCGTCGGCAAGAACAAGGATCACATTTTCCTGCACCTCGACCATCTCGATCCAGAGGTGCTGCACGAGCGGTTGCCGGGCATCTCCGAGTCCGCGCGCATTTTCGCGGGCGTCGATGTCACCAAGGAGCCGATTCCGGTGATTCCGACCGTGCACTACAACATGGGCGGCATTCCCACGAACCCGCACGGTGAAGTCGTCACCAAGAAGGGCGGCGATCCCGATACGATCGTGAACGGCTTGATGGCGATCGGCGAAGCGGCTTGCGTCTCGGTGCACGGCGCGAACCGGCTCGGTTCGAACTCGCTGATCGATCTTGTCGTGTTCGGCAAAGCTGCGGCCGACCGCTGCGCCGAGAAGCTGACGCCGAACGACAAACACATGATGCTGTCGAATACGCCGACCGAGAAGGCGCTTAACCGCTTCGATCGCCTGCGCTATGCGACCGGGACGACCTCGACCGCCGATCTGCGTCTCAATATGCAGAAGGTCATGCAGACCAATTGCGCAGTGTTCCGCACCGACGAGATTCTCGCTGAGGGCCACAAGCTCATCCATGGCGTGTTCGGCAGCGCGGACGACGTGAAGGTGAGCGACCGCTCGCTCATCTGGAACACCGACCTGATCGAGACGCTCGAGTTCGACAATCTCATCAGCCAGGCCGTGGTTACGATGGATTCGGCGCAGAACCGCACCGAGTCGCGCGGCGCGCACGCCCGCGAGGATTTCCCCGAGCGCGACGACAAGGACTGGATGAAGCACACCCTGTCGTGGGTCGATTTCGACAAGAAGAAAGTCGCGATCGATTACCGCCCGGTCCACACCTACACGCTGACCAACGAAATCCAGTACATCGAGCCGAAGGCGCGGGTTTACTGATGAAACTCGCCCTCGTTTCGGATGGAAACGACTTTGCGGTCTATGACGACGCGGCCTGGAAGGCGGGCGGGGCGAAGAAGTTCGCCATGCTGAACCGCAACCAGGCCGATTTCACCATCGTGCCGGAAGCGGGAGCCCCTGCGGGTCTTCCCACAGGCGCATTCCAGACCCTCAACGACGCCCTGATCGCGCTCCGCGAAGCGGGCTTTGCATTCGAGAGATACGAGAAATAGCCATGGTCGAACTGACACTCCCGAAGAACTCCCGCGTCGTCGAAGGCAAGACCTGGCCGAAACCGGAAGGCGCCACGAACGTCGAAGAACTCCGCGTCTATCGCTACGACCCGGATAGCGACGCCAATCCGCGCATCGATACTTATTACGTCGACCGCGACGATTGCGGGCCGATGGTGCTCGACGCGCTCATCTGGATCAAAAACAACGTCGATCCGACGCTGACCTTCCGCCGCTCCTGCCGCGAGGGCATCTGCGGCTCCTGCGCGATGAATATCGACGGCACCAACACGCTCGCCTGCACCTGCGGCATGGACGAGAGCAAGGGTGCGGTGAAGGTCTATCCGCTGCCGCATATGGCGGTGGTGAAGGATCTCGTGCCGGACCTGACGGGCTTTTACGCGCAGCACGCTTCAATCGAGCCGTGGCTCAAGACTGAGACGCCGGAGCCGTCTGCGGAGTGGAAGCAGAGCCGCGAAGACCGCGAAAAGCTCGACGGACTCTATGAATGTATTCTTTGCGCCTGCTGTTCGGCGTCTTGCCCGAGCTATTGGTGGAATTCGGATCGTTATCTGGGCCCGGCCGCGCTGTTACAGGCTTATCGCTGGATCGATGACAGCCGCGATGAGGCGACCGGCGAGCGCCTCGACAATCTCGAGGATCCGTTCCGGCTTTATCGCTGCCACACCATCATGAACTGCGCGAATACCTGTCCGAAGGGTTTGAACCCGGCCAAGGCGATCGCGGAGATCAAGAAGAAGATGGTGACGCGCCAGCTCTGAGGCTGCGCGTATTCCTGCTTACTCGGCGTTACCGCGCGCGCGGAAGGGCCAGCCCTTCAGCATGCGCGTGATGCCGAGTACGATCATTATGCAGGATGCGAAGACCGGCAGGATGACGAGACCGAGCACGATGCCCCAGACCAGCACGGCCATGGTGTGACCGCCGGGGATGATGGGTGCGAGCGCGCTATAGAGCGATGCCGAGGCGACCAAAGCGGCCGTCTTGAGCGCGGCGAGTGAGAGTGCGACGCCGACAAGGGCTGCCGTCGCAATCCAGAAGACGAAAAAGACTCGCAGGAACGATCGCATCGAGGCGCCCGAAGTAGGGACCGGAGGCCGCTGTTCTAGTTTGCGAGCGGTTAAGAAGCCGAAAACGGCTCCGGAGTGAGGGAGCCGGCGAAAAGGCGCGCCTTAAAAGCTGATGGCCGCATGCCTTGCGGCATACGGCCATCGAAAACTATTCGCGAATAGCGAAGAGTTACATCGCCTTCTTCTTCTTGCGACGCTTCTTCGTCTTCTTGGCCTTCTTAGCCTTCTTCGCTTTCGCCTTCTTACGACGTTTTGCCATGATATGCCTCTTGGCGGATGTTGGGTTGCGCGCTTCAGAACCGGATTTAGCTTTCGGCTCCTTCGTGCGGCGCGGTCTTGAAGGAGATGTATCCTTCGGCTCGATCCCGAAGATGCCCATCATGGGACTGGTTGAGTCGCTCCTGGGCATTCGCTTCCGAATCAAACAACCGGCAGCGACATATCGCGCACGCTTGAGTCATTTGCCAATAGGCAGAGCAGATATCGTGCGTGAACACGTCCGTGCACACGAGGTGTTGCGTTCTGAAACTTGATTCGAGAATCAGTTTTCGATTGACAACGAAAACTCACCGTAGCGCTTCATTTGAAATGAAAATGCTCGAACTTTCAGTGAGTTAGCGATGGAGTGTTTTTGCGCTACGATTCTGAACGCGAGTCACTTCGACTCAAGAAAGAATCCTGCGGGGAATCGTTTAACCCTCTTGAAAAAATTATTCACAGGCGTGCGAAAATGAGCGCCGAAAACCTCGCTGCGAGTCATTTTTTGGCAAAACGCGCACTGATTCGCGCAAAGTGATTCGTTCTTTCGCGGCTCTGCGCAAATGCAAAGCGGGCGCCAAGGGCGCCCGCAAGCAAGTTTTATCTAATGGAGGCCGGGGGTGGCGTTTTATGCCGAACGCAGTGCGCGCGCTTGCGTTTGCATCAGCGAATCCGCGAGGTCCTGGCTGTCGGTGAGCGCTTCCTTCCAGATCGAAAGCGCATTGGCACGCGGGGCGTCGATTTCGGCATGTCCGCCGTCGGAGTCGTAGGTTACGACCGCGTCGAACTTCTTTGCGATCGCCTGCATGCGGGCGTTCTGCGAGAGAAAATTGACAAAAAGCTTGGAAATTCCGCGGTTTCGCGCGGCCAGAACCGTGCGCGAGAACAATTCCGTACCGATCCCGCGGCCCTGAAAGTCGCTTTCGACGCTGAACGCGGCCTCGGCGTCACCGCCGGCGACGCCGCGAAAGCCGCGCAGCTCGGCGACGCCGCGCAGGATGCCGTCCACGAAGTAGCCGTGCGCGATCGAATGATTGCCGAGCGCATTTTCCGCATACTGCTCGATGAAATAATCGCCGACCGGCGTACCGAAACGCGTGCGGCGGCTTTCCGGATCGAGCCGGAGGAGATGCGCCTTCAGCGCCGACGTGTCGGCGGCCCAAAGCTTGCGGAAGTAGATTTGCGCGTTCTTCGTTTCGTCGGTGGTCATCGTTCAAATCCTCCGGTCGGGGCTATCGAATCGCAGCCGCCTTTCCGTTTACGGAAAGCATGTATGTGCACTGCAGCAACTTGCAAGACTGAACGCCCCCTGTAGCAGGCGCATGACACCAGGGAGGCAAAAGGGAGGCAGGTAGGAAATCGCGCTAACATACTGTTTCTTTGTATGTATTTGCCGATGCTAGGGAATGCTAACAAATCCCTAATGCGCACTGTGCAATGCCGTGCTGCACCTGCGAGATAGCCTTCGTCCGCTTGCCCGAATCCCGGCCGCGGGGTTAGGTCCCGCCGTCATATTAATAGAGAAGGGCCACCCGCTCGCATGACGGGGATTGCCGAACGTTATGCGGAACTGGCCGAAAGCGGCGCCCTGGAGCGGGATTCCGCCCAGGCGGAGGCCGTCCAGCGACTCCAGACACTCCAGAACGAGCTTTTGGACTACCGCCGCCCGTCGAAATCCTCGTCGCTCGGCTGGCTGATGGCGCGCGGGCCGAAGCGGCCCGTACCGTCTGGTCTTTATATGTGGGGCGACGTCGGCCGCGGCAAAACCATGCTGATGGATCTCTTTTTTGAAACGGCTCCGGTCGAGAAGAAGCGCCGCGCCCATTTTCATGAGTTCATGGCCGACGTGCAGGACCGGCTGGTGCAGGCGCGGGCTGCGATCAAGGAAGGCAGGGTCAAGGAGAGCGATCCGATCGCCCCGGTCGCCGACGCGCTCGCTGATGAGGCGCTGCTGCTCTGTTTCGACGAGTTTCACGTGAACGACATCGCGGACGCGATGATTCTGGCCCGCCTGTTCGAACGCCTGTTCGGGCAGGGCGTCGTCATGGTGGCGACGTCGAATGTGCCGCCCGAAGATCTATATAAGGAGGGGCTGAACCGGCCGCTCTTTCTTCCGTTCGTGAAACTGCTCCAGCAGAAGTGCGAAACCATCAATCTCGCGGCGCGCACCGACTACCGGCTGGAAAAACTATCGGGCACGTTGATGTGGCACGTGCCTGCCGATCGCGAAGCGCAGCAGCAGATCGACGAGGTCTGGCGCAAGGTAGCAGGCCGCGAAGGCGGCGCTCCAACGGAGCTTTCCTATCGCGGAAGGACGATTCAGGTGCCCTTCGCGGGCAGGGGTGCCGCGCGGTTCGACTTTGCAGACCTGTGCCACCAGCCGCTGGGTGCCGCCGATTTTGTGCAGATCGCTCATTATTTCCATACGGTGGTGATCGAGGACATTCCGGTGATGAGCCTGGCGCAGCGCAACGAAGCCAAACGCTTCATTCTCTTGATCGACGCGCTCTACGATAACGCGGTGAAGCTGATTGCCTCCGCGGCCGCCGAGCGGGAAGAGATTTATCAGGGCGATGGCACTACCGAAGCCACCGAATTCAAACGGACGATCTCGCGCCTCATCGAAATGGGTTCGACCGAGTACCTGGCGTTACCGCACGGTCAGGCCGCCGAGCCCAAGAAATAGGTCAGATCCGGGCTTCGTAATCGAAATGCTCGATGGGGCTGAAAAAGCCCGCAAAGCAGCGACTTTTGCTGCGCCGCGCAGGCGTTTTTCATCTAGACGGCCTCCGGCTTAGCTGCTGGTATTATGTATATCAGGCGCCGAAATAAGCCCGAGGTTGTGTTGCGGTGCGACGGTCAAATCGATAAGCCAGCGCAGTCTTTTCAACGCTAGCGAAGAGTTTTCTCCCCATGGCTCGCAACAAAATCGCCTTGATCGGCGCCGGTCAGATCGGCGGTACCCTCGCCCACCTCGCAGGTCTCAAGGAACTCGGCGACGTCGTCCTGTTCGACATCGCGGAAGGCATTCCGCAGGGCAAGGCGCTCGATCTCGCGGAGTCCTCGCCGGTCGACCTGTTCGACGCCAAGCTCTCCGGCACGAATACCTATGAAGCGATCCAAGGCGCGGATGTCGTGATCGTCACCGCGGGCGTCCCGCGTAAGCCGGGCATGAGCCGCGACGATCTTCTCGGTATCAATTTAAAAGTGATGGAGCAGGTCGGCGCCGGCATCAAGAAATTCGCGCCAAACGCTTTTGTCATCTGCATCACCAATCCGCTCGACGCCATGGTGTGGGCGCTCCAGAAGGCCTGCGGCCTGCCGAAGAACATGGTCGTCGGCATGGCCGGCGTGCTCGACTCGGCGCGTTTCCGTTACTTCCTCGCCGACGAATTCAATGTCTCCGTCGAGGACGTCACCGCCTTTGTGCTCGGCGGCCACGGCGACACCATGGTGCCGCTCGCCCGCTATTCGACCGTCGCCGGCATTCCGCTCCCGGACCTCGTGAAGATGGGCTGGACCACGCAGGAGCGCCTCGACAAGATCATCCAGCGCACGCGCGACGGCGGCGCGGAGATCGTGAACTTGCTCAAGACCGGCTCCGCGTTCTACGCGCCGGCCGCTTCCGCGATCGCGATGGCGGAGAGCTATCTCAAAGACAAGAAGCGCGTGCTGCCGGTGGCCGCACACCTCAACGGCGAATATGGCCTCAAGGACATCTATGTCGGCGTGCCGGTCGTGATCGGCGCCAAGGGCGTTGAGCGCGTGGTCGATATCAAGATGGACGCGACCGAGCGCGCGATGTTCGACAAGTCGGTCGACTCGGTGAAGGGCCTGATCGAAGCCTGCATCAAGATCGCGCCGGATCTCGCGAAGTAAATCGAAACTGGGGGGAAGCACTCGCGATGAATATCCACGAGTATCAAGGTAAGGCGGTTCTTCGCGAGTTCGGGGTTCCCGTGGCTTACGGCCTGCCGGCGCTTTCGGTCGAAGAGGCCGTTGCTGCCGCGAAGAAACTTGGCGGTCCGGTCTGGGTGGTAAAAGCCCAGATCCACGCCGGCGGCCGCGGCAAGGCGGGCGGCGTCAAGGTCGTCAAATCGGTCGAGGACGTCGAGAAGGAAGCCAAGCGCTTGCTCGGCTCGACGCTGGTCACGCATCAGACGGGCCCGGCGGGCAAAGAGGTCAATCGCCTCTACGTCGAAGAAGGCTCGGCGATCGACAAGGAATTTTATCTTTCGATGCTGGTCGATCGCGAAACCTCGCGCATCGCCTTTGTGGTCTCCACCGAAGGCGGCATGAACATCGAGGAAGTCGCGCACGACACGCCGGAAAAGATCGTGACTTTCTCCGTCGATCCCGCGACCGGAATCATGCCGCATCACGGCCGCCGCGTCGCGCAGGCGCTGAAGCTCGAAGGCGATCTCGCGAAGCAGGCCGAGCACATGGCCGCAAAACTCTACGCTGCGTTCACGGCGACCGACATGAGCCTGCTCGAAATCAACCCGCTCGTCGTCACCAAGGACAGCAAGTTGATTTGTCTCGATGCCAAAGTGGGCTTCGATTCAAACTCGCTCTACCGCCATCCGAAAATCGTGGAACTGCGCGATCTCACGGAAGAAGATCCGAAGGAGATCGAGGCATCGAAATACGACCTCTCGTACATCGCGCTCGACGGCAGCATCGGCTGCATGGTGAACGGCGCAGGCCTCGCCATGGCGACCATGGACATCATCAAGCTCTATGGCGAAGCGCCCGCGAACTTCCTTGACGTCGGCGGCGGTGCCACGACCGAGAAGGTCACCGCTGCGTTCAAGATCATCACCTCCGATCCGAACGTGAAGGGCATTCTCGTCAACATCTTCGGCGGCATCATGAAGTGCGATGTCATCGCAAACGGCGTCGTCACGGCTGTGAAGGAAGTCGGCCTGAAGGTGCCGCTGGTCGTTCGCCTCGAAGGTACGAACGTCGAGCAGGGCAAGAAGATCATCAACGAATCGGGATTGAATGTCGTCTCCGCCGACGATCTCGACGATGCCGCACAGAAGATCGTGAAGGCGCTGCGGGGAGGCAAGTAAGATGGCAATCCTCGTCAACAAAAATACCAAGGTGATTACGCAGGGAATGACTGGTAAGACCGGCTCGTTCCACACTGAGCAGGCGCTCGCCTACGGCACCAAGATGGTTGGCGGCGTCGCGCCCGGTAAAGGTGGCTCGACGCATCTCGGCCTGCCCGTGTTCAATTCCGTGCGCGAAGCGAAGGAAGCGACCGGCGCCGACGCGAGCGTGATCTACGTCCCGCCGGCAGGCTGTGCGGACGCGATCTGCGAGGCGATCGACGCGGAAATTCCGCTGATCGTCACGATCACCGAAGGCGTGCCGGTACTCGACATGGTGCGCGTGAAGCGCTCGCTTTCCGGTTCCAAGTCGCGCCTGATCGGCCCGAACTGTCCGGGCGTGATCACGCCGGGCGAGTGCAAGATTGGCATCATGCCGGGCCACATTCACAAGCCGGGCAAGGTCGGCATCGTCTCGCGCTCCGGCACCCTCACTTATGAGGCTGTGTTCCAGACGACGGCCGAGGGCCTCGGCCAGTCTTCGTGCGTCGGCATCGGCGGCGATCCGGTGAAGGGCACTGAGTTCATCGACGTGCTCGAGATGTTCCTCGGCGATCCCAAGACCGAAGCGATTATCATGATCGGCGAAATCGGCGGTTCCGCTGAGGAGGACGCCGCGCAGTTCTTGAAAGACGAAGCCAAGCGCGGTCGCAAGAAGCCGATGGCCGGGTTTATCGCAGGACGAACTGCTCCTCCGGGCCGCCGCATGGGTCATGCCGGCGCGATCATTTCGGGCGGTAAGGGCGACGCCGAATCGAAGATCCAGGCGATGGAAGCCGCCGGTATCAAGGTCTCTCCGTCTCCGGCCCGCCTTGCCAAGACCTTGGTCGAAGTCCTCAAGGGCTGAGGCACCGGCCTCGTAGAAATGCTTATAAAACGGGCGCTGAACCAAGTCGGGTTTACCCGACTTGGTCATTAGTAGTGCCGATCTCGGCTAGACCCGAGGTTAGCGCCCCGTTTCGCGTTTAAATCATCCGTTACGGATGGCTTCTTATATTGAGGTAAGGGCGACGCCCGACTAAAAGAGCCCTGCGCAGCGCGGGGGCCTGATAGGACCTCGTTTCCTCATATTTTCGAAGTCTTATGTAGGCAGAGACAATGCAGCGCGGCCCCGCCGGGCGGGCGCGCGAAATGGCGGACGCATTCCAGTCGTCCGGGATGAACATGGCACGTGAAGCTAGTAACCAGGGCTTTCTGAATTCCTCTTTCCTTGACGGCGGCAATGCCGCTTACGTCGAAGACCTCTACGCACGGTACGAAAAAAATCCTTCGTCGGTGGACGAAAGCTGGCGCGCATTCTTCGAGCAGATGAAGGGCGACGACCGCGCCGCGATCGAAAAGAGCGCGAAGGGGCCGTCGTGGAAGAAGCCGGGCTGGCCCTTGATCGCGAACGGCGAACTCGTGGCCGCGCTCGACGGCAACTGGGCTGCGACCGAAATCGCGGTAGGCACCAAGATCAAGGGTAAAGCGGCTTCGAAAGGCATCGAGCTTTCCGAAGCCGACGTGCAGCAGGCGACGCGCGACTCGGTCAAGGCGCTGATGATGATCCGCGCCTTCCGCATGCGCGGCCACCTCGAGGCGCAGCTCGACCCGCTCGGTCTCGAGCCGCCGGCACCGCATCCGGAGCTCGACCCCGCTTCCTACGGATTTACGGAAGCCGATCTAGATCGCAAAATTTTCATCGATCACGTGCTCGGTCTCGAATTCGCGACCGTGCGCGAGATGGTCGCGATTCTGCGCCGGACGTATTGCCATACGATCGGCATCGAGTTCATGCACATGTCCGATCCTGAAGAGAAGGCATGGCTTCAGGAGCGCATCGAAGGTCCGGACAAGGAAATCACCTTCACGCGCGAGGGCAAGCGCGCGATCCTGAACAAGCTCGTCGAAGCCGAGGGCTTCGAGAAGTTCATCGACGTGAAATATACCGGCACCAAGCGCTTCGGTCTCGACGGCGGCGAAGCGATGATCCCGGCGATGGAGCAGATCATCAAGCGCTCGGGCGCGCTCGGCTGCAAAGAGATCGTGCTCGGCATGGCCCATCGCGGCCGCCTCAACGTGCTCAGCCAGGTGATGGCAAAGCCGCATCGCGCCATCTTCCACGAGTTCAAGGGCGGCTCCGCAAACCCGACCGAAGTCGAAGGCTCGGGCGACGTGAAGTATCATCTCGGTGCTTCGTCGGATCGCGAGTTCGACGGCAATCAGGTTCATTTGTCGCTGACGGCGAACCCGTCGCATCTCGAGATCGTCGATCCGGTCGTGCTCGGTAAAGTGCGCGCGAAGCAGGATCTGTTCGGTGACAAGCCGGAAGACCGCATCTCGGCGATGCCGTTGCTCATTCACGGCGACGCAGCTTTCGCCGGCCAGGGCGTCGTCGCAGAATGCTTCGGCCTCTCAGGCCTGAAGGGTCACCGCACCGGCGGCTCGCTGCACTTCATCATCAACAACCAGATCGGCTTTACGACGAACCCGCGCTACTCGCGGTCGTCGCCGTATCCGTCGGATGTCGCGAAGATGATCGAAGCGCCGATCTTCCACGTGAACGGCGACGATCCGGAAGCGGTTGTGTTCGTGGCCAAGGTTGCGACCGAATTTCGGATGAAGTTCCACAAGCCGGTCGTGATCGACATGTTCTGCTATCGCCGCTTCGGCCATAACGAAGGCGACGAGCCCGCGTTCACGCAGCCGATCATGTACCAGAAGATCCGCTCGCATCCTTCGACGCTCGATCTCTACGGCAAGAAGCTGGAGAGCGAAGGCGTGGTCGCCGCAGGCGAAGTCGACGCGATGAAGGCTGAGTGGCGCGCGAAGCTCGAAGCTGAATTCGAGGCGGGCCAGAGCTACAAGCCGAACAAGGCCGACTGGCTCGATGGCCGCTGGGCCGGCATGAAAGCGGCAGGCGAGATCGACGATCCGCGCCGCGGCGATACCGGCGTTTCGCTCGACACGCTCAAGGAGATCGGCAAGCAGATTACTTCCGTTCCGGAAGGGTTCAACGCGCACAAGACGATCCAGCGCTTCCTCGAGAACCGCAAGAAAGCGATCGAGACCGGCCAAGGGATTGACTGGGCGACCGGCGAAGCGCTGGCGTTCAGCTCGCTTCTGCTCGAAGGTCATCGCGTGCGTTTGTCGGGTCAGGACGTCGAGCGCGGCACTTTCTCGCAGCGCCACTCGGTGCTCACCGATCAGGTCAACGAAGACCGCTACACCCCTTTCAATCACATTCGCGAAAAGCAGGGCCGCTACGAAGTCATCAACTCGATGCTTTCGGAAGAAGCGGTGCTCGGCTTCGAATATGGCTACTCGCTCGCGGAACCGAATGCGCTTACGCTTTGGGAAGCACAGTTCGGCGACTTCGCGAACGGCGCGCAGGTCGTATTCGACCAGTTCATTTGCTCCGGCGAGCGCAAGTGGCTCCGCATGTCGGGTCTCGTCTGTCTCCTGCCGCACGGCTATGAAGGGCAGGGGCCCGAACATTCGTCGGCGCGCCTGGAGCGCTTCCTCCAGCTCTGCGCCGAAGACAACATGCAGGTCGCGAACTGCACGACCCCGGCGAACTACTTCCATATTCTGCGCCGCCAGCTGAAGCGCGACATCCGCAAGCCGCTCATTCTGATGACGCCGAAGTCGCTGCTTCGCCACAAACGCGCAGTTTCGCGTCTCGAAGAACTGGGCCCCGAAACGTCGTTCCACCGCGTGCTGTGGGATGACGCGCAGTATCTCAAGAACCAGCCGGTCAAGCTCGTAGCCGACGAGAAGATGCGCCGCGTGATCCTGTGCTCGGGCAAGGTCTACTACGACCTCTACGAGGAGCGGGAGAAGCGTGGGCTCAACGACATCTACATCCTTCGCGTGGAGCAGCTCTATCCGTTCCCGCTGAAGGCGCTGACCACGGAGCTCTCGCGCTTCAAGAACGCGGAAGTGATCTGGTGTCAGGAAGAACCGAAGAACCAGGGCGCCTGGGCTTTCGTTCAGCCTTACGTCGAATGGCTGCTCGAGAACGTGGGTGCCAAAAACAAGCGGGCACGCTATGTCGGCCGCGCGGCCTCGGCCTCGACGGCCACGGGCCTGATGTCGATGCACCTGAAGCAGCTACAGCAATTCATGGAAGAAGCGCTGGGTTAAAGAGCGCTGGAGAGAGAAATGGCGACCGAAATCCGCGTGCCGACTTTGGGCGAATCTGTCACCGAAGCCACCATCGGCAAATGGTTCAAAAAACCCGGCGATGCGGTGAAAGCCGACGAGCCGCTGGTC
>JAGXQU010000037.1 GCA_018335895.1 Hyphomicrobiales bacterium | reverse complement strand
GACTTCCCCCGCCACGAGCGGCTCGTTGCCGGGATCGTTTGCGAGCAGATCGAGAAAATGCCTGAGCGCGGAGAGCGGCCCGTCGAGGACGTTCCGCGCATGGCCGGTGTCGACGAGCTTTCCGTCGCGATAGAGATCGATCTCGAAATCCGAAAGCGCTTTCAGCCAGCCTCCACGGTCGCCGCTGACCGGCACCTTCCTGCCCAGATAGAAAACGCCGTGCAGTCCGCCGTTTGCGACCGTGTCGGGCGCCGCGAATTTCCAGCCCGGATAATGCGACTGCACGATCTCGAAGCCGTGCGAGACCCACGCCACGCAATCGAGAATTTCCGCTTCGCTCATGCCTGCGCGCGGCGCGCGCGAGAATCCGAATGCGATCTCAGGCTCCAGTCGCGGCTCCGCGAAACGCGAGACTGCGACCTCGCGCGCCTCTGCGATATCGAACAGCGTCGTGTCGTACATGTAGCCCCAGATCGGCGCGAAGACTTTGTACTCGTCCCAGATCGTGCGGTTGGTGAAGCCGATCTTGCGTCCCATGCGCTTCTCGCCGCGTGCGATCCGCCGCTCGTAGATCTGTGCCGTCACGCGGTACGCCGCCGCGAGGTCCAGTCCTTCGACCCGCCCGGTGAACGGCTCGAGGCGCTTACGGTGGTCGATTGCGTCCAGTGCTTCTGCGGCGATTGAAGCCGTGTCGAGGGTCGTTTCCATGCGAAAGGCAGCCTTGCGTTGAAACGGTTGACAGGGACGCGCTTTCGTAGCCCCATCCCCGCCAAATCCAGAAAATACAGGCGAGAGAAACAAATGTATCCGGACGTTTCCCTGCATATCAACGGCGAATGGACCAAGGGCGCGGAGGGCAAAAGCGAGCCCGTTATGAACCCCGCGACCGGCGAGAAGATCGGCACGCTTTTCCACGCGACCAAGCCCGATCTCGACAAGGCGCTCGCTGCAGCAGATGCGGGCTTCAAGGTCTGGAAGAATACGCCCGCCGACACGCGCTACAAGACGCTGCGCAAGGCCGCCGACATCATTCGCTCGCGCGCCGACGACATCGCGAAGATCATGGTGCTGGAGCAGGGCAAGCCGCTGGTGGAAGCCAAGGGCGAAACGCTGCTCGCGGGCGACATCATGGACTGGTTCGGCGAGGAAGCGCGCCGCACTTATGGCCGCGTCATTCCTGCGCGCGGCGAGAACATCTATCAGCTTGTCGTGAAGGAACCGGTCGGCCCGGTTGCGGCGTTCACGCCGTGGAATTTCCCGATCAACCAGGCGGTTCGCAAGGTCTCGGCGGCGATCGCCGCGGGATGCTCGATCATCCTGAAAGGTCCGGAGGATACACCGGCCTCCTGCGCCGAACTGGTGAAGTGCTATATCGACGCAGGCGTTCCCGCCGGCGTCCTGCAACTCGTCTACGGAAATCCGGCGGAAATTTCTTCTTATCTCATTCCGCACCCCGTGATCCGCAAGATCACGTTCACGGGGTCGACCCCGGTCGGCAAGCAGCTTGCGTCGCTCGCGGGCCTGCACATGAAGCGAATCACCATGGAGCTTGGCGGTCATGCGCCGGCAATCGTGTTCGAGGATGCGAATGTTGATCAGGCTGTGAAAGTGCTGTTCGCGAACAAGCACCGCAACGCCGGGCAGGTTTGCGTGGCGCCGACGCGCTTCCTCGTGCACGAAAAGGTCTATGGCGACTTCGTGCAGAAATACACGGACTCTGCGAAGAAGCTGAAAGTCGGCGACGGCATGGATAAGGACACGCGCATGGGTCCGCTCGTCGGGCCCCGCCGTGTGGATGCAATGGAGAAGATCGTTTCTGACGCCGTGCAGAAGGGCGCGAAGATCGAATTCGGCGGCAAGCGCATCGGCAACAAGGGCAGCTTCTTCGAACCGACCGTGCTCACCAACATCAACCACGACATGAAGATCATGCACGAGGAGCCGTTCGGCCCGCTCTCGCCGATCATGCCGTTTACTTCGTTCGATTCGGTTGTCGAGGAAGCGAACCGCCTGCCGTATGGTCTTGCGGCCTATGCCTATACGAGCTCCGCAAAGACGGCGGCGGCGATCGGTGCCGCGTTCGAGAGCGGCATGGTCTCGATCAACCACCACGGCCTCGCGCTCCCCGAAGTTCCCTTCGGCGGGGTGAAGGACTCCGGCTACGGCTCGGAAGGCGGCTCCGAAGCGATCGAGGCTTATCTCAACACGAAGTTCATTTCTCAGCTCGGAATTTGATTCCAGGCGCGGCGTTTAGCGCCGCGTTCACTGTAAAAAACACGCCGCGCGAAATGCTCGCGCGGCGTGTTATCTTGCGGGCATGAGAATTCTTGTCGCCGCGCTTCTCATTCTGCTGCCGCTTTCCGCGCAGGCGGAGCAGTTTTCGCTTCGCTGCGATGACGGCGATTTCAAGCCGTTGCTTTTCACCTTCGACACGAAGGCAAACAAGGCGATCTATGAATCGCCTGTGCGGGAAGACCCACTGCCGGGCACGATCACGCGCACGTTAGGCAGATCTCTTCTCTTCTCCGTGCAGGGCATCGGCCAGGATTTCACCGATTTCGTCTGGAATGACGGCGCTTCGGAAATGCAGATCGGACTTCGGGGAACGCCGTTCCAGCGCACTTTCCGTTGCGCGGCAATTCCGCTCCGGCCGGTGACGGCTTTTTTCGAGACGCTTTGGCCGAAGAGATAACTCCTCACGAAATCGGGATTCGTCCGCTACTCGACCCCGCCGCGGTTGCGGGCTAGGGATTGCTTCGGGACAGAAGGGTCTTTCAGGCGATGGCAGACGATCCTCACGCGCTCCGGCCGGGTGCGTCGATCGCGGGCTACAACATTCTTCGCGTGCTCGGCGCGGGCGGTTTCGGCATCACCTATGAAGCCGAAAGCCCCTATACGGGCAAGCGCGTCGCGATCAAGGAATTCTTCCCGCGCGGGATCGTGTCGCGCGAAGGCGGGACGCACGTTGTCTACGCCGGGCGTGACGCGGAAGTCGTCGAATGGGCGCTCAAGCGCTTCGAGTCCTCGACGCTGGATCAGTGCGGGCTCCGCCATCCCCATATCGTCGATGTCATCCATTATGTGAAGGACAACGGCACCGGCTACATGATCATGGAGTACGTCGAGGGAGAAACCCTCGAAGATTGGCTCCGCGTACGCGAATTCTTACCGGCGCCCGAGGAACTGGAGCCGCTGCTTTCTCCGGTTCTTTCAGCGCTCGAATATCTGCACGCGCGCAGCATGATCCATCGGGACATCGCGCCGGACAACATCATGATCCGCGCCGACGGCGTGCCCAAGATCATCGACTTCGGCGCGATCAAACTGATCGGACAGGAGACGCGGCTGCGCTCCGACTCCCGCACGTTCACCGTGATGAAGCAGCATTACTCGCCGCCCGAGCAAACCGAGGACGGCGGCGAACTCGATCACCGGGCAGACATTTATTCCATCGGCGCGGTGCTCTATCGCGCGCTCGGCGGGCTACCACCTGCGAGTGCCGAGGAGCGTATCCAGCGCCGCGCCTTCGGCCGTCCCGATCCTTACACGCCGCTTGCCGAAGGCGCTCCGCATGTCTCGAAGGACGCTGCCGATGCCATCGATCGTGCGCTCTCGTTCGACATGCAGGATCGTCAGGCGGAAATTTCTGAACTGCGCGAAGAATTGGGGTGGCCTGTAGCGGAAAGCCATGTCGTGCCGACGTTTCTCGTTCCGCGAGACGACGATGCCGAGGCGGCGCGCCGCCGCCCGATTTTGCCCTGGCTTCTGCCGCTGATCGGCATCGCCGTAATCGCAATCGGCGGCGCATTGTGGAGCGGCCTCGTAACCCTTCCGAAGTTCGAAACCGAAGTCGTTAAAGCGCCCGAGCCGCCGAAACTGGAAGAAGCGAAAGAGGTTCTTCCGCCCAAGGTGCATACGCCGGAGCTAGCGAAAGTTCCCGCGCAGGAGAACCATGACGGCTACATGGTCGTCGTGGCTTCGCATAAGACCGAGCAGGAAGCGCAGGCCGCGCTCGCGAAGCTGAAAGAACAATTGCCTGCGCTGTTCGCCGATCAGGATGTCGAAGTGATCGGCCTCGATCTCGGCGATCAGGGCACGTTTTACCGCGCGATGATCGGGCCGCTCGTGAAGACGGACGCCGATGCGTTATGCGAGGAGTTCAAGCGCAACCATGTCGCCTGTTTGGTCCGCATGGATCAGTGACCTGAAAAGCGCGTGCTAGCCCGGCAGGAAAGCGACTTGTTTCCCCTCCGCAACCGGTATGACGCTTGCTCCGTAGAGCATTTCGAGATTGTCGCGGGTCAATACACCGGAGGTTGCGCCCTCGGTCATTATCGCGCCGTCGCGAAGAAGGCACACGCGATGCGCCGCGCGAAGCGCATGGTTAGGATCGTGCGTCGTGAAAAGCACGCCGAGTCCTGCGCCGGTGAGGCGCCCGATTTCATGCAGGACTTTGCCCTGATTGCCGAAGTCGAGCGAGGCGGTCGGTTCGTCCAGCACGACAAAGCGCGGCTCCTGCGCAAGCGCGCGTGCGAGCAACGCAAGCTGCCGTTCGCCGCCGGAGATTTCCGTATAGGAACGTTCTGCGAGGTGGATAATGCCGAGCCGCTCCAGCATTTCCCGCGCAACCGCAATGTCCTTCGCGCCAGGGCGGGAGAACAGCGAGCCGTAAGCGGTGCGTCCCATGAGCACGACCGTCTCGACGCTGAAGGCAAAGGTGCCAATGTGAACCTGTGGCACGTAGCCGACGAGCCGGGCACGCTCCCGCACGGAGATCGCGGAGAGTGGCCTTCCGTTCAGCATGATTTCGCCGGCGCGCGGCGGCAACAGGCCGAGCAGCGTCTTCAGAAGCGTGGTCTTGCCGCCGCCGTTCGGCCCGAGCAGGGCAAGCGATTCTCCCTCACGCAGAGAAATCGAAAGATCGCTGCCGACCAGCCGGTCGCGATAGCCGATGGCAAGGTTCTCAGCGGTGATCGTCATGACCAGTTCTTCTGCATGCTTGCGAGCAGCCAGATGAAGAACGGCGTGCCGACGAAGGCCGTCAGAATCCCGAGCGGGATCTCGATAGAAGCTGCGGTGCGCGCGATCGTGTCGATGAAGAGGAGAAAACTTCCGCCGAGCAAAGCCGATACCGGCAGGAGCTTCGCAAAATCTGGCCCGGTCAGCGAGCGGGCGATATGCGGAACGACGAGACCGACCCAGCCGACGATGCCCGCGGCCGCTACGCTTGCGGATGTCACAAGCGTCGCCGCCGCAACGATGGCAATCCGCATCGGTCCGGTCGAGATGCCGAGCGCCCGCGCTTCCTCTTCGGGGAGCGACATGGCGTTCATGCGATGGCGCAACAGAAGCAGCACGAACGTGCCGGCGGCGATCAGCGAAACCAGCGAAACGAGATCCGATGCCGAGGTCGCAGCCAGGCTGCCCAATAGCCAGAAGGTGATCGCGGGAAGCTGGTTATAAGGGTCGGCGAGATACTTGATGAGGCCGACGCCCGAGCCCAGCAGCGCCCCAATCACGACGCCCGCCAGCACGAGTACGAGGACCGGATCGCGCATCCGCAACGCCGAGCCGATTGCGTAAACCGCAGCGACCGCGACGAGCCCGCCAAGGAATGCAAGGCCCTGAATCGCAAACACGCCGAGCGAGAAGTAGATGCCGAGCACCGCGCCGAGCGCGGCGCCAGAAGATGCGCCGAGAATATCCGGAGAGACCAGCGGATTGCGGAACAATCCCTGAAACGCCGCGCCCGCAACGCTCAAGGCAGCTCCGACAAAAAACGCCGCAAGCACGCGCGGGCCGCGCACATTGAGAATGACCGTCTCGGCCGCGCTGGAAACGCCGGAGGGGGCGCCAGAGAGTTTCGAGTAGAGCACAGCGAAAACGTCGCCGAGCGAAACCGGAAATCTGCCGACCAGAAATGCGACGGCGAAGCCTGCGGCGACGAGCGCTAGTGCAACCGCAATTCCCGAGGGTGCGGAAAGCCGCATGGATCAGCTGCGCCCTGCGAGCACGCGCGCAAGCTGCGCACCGGATACATCGACATGATAAAAGCGCTTGTAGAAATCGCGCGTGCGTTCGTTGAGGTCCTCCGGGAAACGCTCCGGGTAGAGAATCTTCGCGAGCCACCACAAGCCGATCAGCCGGTTGACCGAAGGCGGGAAATCGACCCAGCCGAACGGCAGCTTCGGCGAAAGATGTACGCGGTTTTTCTGCACGGCGGCGACGCTCGCCCATGCCGGATCGCTGCGTACGTTCGCTGCGAAGGTCTGGTCTATCGTAACGATCACTTCCGGATTCCAAAGCAGCACCTGCTCGATGGAAACATTGGCGAGACCGCCGCGCTGTACGCCGGCGACGTTGCGCGCGAGCATTTCAATCGTCTCGACATTGATCGACCCGCCGAGGCCGGTTTCCAGTCCGCGCGGCCCACGCGCGTAAAAAACGCGCGGGCGCTCTGCCGCAGGAATCGAACCGATCCGTCCCGTGATCGTGGATAAGGTTTCTTCCGCATAAGCGGCGAGCGAATCGGCCGGTTGCTGCCGCTGCGTCAAAGCGCCGAGGAGCCGGTAGGATTCGGCTGTCGCATCGAAGCGTCCATCCAGAAGCGCATAGGGAATGCCGGTTTGGTCCTGCACGCGCTGCGCGAGAGAAACAAAAGTGGTGCTGGTGCTGCCGACGTCGATGATCAGATCTGGCTTGAGCGCGATAACCGTCTCCAGGTTTGCGGTGTTGCCGCGCCCGGTGATGCGCCCGATCTCGGCGCGCGCGCCCACATCGGGAAGCAGGAATTCGATTTCCTCCGGCCGGTTTGCGCGCGGCCAGCCGAGCAGAAGGTCCGGCGCGAGCGTGTAAAGCATGATCGCAGCCGGCGGCCCTGCGGGAAAAACGCGGGTGATCCTCGCGGGCAGATCGATCGTGCGGCCCGTTGCGTCCTTGACGGCACCGAATGCATTGCGAGGCGCGAGAGAGAATGCGCCGATTCCGGCAAGCAGGCTGCGGCGGCCGATTTTCATGGCAGGCAACCTATCACGACTCGCGCGATAGCTCAGCCCGCCAGTACCC
>JAGXQU010000036.1 GCA_018335895.1 Hyphomicrobiales bacterium | reverse complement strand
GCCGTGGATGTTGTCTTCCCAGACCAGCGTATGACCCTCGCCGTGAGACACAAAAATCATGGTCAGGCAGCCGCCCGTGCCACAAAAGAAAGTACCGTTCTCGCAATCGAGGTCGCCCGCATCGAGCACCCAGTCGAGAACGCCGTCGCCGTTCAGGTCGGCGGAAGTCAGCGGTTGCGCGCCCGCCCGCGGGCCGCCGCCTGCATTCCGGCATTCCCGGGTGAGGCCGTCGAGCGTCGTCTGCACAATTGCCGGAACTTGCTGCGCTTTGGCGAAGCTCGTCGGCTGAACCAAACCGGGCACCAGCGCGACAAGCGTGATGACGGACCTCATGCTGCCTTGCTCGCGCTCGCATCCACGACGCGTACGATGTCCGAAAGTATCCGGTTCATTTCGTAGTTCTTCGGCGTGTAGACGGCGGCGACCCCGCATTGCTTGAGCACATTCTCGTCCTCCGGCGGGATGATACCGCCGACAATCACTGGAATTTCCATACCTTCGGAGCGCATCCGGTTCATCACATCGCGCACCAGCGGCACATGCGAGCCCGACAGGATCGAAAGGCCCACCACGTGCACGCCTTCTTCGAGCGCGGCGTTCACGATCTCGGCAGGCGTGAGCCGGATGCCTTCGTAGACGACTTCCATGCCGGCATCGCGTGCGCGCACCGCGATCTGTTCGGCACCGTTGGAGTGCCCGTCGAGCCCCGGTTTCCCGACCAGAAACTTCAGGCGGCGGCCGAGCTTTTTGGAAACCCTCTCCACTTCGCCACGCACTTCATCGAGACCTTCCGCGCCCAGCCGCGCTGAACGGCCGACGCCGGTCGGCGCGCGGTATTCGCCGAACACCTCGCGCAAGCATGCGCCCCATTCCCCGGTAGTGACGCCGGCTTTCGCGGCCTCGATCGAGGACGGCATGATATTCTGGCCCTCGGAGGCCGCGCGCTTCAGCGCGTCCAGCGCCGACGCGACTTTCTTTGCATCGCGCGCATTGCGCCAGGCCTTGAGCCTTTCGACCTGTTCCTTCTCGACATGCTCAGGCACGGTGAGGATCGCGCCTGCGCCGGTCGTCAATGGCGACGGCTCGGTCTCGACAAAGCGGTTGACGCCGACCACGGTCTGCTCGCCGCGCTCGATCGCCTCCAGCCGCCGCGTATTCGATTCCACGAGCTTTTGTTTCATGTAGCTCGATTCCACCGCCGCGACCGCGCCGCCCATCTCTTCGATCCGGGCAAGTTCTTCGCGCGCTTCGGTTTTAAGTTCTTCGACCTTGCGCTCGATCTCTTTCGAGCCGTCGAAGATGTCGCCGAAGTCGAGAAGGTCCGTTTCGAACGCCACGATCTGCTGCATGCGGATCGACCATTGCTGATCCCACGGCCGCGGCAGGCCAAGCGCCTCGTTCCATGCGGGCAGCTGCACCGCGCGGGCGCGCGCATTTTTCGAGAGCGTGACTGCGAGCATCTCCAGCAGAATTCGATAGACGTTGTTCTCGGGCTGCTGCTCGGTAAGGCCCAACGAATTCACCTGCACGCCATAGCGGAAGCGGCGGTGCTTTTCGTTGGTGACGCCGTAACGTTCGCGTGTGATCTCTTCCCAGAGTTCGGTAAACGCGCGCATCTTGCAAAGCTCGGTGACGAAGCGCAGTCCCGCGTTCACGAAGAAGGAAATGCGGCCGACCACTTCCTCGAAATCTTTTCCTTCAATCCCGCCGGCGGCCTTGACGCCGTCGAGCACGGCGATCGCGGTGGCGAGCGCATAAGCGAGCTCCTGGGTCGGCGTCGCGCCGGCTTCCTGCAAATGATAGGAGCAGACATTCATCGGATTCCACTTCGGCACTTCGCGCGTGGTGTAGAGAATGGTGTCGCGCGTGAGCCGCATCGAAGGCGCAGGCGGAAATACGTAGGTGCCGCGCGAAAGATATTCCTTGATGATGTCGTTCTGTGTAGTGCCGGAGAGCGCGGTCTTCGGCTGGCCGGTTTCTTCCGCGAGTGCGATATAAAGCGACAAGAGCCACGCCGCAGTCGCGTTGATCGTCATCGAGGTATTCATCGAGCCGAGCGGAATGCCGTCGAACAGCGTCCGCATATCGCCGAGATGCGAGATAGGAACGCCGACTTTGCCGACTTCGCCTTTCGCGAGCAGGTGGTCGGAGTCGTAACCGGTCTGCGTCGGCAGATCGAAAGCGACCGAGAGGCCGGTCTGTCCCTTGGCGAGGTTCGAGCGGTAGAGCTTGTTCGACTCCGCAGCCGTCGAATGCCCCGCATAGGTGCGGATCAGCCACGGCGCCTCCTTCGGCTTCGCGGAATTCGAACTGCTGCTTTTTTTCTCAGCCATCTGGCGGGCCCCTGCCGCAGTCCAGAAAACGCGGACGCGGCCTGCTTTCTGCAATGCAGCATAACTCCTAGCACGGGGAAAGCCGGTTCAAAATCCTTCCGGGGTTATGCCGCCCGCCCAAACGAAACCGGCGGGAAACGATTCCCGCCGGCGCTGGTATTCGCTTTCCTGAGCCGCTAGCGGCGCTTCACGAGGCCGATCACGAACAAAAGAATGACCGCGCCGATGGTCGCCGAAATGATCGCACCCACAAGACCGGCGCCGAGCGATACGCCGAGCCGCGGAAACAGCCAACTTGCGATTGCTGCGCCCACGATGCCGACCACAATGTTGCCGATCAGTCCGAAACCGAAACCTTTCATGATGACGCCGGCAAGCCAGCCCGCGACAGCGCCTACGATCAGAAGAATAATAATGCTTTCAAGTGCCATAGCCCCCGTCCTCCTTTGATGCGGTTGCCCGCGGGGATTCAATCGCAGATGGCCATGACGCCGGCTGCGAATCTCCTATTAGACGAAAGGAGGATACGCAGACTTTGGCCCGTAGCGCGAGGGGTGCGCCGGCAGGTGGAAAACCCTGTTGTGCGGCGCAGTCAGCGAGCCGCCAAAGGGAAAAACAAGCGGCGCAGCACGAGCGCGGCAACGGCCAAGGACGCTGCGAATCCCACCGGCAGCTTCACGAAGGGGAAGATTGCGACGAGCAGTATCGCAGCGGCGATTGCCGGGATTTCGTAACGAAGAAACCCGCGCGACATGCCAAGCGAGACGAGGAACGCGATGGGCACCGTGATCGCCACCATGTCGTAGAGATAGATGTAGGGCGTCGCCAGGAGCACGCCCACGCTGAGCGCCGCGGCTTTCAGGTCAAAAGCGTGCTCGCGGCTTCGCCAGATTTTCCAAACCGCGAATGCGGTCGCGCCCGATAACGCCATCTGCGCACCCCATGCGATCCATTCGGCTGTCCCCAGCGTTCGCAGGAGCGCGAACAGGCTCTGCATCTTTTCGATTTCCGCGCGGCCCTCGGAAAGAAACGCATTCGAGGTGACCGGCAGCCAGCGTAGGAATGCGAGCCACGGCTCGATTCCGAAAGCGATAATCGAAGCCAGCGCGAGAATTACTGCCGTTACGCTCGCCGCGATAAACGCCCGCCAGTAACCCCCGGCGGCGAGCGCCACCGGAAACAGAATGCCGAAATGCGGTTTGTAGGTGAGAAGCCCGAGACAGATGCCCGCGAGCACCGGCCGCTTTTCCAGAAACGCGAGCGTGAAACCGATCAGGGCGGCGGTCAGAAATCCGTTCTGTCCGATAAGAACGTTCGCGGCTAACGCGGGTGCCGAGAGCGCGAGCAAGAAACCGGTCTTCCCTCCGGCGCTCGCCCGCATGGCAGCCACGAACGGCGCGAACGAAATCGCAGACCAGCCCGCATGAGCGGCTGCATAGGGCAACGCCGCCAGTGCGGCAGCGACGAAGAGATAAAACGGCGGATAATGCCAGCCGTAGTAGCCCGCAAAATCATAGCCGAGAATTTGAATCTCGAGCTGCTTGTGTGTGGGCCAGTCATAGGCGCTTGCCGGTGCGCCCGAGAGCGCCAATTTCCCCGCGGCGTAGACGTTCAGAAAATCGGTCGAGATGAGGCGCCCCGCGGCATCCCAAAGCCAGCTTCCGGTAAAGAGCGCGGTCGCGAGCCAGGCCGCATTTGCCACGCAGAATGCGAACAAAAAAAGCGCGAACCCTTTGGGAAGGGGCGGGAAATCGGCGGATGACGTCGCGTCGGACGGGGGCATTGCCCGAGGCTAGTCCGCCCCGCTTGCCGAAGGTTTAAGCCTGTTGCTCCGCCAAAGGGCACATTGCGCTGCAACATCCTTTGGGCCATTCTCTACGCCGTCACCCAATTGAGACATTTTCTTACCGGAGCTGCCATGTCGGCCGTCACAAAGTTGCAGACAGGTCCCAAGGACCTTTACGAGATCGGCGAAATCCCGCCGCTCGGTCACGTTCCGCCGAAAATGTATGCGTGGGCGATCCGTCGCGAGCGCCACGGCCCGCCCGAAGAATCTATGCAGATCGAAGTCGTGCCGACCTGGCCGGTGGGCGACGAAGACGTGCTCGTCCTCGTGATGGCCGCCGGCGTGAACTACAACGGCGTCTGGGCCGGTCTCGGTCAGCCGATCTCGCCCTTCGACGTGCACAAGCAGCCTTTCCATATCGCAGGCAGCGATGCATCCGGCATCGTCTGGGCGGTCGGCGCGAAGGTGAAGCGCTGGAAGGTCGGCGACGAAGTCATCGTCCACTGCAATCAGGACGACGGCGACGATGAAGAATGCAACGGCGGCGATCCGATGTTTTCGCCCTCGCAGCGCATCTGGGGATATGAAACGCCGGACGGCTCGTTTGCGCAGTTCTGCCGCGTGCAATCGCGCCAGTTGATGGCGCGCCCGCAGCATCTGACGTGGGAAGAGTCGGCCTGCTACACGCTGACGCTCGCTACCGCCTACCGCATGCTGTTCGGTCACGCGCCGCACACCATCAAGCCGGGCGACAACGTCTTGATCTGGGGCGCCTCGGGCGGTCTCGGCGTGTTCGGTGTGCAGCTTGCCGCGGCCTCCGGCGCAAACGCGATCGGCATTATCTCCGACAACGACAAGCGCGATTACGTTCTTGGCCTCGGCGCCAAGGGCGTCATCAACCGCAAGGACTTCAAGTGCTGGGGCCAGATGCCCACGGTGAACACGCCAGAATACAACGACTGGGTGAAGGAAGCCCGCAAGTTCGGCAAGGCGATCTGGGACATCACCGACAAGAAGGACGTCGATATCGTCTTCGAACATCCGGGTGAATCGACATTCCCGGTTTCGTGTCTTGTCGTGAAGCGCGGCGGCATGGTCGTGTTCTGCGCGGGCACCACGGGCTTCAACATTACTTTCGATGCCCGCTACGTCTGGATGCGGCAGAAGCGCGTGCAAGGTTCGCACTTCGCGCACCTGAAGCAGGCTGCGGCGGCAAACCAGTTCGTGCTCGACCGCCGTGTCGATCCTTGCATGAGCGAAGTGCTGAGCTGGAAAGAAATTCCGGCCGCGCACACCAAGATGTGGAAGAATCAGCACAAGCCCGGCAACATGGCGGTGCTCGTCAACGCACAACGCCCCGGCATGCGCACCTTCGACGACGTGATCGAGGCATCCGGAACCAAAGTCTAAGGGCACGAAGGTTTAGTTCTTCTTCCGCCGCTTGGTCTTCCTCGGAACCTTGCTGATCGCGGGCGCGTAGCGCTCATCCTTGATGGCCGCGTTCAATTCGCCGCCATAAAGGAAAATCGACGCGGTCGTGTAGAGAAACACCACCGCGATCATGAAGGACGCCAGCCCCGCATAGGTCGTGACGTAATTGTAGGAAAAGCGGCCGAGGTAATAGCCGAAGGCCGCGCCCGCGATCAGCCAGAGCACCAGCGTCACGATGATGCCGGGCGCCACCTCGCTGAGTGTGCGCTTGCCTGCAGGCAGCCACATGTGAACGACGATCAGCGCCACCACCAGCACGGAAGACGCAGTCGCGTAACGCACGAAAGCCGCGACCCCGCGAAACGGCTCCAGTGCAGGCACGAATAACACCGCTGTCTGCCACATGAGCGGCCACAATACGATGAGAAACGAAAGCGCGAGCAGTCCGGCCGCGCCGACCATCACATAGCCGATGGACTCCAGACGCAGCCACCAGAAGTAGCGCTGCTCGCCGACATCATAGGCGCGGTTCAGCCCGATCCGCAGGCTCTCGATGCCGCTCGAAGAAAAGTAAACCGCAAGCACGATACCGAACGTGAGCGCGTCGGTGCGGACATTTGTGAGCACATCGCGGATCTCTTCCGCGATCGGGCCGGCGACTTCCTTGGGCCAGGTTTCCAGAAGAATCTGGGCGGTATTGTCGGCGAGTTCCTTCGAGCCGAAGAACGCCGCGAGCGCCGTCACGAAAATCATAAAGGGGAACAGCGCCATCAAGCCCGAGAGCGCGATGTGACTCGCGATCGCCCAGCCGTCGTCGTCGTTGAAGCGCCAGAAGGCGTCGATGGCAATGCGAAGAGGTCTCGGCACCGGCAAACCCTAAGGGAAGCCCTTCAGATCGCGGTTCCGGCAGGGAATTGCAAGCCGCAGGATGGGCTGCAATCAGGCGGCGCGAACCGCGCCCAGGAAATCCCGTATCGCGATTTCAAGCTTCTCCGCTTCGCCGCCGAGCGCAACCGCTAGGCCCGCGACTTCGCTTGCCGTGGAAGTCGCTCCTGCCGCCGCCGTCTGCACCGACTTCATTGCGCCTGCGCCTGCATCGGCGTCGTTCGAGGCGCGCGATACATTTTCCGCAATCGATACGACCGCCGCGTTCTGCTCCTCGATCGCGGACGCGATCGAAGCTGCAATCGCCGACATTTCCTCGATCACGGTCGAAACGGTGTCGATGGCCGTCGCGGCATCGCCGGAGGCTTCCTGGATCGATCCGATCTGGTGTGCGATTTCTTCGGTCGCGCGCGCGGTCTGCGCAGCAAGCGACTTTACTTCCTGCGCGACCACCGCGAAGCCCTTGCCGGCATCGCCTGCGCGCGCTGCTTCGATGGTTGCGTTTAGCGCCAAGAGATTGGTCTGCGCCGCGATCGACTGAATGAGCCCGACCACTTCGCCGATGCGCGAGGCGGCATCGCCCAGATTGCGCATGATCGCCACCGAGCGCTTCGCCTCCGCGACGGCGCGATTCGCGACATCGGTCGACGTTGCGGTCTGATGGGCGACTTCGGAAACCGAAACCGAAAGCTGTTCGGTCGCGACCGCCGCCTGCGCGACGTTCGAGGAAGCGGCGCCGGCAGCCTGCGCTGCGCGCACTGCCTCGGCATCGACATTACCGGCAGTCACCCCGAGTTTGTCGGCAGCACCCGTAAGCTTCTGCGAAGCGCTGCGAACCGCGCTCAAGCCGGAGTTGGTGCTGTCGCCGAACGTGCGGATGAGTTCGTCCACCACCTGCACGCGCTTCTCGCGCTGGCTCGATGCGTCGGCCTGTTCGCCCTCGAGGCGTTTGCGCTCGCTGGCGTTGTCGCGGAACACGACCACCGTACGCGCCATTTCGCCGATCTCGTCCTGCGCCTTTACCGCCGGAATATTGGAGACGATCTCGCCCGAGGCGAGGCGGCGCATGACGTCGGAAAGACCTGCGAGCGGCCGCGTGATGCTCAGTCCGATCAGCCAGTTCAGCGCCACGCTGAGCAAGACTACCGTGATGCCGACACTGATGATGATATTTCGCGTCTGCGATTGCGAAGCGTCGAGCCCATAGACCGCGGCTGCCTGCTGCTGCTTCGCATGCATGATGATGTTGTCGGTCATCGCCTGCATGTCGACCGTCGCGTTCTGGATGACAGTCGATTGCGTCGAGACCACGCGCGTCTGCGAAATCCAGTCGCTGAATTCATCGCGGTATTTTTCGAGCGCTTCTTTGATGCTGTCTTTGAAGTTGGCGGACAGCGAGGACTTCTCAAGCGCGCTCGTAAAGTTCGCAAGCTCGGCATAGATCTTGTAGGTCGCGCTCAGGTCGTTCGAGATCATGAACTCCATCTCGTAGCGCCGAACCTGCGCGAACGACGCAATAAGACGCAACGCATCGATCTCGGCCATCTTGGCCATTTCATTGGTCACGAGCATCTCGACCTTGCCGGCGGCTTCCGCGAACCGTCCGCGGCCGCCCTCGGTTTCGGTGAAACCGAGCTTGGTCTTGCCTTCGGTAAGAAACTCGAAGTTCGACCGCAGCGAGACCAGCGACCCGCGCAGGTTGGCGACCGTCTTATCGTCGCGCTTGTCGGCATACTTTGCGATCGTAGTCAGGTTCTCGATCGCACCAGCGAGTTGATCGTAAAAGCCCTGCTTCAGCGAGGGGTCCTTCCCCTCGACATAATCCTTCACGGCGACCCGCATCGAAGCAAGCGCGCTCTTGAATTCGCGGCTGGCATTGGCGAGATCGCCCGAACTCTGCACGGTGTCGAAGGCCGCGCTGACCTGCCGTTCGCCGTTGGCGAAGAAGACGCCAATGATCATCAGCCCGCCCAGCGGAATGATCGCGAGGATGAAGATGCGCGCCCGCACCGACAGCGCCGGCATCCGGCGAAAAAGGAAGGAGGCAAACTGCGGCAAAGCGATCTTTGGAAACTTCATCGTCTAACCCTGCGTAGCCGAGAGCGCGCCTGGGCTGTCCCGTCCCGGGCCACGCTCTACGAAAGTCGCAGGCAGTTAAGCCTCCGAACGGTTAACAGAAGGTTCCCCCTTGCTTTTGTGCAACGCACCAATAAGGATGCTCCGCTTAAACCTTATGCAGAGACAGCGATGACCCAAGCCGCGTCCCGCGCCGCCAAAACCGATATCGACCTCTTGCCCCTTCTCCTGGAGGCGAGCGATTCGACCCAAGCCCTGCTGGCAGAAGCCGCCTCGGCGGTTCGGCTGAAGGTAGCAGAGGGCGGCAAAGTTTCCGCGGCCGCGCTCGAGCGCGAACAGCACGCCGCGCATGGCTATGCGTGGCTCGCCACCTATGTGGAATCGATCCGGCAGCTAGCAGCCTATTCGGGGCGCATGATGGAAGCCGGCCGCTTCGGAGAGCTGGAAGAGCTTCTCGTTCGCGTAGGCGCGGGCGAGTACCTGGCGCAGATTTTCGGCGGCATCCCGATGAGCCAGGGCGAAATGCTTCGTCTTGCGAATCTCGGCCTCGCCGAACAGAAAATTTCGGCGCGCATCACGCCCGCGATCAAAACGCTGATCGCGGGCAACAATGCGGAAGTCCGCGCGCAGCTCGCGGTACTCATCGCAAAAGCGCAGGGTTCGCTCACCATCGGCGACGCCGGCCTCGACGAGACGTTGGACGCCATGCGCGCGGAGATGCACCGCTTCGCCGAGACCGAAGTGGCACCGCACGCGCACGAATGGCACCTGAAGAACGAGTACATTCCGCTCGAGATCATTTCGAAGATGGCCGAACTCGGCGTGTTCGGCCTCACGATCCCGGAGGAGTTCGGAGGGCTCGGCCTAGGCAAAGAGTCGATGGTCCTCGTCTCCGAAGAACTCTCGCGCGCCTGGATCGGCGTGGGCTCCTTGGGCACGCGATCCGAGATTGCAGCCGAACTCATTCTCGGCGGCGGCACGGCCGAGCAAAAGGAACAATGGCTGCCGAAAATTGCCAGCGGGGAGATTCTTCCCACCGCCGTCTTCACAGAACCGAATACCGGCTCCGACCTCGCATCCCTGAAGACGCGCGCAGAGAAGAAGGGCGATGTCTACAAGGTCTACGGCAACAAGACCTGGATCACGCATCCGGTTCGCGCCGACCTGATGACGCTTCTGTGCCGCACCAAGCCAGAAGAGAAAGGCTATCAGGGTCTTTCCATCCTGCTTGCGGAAAAGCCTCGCGGCGACGACGAGAATCCGTTCCCGGCCGAAGGCATGAGCGGCGGCGAGATCGAAGTCATCGGCTATCGCGGCATGAAGGAATTCGAGATCGGCTTCGACGGCTTCGAAGTGAAAGCGGAGAATCTCCTTGGCGGCGTCGAAGGCAACGGCTTCAAGCAGCTGATGCAGACCTTTGAAGCTGCGCGCATCCAGACCGCGGCGCGCGCGATCGGCGTCGCACAGTGTGCGATGGAGCTGGGACTGCGCTACGCCCACGAGCGCATTCAGTTCGGCAAGCCGCTTTATTCTTTCCCGCGCGTCTCCGACAAGATCGTGATGATGGCCGCCGAAATCCTCATCGCCCGCCAGCTTACCTATCACGCGGCACGCGAGAAGGACTCGGGCCGCCGCTGCGATCTCGAAGCCGGCATGGCGAAGTTGCTCGCCGCCCGAATCGCCTGGGCCTGCGCCGACAACGCATTGCAAATCCACGGCGGCAACGGCTTTGCGATGGAATACCCGGTATCGCGCGTGCTCGCCGACGCGCGCATCCTTTCGATCTTCGAGGGCGCTGCGGAAATTCAGGCGCAAGTGATCGCCCGCCGTCTGCTCGACGGTACCAACTAGCGGGCATAGGCTCCCCGCCTGGGGGAGCTTGCGGAAATGAAGGCTAAACTTCGCTCGATACCCGAGATCGAAGCGATCGACGCCCGCGTTTCGCCGCGGCTCTTGCGCATGACGCTGATCATGTGCGGCGTTCTGGTGCCGGGCATTTTGCTCGGGATCGCCCTCGACATCGACGGTGGCCTGCTTTTGACCGGGCTCAACTTCCTGCTGGCGTTCTTGTTTATAGCTTCGACGGCAACCGCGGCGCTGCGGCTGAAGGCAACCGATCCCGTGCGCCCGCGTTATCTTTAGATCGGATCGCGGAGGAACCCTTGGAACAACTGAAAGCCGATACCGGAGCATGGATCGTCGTTTGCGACGGAGCCAAGGCGCTCATCTTCGAGAATAAAGGCGACCGGCAATATCCCGATCTGCGAGTGTGTGAGGTGTTCGAGCAGGAGAACCCGCCGACCTCTGAACAGGGCGCAGACCGTCCTGGCCGTTCGCATTCGTCCGTGGGTCCGGGCCGGAGCGCGGTCGGCCAGACCGATTGGCACGATCTGGCGGAAGCGAAATTCCTGAAGGATCTCGCGGACCATCTGCATCTCGCCATCCACGGCGGAAAGACGAAGCAGCTTTTCGTGGTAGCGCCGCCGCGTGCGCTCGGCATGATCCGCGAGCACTACACACCCGCCATCAAGCAGGCACTCACCAAGGAGATCGACAAAGACTACGTGAAGATGCCGGCGGACCAGATCGAGAAGATGCTCGTCAAGTGAGTGCATGCCTGGAATGAAGACCGCAGCGCGGCTGATCGTCTGCTTTGCTTTGTGTTTTGCCGTCGCCGCGCTCGGTGCCATGGCGACCACGCCGAACATTCCGGGCTGGTATGCGAGCTTGAACAAGCCGTCGTTCACGCCGCCGAACTACGTTTTTCCTGTCGTCTGGAACATTCTCTACGCGCTGATGGCGATTTCCCTTTGGCGCCTGTGGGAAGAAGCTCCGGGCAACGCGCGCAAACGCGCCGTCACGCTCTTTCTGCTGCAGCTTGCGGTCAATCTCGCTTGGTCTTTCATCTTCTTCGGCGCGAAGGCGATCGGTGCGGGATTGATAACGATTGTCGTGCTCGACGTACTGGTGATCGGGACGATCTACGCGGCGTGGAAAGTGGACCGCTTTGCCGCAGCGTTGCTCCTGCCCTATCTGCTCTGGATCGGCTACGCTACGGCGCTGAGCGTAGAGATTTTCCGGCTCAACCCGTAGTCGAGGGAGCTTTCCATGACTTCGTTCCTCCAGACCGTCGCCGTCCCCGTCGCACTGCTCGCAGTGGCGATCGTACTGGTGCTCGGCCTTTGGAACATGATGAAGGGCGGCTCCGGCAATACCTCGCAGAAGCTGATGCGGATGCGCGTGCTTTTGCAGGGCATCGCGATCGCGCTCGTGATGTTTACCCTTTGGGTGCTCGGCCGCTGACGAATTTCGGCGGCGCCTGGAAATAGGCTACAAGCAGCCATCCCTTCCGGAGGTCATCGTCTTGGTAGTCTTGAATCGCATCTACACGAAGACCGGCGACGACGGCACCACCGCGCTCGGCAACGGCGAGCGGCGCAAGAAGTACGACTTGCGGGTGGATGCCTACGGTACGCTGGACGAGGTCAACGCCGTCGTCGGGCTTGTCCGGCTGAATACGTCCGGTAATGCGCTGCTCGATAGCATGCTGGCGCGCGTCCAGAACGACCTGTTCGATGTCGAGGCCGAGCTATGCCTCTCCGAGAAAGGCCCCAGCGGCGCAAAGCTGACTGTGACGGATGCGCAGGTGGAGTGGCTTGAGAAGCAGATCGATTTGCTCAATGCCGAATTGCAGCCGCTTCGC
>JAGXQU010000035.1 GCA_018335895.1 Hyphomicrobiales bacterium | reverse complement strand
AATTTCCGCGCGGCATTCGCCCGCGGGCCTGCGCTCCCTCATCGCAAGACAGCGCGACCGGGTCCGGAGTGCGGCGGATCGCGCCGTCCGGGCGCGCGACGTGATCCTCCAGCACGCGCGCCGTGATCTTGATGTCCGCAAGGCCCGCGTGACGGCGCTCGGCCAGTTGCTGAATGCCTTCAGCCACAGGAGCGTGCTGGAGCGCGGCTTCGCGCTCGTGCGCGGCGAGGACGGACAGCCGGTGCGTTCGGCCGCCGCCGTAAACGCCGGCGCTGTCCTCGACATCGAGGTCAGGGACGGCCATATCAGCGCCGTCGTGCCGGGAACTTCACCGGGTGCGCCGAAGAAAACGGCAGCGTCACCCGCCAAACCTTCGAAACAGGGCAGCCTTTTCTGAATTGCCGTCAACGGTTTCGTGAGGGTGCGAAATTACCTTTTGCGCTCGGGACGGGTTCGTTCCATATAACGGCATCATGAACCGCTTCGAACGTACGCCCCTTTCTGCCGGCGAAGCCGAGCTTCGCTATCTCGACGGTGATTACCGCATTGTCCGTCCGGGCAGCTACGTGCGTTGCGCGGTCACTGGCACACCGATCCCGCTTGATGAGTTGAAATACTGGAGCGTGGATATGCAGGAAGCTTATGCCACGCCGGAAGCGGTGATGGCGCGCCTCAACGGCAAACGCAGCTAACGTTTCAGCGCATTTCCGACTGCATGGAAGAGAGCGCTCTCGTCGCCGAACGAGATGGCGACGCGCAAGGTTTTCGTCGCGGCGCAGAGCGCGGCGAGCTTCTCGTCGCCGCGCATGCGCGCGAGATCTTTCTCGGTGGTTACGAGTTGCAGGCTGGCCGCGCTCGCCTCCGCGAGCAGTTGCGCCGCTTCGGCGCCGGTATAGCGGTGATGGTCGCCGAAGCTTTTCTTCCCGGCAACGACCGCGCCCACCGCTTCGAGCGAGCGAAAGAATTTTTCCGGCGCGCCGATCCCGGCAAAGGCAAGCACCCGCCGGTTTTTTAGCGCGGCGGCGGACTCCGGATCGGGCAGGAGTTCCGCCGTGAAGACCGGAAGACCGTTTTTTTCCGCGAGCCGCGCGGCGGTCTCGCCTGCTTCGCCTTCGCCGGTCACGAGCATTGCGTTTGCCCGGCGGAATTGTTGTTCGAAGGGTGCGCGCAGGGGCCCAGCGGGAAACACGAGCCCGTTTCCGATTCCGCGTGCACCGTCAACGACGAGCAGCGAGAAATTCTTCATGAGTGACGGGTTCTGAAAGCCGTCGTCCATGACGATGACATCCGCGCCGCTCGCTTCCGCGAGCCTTGCTCCGGCCGCGCGGTCGTGCGCGACGACCGTGGGGGCAACCGCCGCAAGCAACGGCGCTTCGTCGCCGATAGCGCTGGAATCGTGTTTCGAGAGATCGGCGAGCAGCGGCCCGCTCTCGCTGCCGCCATAGCCGCGCGTCAGAAAGAAGACGTTCTTGCCGCCCCGCTTGAGCAATTCCGCGATTGCAATTGCCGTCGGCGTCTTTCCTGCGCCGCCAAGTGTCGGATTACCGATGCAGATCACGGGGATGCCCGCGCGATAGCCCTCGCGGTGCATGCGGCGCGATGCGATCGCGCCGTAGATCGCGGCTGCCGGATAGAGCAATGCCGCTGCGGCGCCCGCCTTCCGCCACCAGAATTCCGGTGCGCGCAGCGAGATCATGCGGCTATCGTCCGAAACGAAGCTGCACGAGATAGGGCTCGATCGCGTTCGCGGTGCGGTTCAGCGCACCGGTCAGCGGCACCACAGTCGCTTGCGCTGCCTTCGCCATCGCATGGACCAGCGCCGGGTCTTCGAGCAGCCGCACCAGGCTCTTTGCGAGCGATCGCGAATCCGAGACGGTGGCGGCACCGCGCTGCCGGTTCAGTTCGGAATAGATGCTCCCGAAATTATGCACGTTGGGCCCGTGCAGGATCGCGCTGTCGAGTTTCGCAGGTTCGATCGGATTCTGGCCACCATGCCTGATCAGCGAGCCGCCCATGAACACGACGGGAGCCAGGCGATAGAACAACCCGAGTTCGCCGATCGTGTCGGCGACATAGACGTGCGTGCCGCGATCCGGCAGGTGATTGCGTGAGCGCATCGCGGGCGCGAGACGGTATTCCTGCACAAGCTGCGCGATCTCGCCGCCGCGTTCGGGATGCCGCGGCACGATGATCGTGAGCAGGTTAGGAACCCGCTCCATCGCCTCGATATGCGCCTCGATCACGTCTTCGTCCTCGCCGCGGTGCGTGCTTGCCGCGAGAAACACCGGACGGCCGTAAACCGTCCGCTTCATTTCCTGCAGGTCGTGCGGGTCGGCCGGCGGCGGCATTACGTCGAACTTGAGGTTGCCGGTCGCAAGTACCCGCCGGGCACCGAGTTGCGCGAGCCGGTCGGCGATCTCGCGATCCTGCGCGAGGCAGAGATCGAAATTCGAGAGCAGAAAGCGCGCCGTCTTGCCCGCTTTTTTCCAGCGCGTGAACGAGCGCAGCGAAAGCCTGCCATTGACCAGCACGACAGGAATGCCGCGTGCGGACGCTTCCATGAGCAGATTGGGCCAGAACTCGGACTCTGCGATCAGCGCAAGCTCCGGCCGCCAGTGATTGAGAAAAGCCTGCACGAAGCGCGGCGAGTCGAGCGGAACATACTGGTGAAGCGTGCCCGCCGGCATGCGCTGCTCCGCCATCTGGGCGGCGGTGACCGTGCCGGACGTAACGAGCACGTTGAATCCCTGTGCGCGGATATGTTCGACCACCGGCAGCACCGAGAGCACCTCGCCGACGCTTGCGCCGTGAACCCACACCAGCGGTCCCGGAGGACGTTCGAGACTGGCGATACCGCGGCGCTCATGGACGCGCTCGGGGTCTTCCTTGCCGCGCTTCAGCCGCCAGTTGAGGATCGATCCGGCGAAGGGCGCGGCCCATCGCGTCATGCCGCGATAGGCGCGGATGGGAAACGGTGCGCGCCCTCTAAGTTGCATCAGGCGCGGCTTCCGTCGATCTGCCTACCAGCGCTTCCGCGCGCGAGGTGGCCCTATTGAGCTTTTCTTCTACTTCCTGTCGCGCGCGCTCGAGCGCAGTTTCATCGGCATCCTTCTCAACCAGAGTGGGTTTCTCCACCACGAGCGCGGCGCGGCCGAACGGAAGATGCAGCGAGGACTTGTCCCAGCTGCGTTTCATGATGATGCGGTTGCTGGTTGCGATTGCGACCGGATAGATCGGCCGTCCGGAATGTTTCGAGATGCTGACGATGCCGAGGCCCACGCGCCGGGAAATCTTCGGCACATCTGCGGTCATCGCGACATTGATTCCCTGCTCAAGTGACTCGATCATCTGCCGCGTGGCGGCGACGCCGCCTTTCTCGTGAAAGTTTTTCCTGTGCGTACCGGAGCCGCGGATGGTCCCGATA
This sequence comes from Hyphomicrobiales bacterium, assembly GCA_018335895.1. GTDB lineage: Bacteria > Pseudomonadota > Alphaproteobacteria > Rhizobiales > Xanthobacteraceae. Next base: position 10,842 of record JAGXQU010000035.1, on the reverse strand, counting down.
CCGAGCGCCTCGGCGGCGATGGCGTTGATGTCGGCATCGAAGGAGCGTGAGATCATGACTTTCGCCCTGTGATGCGACTTGGGCACGAACGGCGCGAGGAAGTGCTGACCGTGCCAGAAGGTGAGTATAAGCGGCAGTTCGTCATCGATCCAATCATAGAGATCGGGCGGTTCGATGGTAATGCGCTGCGTCTTCCAGACGAATTTCAGATAGGCCGCTACCGCGCGGCCGAGTATGCGCCGGAAGGTTTCCGATGTCCGGATTTTACGCCACATGACTGCGCAGCGACGCGGCGGTTACGCCGCGCCCTTGTCGGTTTCCGGGTCGAGCAGCCGGTGCAGATGCACAATGAAGTAGCGCATGAGTGCATTATCGACAGTCTGCTGCGCTTTCGACTTCCACGCCTGATGCGCGCTCGCATAGTTCGGATAGATTCCAACAATGTCCAGACGCGAGAGGTCGCGGAATTCGGTACCGTCGAGCCTGGTCAGTTCACCGCCGAAAACGAGATGAAGAAGTTGCTTTTGCGCAGTCATCGCAGCGAACACGTCCCCACACTACTCTAGCGATCCGGCGAGCGCGGATACGAGCTTCGGGTGCAGTTCGCTCCCGCCTGCGATCAGCGCGCCGTGAATCTTTCCGGCGAGGTTATAGACCGGCATACGCCCCATTGCATCGGTCAACTTGCCCCCCGCTTCGTGCACCAAAAGGTCCGGAGCGGCAAGGTCCCAATCGTTGGCATTTGCCGAAGCGAGCGCCCCGTCGATCTCGCCCGCTGCGACGCGCGACAGCCGCACTGCAATAGAGTGGATTCTCGGCACCGCAACGAGGTTTCCGAGCGATGTGACCGCCTGGTTCAGCTTTGCCGGCCAGGCAATCGACGCGGAAAGAATATCCGCATTCTTCGAGACCGAAATTTTTTGCCCGTTTTTTGTCGCTCCGCCGCCTCTGATTGCGGCAAAAGATTCGCCGGTCGCGGGCAACTCGACTACGGCCGCGACCGGCCTGCCGCGTTCGACGAGTGCCGCGCAGACCGCCCAGTCTTCCCGGCCCGCAATGAAGGAGCGCGTTCCGTCGATCGGATCGACGATCCAAAGCCGTTCTTTTAAGAGCCGCTCGGGAGAATCCGCGGTCTCCTCCGAAAGCCATCCGAACGAAGGATCGATCGCGAGCAGTCTCTCCCGCAGAAAGTTGTCGACGGCGAGATCCGCTTCCGACACGGGCGAGGCGTTCGCCTTGTTCCACGTGCGCAAGTCGCTACGGAATTTCGACAAGGCGAGCCTGCCGGCCTCGGCCACCGCCGCCTGCAGCGGCTGCAGAATACCGGTGTAGGAAACTTCCGTTTGCGGGGACATGCACCGCTATATGCGCCCCGAAATGCCGGTGGCAAGGTTTCGTCAAGGATGATGGTCAAATCGGCGCCTTTTCGCGCCGGATCAGGAAAGATTTACCCAAAACCTTAAGCCGGTGCTGTGCCCCCGCATGCGAGGGTTCTTGCAACGACCGGAAAAATCCGGCGGGGAGTGCAAGAATTGAGGCGTCAGGCAAGCGCAGCCGGACTTGCGCGGGAAGGATCGAGCCTTTTGTTCAGGCTCGATCCGCTCCGCCTCCCGGTTTCCACCACCGCACCCGACCCGGCAGCCGACGGCGGCAGCCGCGAAATCGGCATATCGCGCGATGGCGTCGAGTTTCGCCGCTCCGTGCGCGGCGTGCAGATGCGCGTGCAGCTTCCCTTCGCCGAGTTCAAAGGCATTTCGGTTCGTATCGTCGCGCTCGGCGCAGGCGATCCGGTGATCTTTCTTTCGCTCGAGCATAACGACGACGCCTTGAGCGTTCTTCTGCTGGCGAGCGAGGACAGCGACGACAGCGCGGAAGCGGCACGGAAGTGGAGCCGCCTGACCGGCTGTCCGCTCTTGATCGCCGATAGCGATGGGCGGCTGCGCAACCCCGCTTCGATGCGGAGCCGTCAGGACGCAAGTCCGCGCCGCAAACGCCGCAGCGCGCTTCGCAACCGCCGCACGGCATTCCGTCTGCGTGCGGAGCGCGTCAACCGTTCGATCGACAGGACGGTTTACTCGGAAGAACGCGAGATCATCGCACGCAGCTAGTGCGGCGCGATCAGCGCTCCCGGCGCTCCTGCGATCACGTCGAGCGCAAGTCCTGCAAACAGAAGAAGGCCGGCATCGCGGTTCGCGCGGAACAGCCTCAGGCAATAGGCCGGATCGTTCGCGTCGAGCGTGATGACCTGCCACGCGAGATGCGCAGCAAACGCGGCAATGCCGAGCAGCGAAATCAGCCCGCCCCCGGAATACGCGACTGCGATAGCGGCGAGCACGATCGTGGCGGTGTAGAGCACGGCAAGCGCGGGCTTGGTGCTTTCCCCGAACAGCCGCGCTGAAGATTTCACGCCGATGATCGCGTCGTCGCGCCGGTCCTGATGCGCGTAGATCGTGTCATAGCCGATCACCCAGCAGATCGTGCCCGCGTAGAGTACGACGGGCCGCCAGTCGATAGAGCCGAACACCGCGGCCCAGCCCATCAGCGCACCCCAGGAGAAGGCGAGGCCGAGCACGAACTGCGGCATCGAGATTACGCGCTTAGCCAGCGGATAGATCGCGACGATCAGCAGCGACGCGGCGCCCGTCGCAACCGCATACAGGTTCATTTGCAGAAGAACCGCGAGCCCTACGAACGACAGAAAGACGGCAAACGCGAATGCCGCTTTCGCGCTTACCTGTCCCGACGGAATCGGCCGGCTCTTGGTGCGCTCGACCTGTGCGTCGATCTTGCGGTCGAGAATGTCGTTCCACGTGCTGCCCGCGCCGCGCATTACGATGGCGCCGATCAGAAAGAGGACAATCAGTTTAGCGTCCGGCCAAGACGCGCGCTGCGCGAGTGCTGCCATTGCCGTCGACCACCAGCAGGGCAACAGCAGAAGCCACCAGCCGATCGGCCGGTCGATCCGTGCGAGACGCAGGTAAGGTTGCGACCACGCAGGCGCGCCGGAATCGACCCAGTTGCCGGTCGAATCGGCAACCGGCACCGCCGGCCTCGGGCCGCCGGTCGTCATTGCTGCAAGACGTTTCCGGAAAGCGTGTCGAAAATGCCGCCGCCGGTGGGAGCTTCGGGCACGACGCCGGCGTTCGGATTGATCGCGCCGCTCAGGCCCGCACTTGGAGACTGCGTCTGGGCGGGATTGCTCGCAGCGCTGCATATTTTTGTGCGGAGTTCGGCGGTCTTCGCCTGGCTCTTCTTCAAGCCATCGGCCGCATTGGGAGGAACACCGCAGTCCGCACCGCGCTTCGTGAAGAAGCTGAGCATGTTCTGCTCGGCTCTCGCATAGCTTACGATGCGCGAGCAAAGTTCTTTTGCTGTCGCCTTGCGCTTGCCCGCAGCTTGCAGCGCCTCACCCTTGCTTTGAATGTCGTTCTTGAGCTTGTTGAAATCCGCCTGGCACGGATGCTCCTGCTGCTGTTGCTGCTGGAATCCGGGCACGCCCATCATGGTCTGCGCGAACAGCGAACGCTGTTCGGCCGCAAAAAGCATGAGGCCAAGTGCCGATATGAGCAGAATGCGGGCGTACATTCGTGTCCAGGTTCAAGGGGCTGCTGGCTAGGCAGTAACAAAAGCCAGTGACTTGGGGCAATATCGAGGCGAAAAGGTTACGAAGCGTAAAGTCCGGAGCCCGGCCCTTGGCCAAGTACGATTTCCGCGGTCCTCGTCTCTTTGTCGAGGCTCCTTTTGTTGCGGCGCAAGAGGTGGTGATCGAGCCGGAACAGGCTCATTACTTACGCAATGTCATGCGCCTCGCGGACGGTGCCGAGGTACTCGTCTTCAACGGCCGCGACGGGGAATGGCTCGCCCGCATTTCCACGCGTGGCAAGCGCGGTGCGACGCTTCGTCCGGAACGGCAAACGCGCCCGCAGCCGGAAGTTCCGGGACCTACCTATGCGTTCGCTCCGCTGAAGCAGGCGCGGCTCGACTACATGGTGCAGAAGGCTGTCGAGATGGGGGCTTCCAGACTGTCGCCCGTGCTGACGCAATTCACGCAAGTCGGCCGGCTGAACATGGAACGGATGCGCGCGAACGCGATCGAAGCAGCGGAGCAATGCGGCATCCTCGCGCTCCCGGTGATCGACGAGCCTGTGCCGTTACAGAGATGGCTTTCGTCATTGCCCGGAGAAGTCAGGATCGTGTTCTGCGACGAGGACAGCGAGACGCGCTCGCCGCTGGAAGCGTTGCGCGGTGTCAACGCGGCCGACGTCGCAGTGCTGGTCGGGCCGGAAGGCGGCTTCTCCGAAGAAGAGCGCAAAGTCCTGCTCGCGCGCGACAACGTCGTTCGGCTGTCGCTTGGTCCGCGGGTTCTGCGCGCGGACACCGCCGCAGTCGCAGCGCTCGCGTTGGTACAGGCGGTTTGCGGCGACTGGCGCTGAAGCAAATGGTTCTAAAATCCGTGAAAAACCCCGCCGCCGACATCGCTATTCAATAATGTGAGCCCTGCACGGCCTGCATTGGCGGGGGTGCGGGGCCTCCTGTATGGTCCGCGACCTTTTGCTTGGAAGTGCCGTAAGCATGGCCCGCGACCAGATCGATATGACGCCGATTGAGGCCCGCGACGAATTGGTCGCGTGGATCGCCGAAGGCGAGAAGCCGAAATCGCAATTTCGCGTCGGCACCGAGCACGAGAAAATTCCGTTCCGGATCGCGGACCGTTCGCCGGTCTCCTATGACGGCCGCCGCGGCATCCGGGCGCTGCTTGAAGGCATGCAGATGCTGCTCGGCTGGGAGCCGATCCTCGAAGGCAAGACCATCATCGGACTTGCCGACGTGACCGGCGGCGGCGCGATTTCGCTCGAGCCGGGCGGACAGTTCGAACTTTCCGGCGCGCCGCTCGAAACGATCCATCGCACCTGCAACGAATTGAATTCGCATCTCGCGCAGCTGCGCGAGGTGGCGGAGCCGCTCGGCATCGGATTTCTAGGCATCGGCATGTCGCCGCGCTGGACGCGCGAAGAGACGCCCGTGATGCCGAAGGGCCGCTACAAGATCATGTCGAATTACATGCCGAAAGTGGGCAATCTCGGCATCGACATGATGTTCAGGACCTGCACCGTGCAGGCCAATCTCGATTTCGCCAGCGAGAGCGACATGGTGAAGAAGCTCCGCGTCTCGCTCGCGCTGCAACCGATTGCGACGGCTCTGTTTGCAAACTCTCCGTTCACCGACGGCAAGCCGAACGGCTATCTCTCGTTCCGCTCGCACATTTGGGAAGACACGGACGCGGCGCGCTCGGGCATGCTGCCCTTCGCGTTCGAAAGCGGCATGGGCTACGAGCGCTACGTCGATTACGCGCTCGACGTGCCGATGTATTTCGTGAAGCGCGGCAGCAACTATATCGATGTCGCGGGCTCGTCGTTCCGCGATCTCCTGGCGGGAAAGCATCCAGCACTTCCCGGCGAGCGGGCCACGATCTCCGATTGGGCCAATCATCTCAGCACGATTTTCCCGGAAGTACGGCTCAAGCGTTATCTCGAGATGCGCGGCGCCGACGCGGGCCCGTGGAAAAACATCTGCGCGCTGCCCGCGCTCTGGGTCGGCCTGCTCTACGACGAAGTCTCGCTCGATGCGGCGTGGGACATCGCGAAGGGCTGGAGCGCGGCGGAGCGCGAAAAGCTGCGTGCCGACGTGCCGAAGCTCGGGCTGAACGCGAAAATTGCGGGCCGCTCGGTGCGAGAGATCGCGTCCGATGTGCTCGTGCTTGCGCGCAACGGATTGAAGCGCCGCGCGCACAAAATTTATGACGGCCGCGACGAGTCCGATTTCCTCGACACGCTCGACGAGATCGTCGAGCGTGGCATGACGCCCGCCGAGGAACTGCTCAAGCTCTACCACGGCGCGTGGAACGGCTCGGTCGATCCGGCCTACAAACTGCTCGCGTACTAGTCCCCCGATGAAACAGCAGCAGCACGGCGCTCTCTCCGCCTTCGACTATGCGCTCTATGCGACGGTCGTGATCACCTGGGGTGCGGCTTGGCTGCCGCTGCGGCTGCAACTCGGCGTGGTATCGCCGGAAGTCTCGGCGGTCTGGCGCTTCCTCCTCGGTGGCCTGATCGTTTTCGGCTGGCTGGTCGCGGCGAAGGGAAGGGTGCGCTTTCCGCCCGCCGATCACCTGCGCTTCGCGGTGCTCGGCCTCACGATGTTCTCGTTCAATTTCCTCGCCGCCTATTACGCGGGCTTTCACCTGAACGGCGGGCTGCTTGCGATCCTGTTCTCGCTGACGGCGGTCGTGAACCCGGTCTATGCCGCGCTGCTCGGCCGCGGCGGATTGAATCGCCGCATCGTTCTGGGCGCCGTGATCGGCGTGATCGGTGTCACGTTTCTGTTCGGTCCCAAGATTCTCGCGGTCGAAGGCGAGGCCGGTACGCTGACGGGCGTCGTCCTGATGCTGCTTTCGATCTTTATCTTTTCCACCGGGAACATGTTTTCGGCCGCGTTTCAGGCTCGCGGCCTACCTGTGCTCTCGGCGAATGCCTGGTCGATGCTCTACGGCACCGCGTTCATCGCACTCTTCGCGCTGTTCCGCGGGCAGCCCTTCATCGTCGAGTGGACGCCGAAATACGTGCTGTCGATCCTGTGGCTTGCAGTAGCGGGAACCGCGGTCGGCTTCTTCGCTTATGTCACGCTGATCGGACGGATCGGCACCGGGCGCACCGGCTATGTCACGGTGCTGATGCCGCTGGTGGCCTTGGTGCTGTCGACCTTCTTCGAAGGATACACGTGGACGATCTACGCCTTTGCAGGCGTTGCCCTCGTGCTGATCGGAAACGCGATGGTGCTGTCCGCGCCGGCGAAGCCGAAAACCTAGCGGCTCTTTTCGAGCCGCTCGAAGCCCGCGCTGAAGCCGGAAAGACTGAGTGGAAGGCCGATGCCTTCCTCGGGCGTCTGATAGACGTCGAAGCGCGCGGTCTTGCCCTGCCGCATCTGGGCAATGAGCTTTTCGTCCAGCTGCACGTTGGATACGCAGCCATTCTGGAGGCAGCGTTCGAAATTCGCGCTGCCGATATAGTTCTGGTCGACGGTAAGACCGATGCCCTTGCCGAGCAGCACGCCGAGCGGAGCAAAAACGCGCAAGATCCAGCTCTTTTGGTCCGCGGTTCTGAGCACGATGACCGTCAGTCCGACGTTCGGCCGGTCCTCCGCGGTCACGCTTTGCACAAGCGCGCACTGCTCTCCGGGCGCTCCGGGAGCCGTCTCGCAGCGGATCTGCCAGTCGTTATGAACGGATTTTACCGTGCCGTACTGGCCCTGCGCCGCTGCCGGCGTCAGGCCGGTCACGGCAAGGAATGCCGCCAGCGCGGAGCAAAAGAAAAATCGCGCGTCGGGAGTTGTCCGCATCTTCTTCTCCGGGCCCTTGCGAATCGCGAAGGACCTCTTGCCCGTTCGTTGCATGAGCGGGTACATCGCCGCCGCCTCGTGTCAAGAATGGGGCATATCCTGATCGGGGTCTTGGGCCGCCGTTGCGGCGAAATCGGGAGTATGGTTGATCTCGTCTTCAGGACCTGCCGAGCGCCGTTTCGGGCCTCAGAATCCCGTAAATGCGCGGCAATGAGCCGCCTTCGGGATCGTTCCGGTGCGCCCGGGTCCGGTGGTAGTTTGGTCTGGGGATTCCGGGGCCTGGAAGCAGGCCCGTCGCCGCATGTCCCGGCGAATATTCTGGAGACGGAAAGCAATGACGAAGGGTTGGGGTGTGGCGATTCGCAGGCTCGCGGCGGTCGCAGGGGCGGTCGCGATGGTAGCCGGTTTGGCTGCGGAGGCCTTGGCCGGAACCGGGCAGCCCTCGCCGTGGCAGCTTGGTTTCCAGGGCGCGGCGTCTCCGATCATGGAGCAGATCGACCAGTTCCACTGGTGGCTCCTCATTATCTCCACGGTGATTACGCTTTTCGTTCTCGTGCTGCTCGTCATCGTATTCGTGCGCTTCAACGAGAAGGCGAACCCGGTTCCTTCGACCACGACGCATCACACCGGGCTCGAAGTTGCCTGGACCGTGATCCCGGTCATTATTCTCGTCGCGATCGCGGTGCCGTCGTTCCGGCTTCTTTTCAACCAGCTCGACATTCCGAAGGCCGACATCACCATCAAGGCAACCGGCACCGCGGGCTGGACCTGGGTCTACGAATATCCCGACCACGGCGGCTTCAATTTCATCTCGTCGATGATTCAGGACAAGGATCTGAAGCCCGGCCAGCCGCGGCTGCTCTCCGTCGACAACGAAGTCGTGCTCCCGGTGAACAAGATCGTCCGCGTGCAGGTGACCGCCGAGGGCATCATCCACGCTTTCGCGCTGCCGTCGTTCGGCCTGAAGATTGACGCGATCCCCGGCCGCCTGAACGAAACCTGGTTCAAGGCGACGAAGACCGGCATGTTCTACGGCCAGTGCTCGGAACTCTGCGGCATCAATCACGCCTATATGCCGATTGCGATCCGCATCGTCGAAGAAGCGGAATTCAACAAATGGCTGGCCGAAGCGAAGAAGAAATTCGCGGCCAATCCCGATCCGAATCCGGCGCTGGTCGCCACCGTCAAAGAAGAACTGAAAAACTAAGCGCGCGGACTGCGCGGAAAGTATCGAGGCAAGCCCATGGCAAAAGCCCACGCTCACGACGATCATCATGACGACCACGGAGCCCCCTACGGCATTACCCGCTGGCTCTATTCGACGAACCACAAGGACATCGGCACGCTCTACCTGATCGCCGCGATCTTCGCCGGCGTCGTCGGCGGCCTGTTGTCGGTCGGCATGCGCCTCGAACTGATGCATCCCGGCCTCCAGTATTTTCCGAATGCGCACATGTTCAACGCCTTCGTCACCGCGCACGGCCTCATCATGGTGTTCTTCATGATCATGCCCGCGCTGATCGGCGGCTTCGGCAACTGGTTCGTTCCGCTCATGATCGGCGCGCCGGACATGGCGTTCCCGCGCATGAACAACATTTCGTTCTGGCTCTTGATCGCGGCGCTGATCCTGCTGCTCGCTTCCATGTTCGTGCCCGGTCCTTCGGGCGGGCTCGGCTTCGGCGGCGGCTGGACGGCGTATCCGCCGCTGTCCTCGAAGGCGGGCCATCCCGGACCCGCGATGGATCTTGCGATCTTCTCGCTCCATCTCGCCGGCGCCTCCTCGATTCTCGGCGCCATCAACTTCATCACCACGATCTTCAACATGCGCGCGCCGGGCATGACGCTGCACAAGATGCCGCTGTTCGTGTGGTCTGTGCTGGTGACTGCGTTCCTGCTTTTGCTGGCGCTGCCGGTTCTGGCCGGCGCCATCACGATGCTGCTCACCGATCGTAACTTCGGGACTACCTTCTTCGACCCGAAGGGCGGCGGCGACCCGATCCTGTTCCAGCATCTGTTCTGGTTCTTCGGTCACCCCGAAGTTTACATTCTCATTCTGCCGGCTTTCGGCATCATCTCGCAGATCATCTCGACCTTCTCGAAAAAGCCGATCTTCGGTTATCTCGGCATGGCTTATGCGATGGTCGCGATCGGCGTCGTCGGCTTCGTCGTGTGGGCGCACCACATGTACACCGTCGGCATGTCATCGACCGCGCAGGCCTACTTCATGGTCGCGACCATGGTGATCGCGGTGCCGACCGGCGTGAAGATCTTCTCCTGGATTGCGACGATGTGGGGCGGCTCGATCCGCTTCACGGCGCCGATGCTGTTCTCGGTCGGTTTGATCTTCCTGTTCACGCTCGGCGGCGTGACCGGCGTGATCCTGTCGAACGCGGGCGTCGATCGCGCCTTCCACGACACCTACTATGTCGTCGCGCATTTCCACTACACGATGTCGCTCGGTGCCACCTTCGGCATCTTCGCGGGCTGGTACTACTGGTTCCCGAAGATGACGGGTTACATCTATCACGAGGGGCTTGCGAAGCTGCACTTCTGGCTGACCTTCATCGGCGTCAACACGATTTTCTTCCCGCAGCACTTCCTGGGTCTTGCCGGCATGCCGCGCCGCTATGCGGACTATCCGGACGCCTATGCGGGCTGGAACTTCGTCTCGTCGCTCGGAGCCTACGTCTCGCTCGCGGGTCTCGTCGTGTTCTTCATCGTCATCATCCACGCCTTCTCCCGCAAGCAGAAGGCCGCGGACAATCCCTGGGGCGTCGGTGCGACCACGCTGGAATGGACGGTTTCGTCGCCGCCGCCGTTCCACACCTTCGATCGCCTGCCGCAGGTGAAGTGATTCCGGCATCCGAAGCCGAGTAACCGGCGGGCCCAAAAAGCCCGCCGGATTTATTAGTCAGGAAGCGGTAGTTCCGTTTTCTTTTGAGTTGGTCGAAGTCAAACCGAACGAAATCGATGTCGCTGGTTTCCGAAGAACGCACGCATGCAGACCATCTCTCCGGTTTCGCCGGAGTGGAGGATTACTGGGCGTTGCTGAAGCCACGCGTGATGTCGCTCGTGATTTTCACGGCACTCGTCGGCATCGTGCGCGCGCCGGGCGAAATTCATCCGGTGCTCGGCTTCGTGGCGCTTCTCTGCATCGCGATCGGCGCGGGTGCCGCCGGTGCGTTGAATATGTGGTGGGACGCCGACATCGATGCGCGCATGGACCGCACGCGGTCGCGCCCGATTCCGGCAGGCCGCGTCGAGCCGGGCGAGGCCATGATCTATGGCTTGCTCCTTTCCGGCGCTTCGGTGCTGATGCTCGGCCTTCTCGTCGGCTGGCTCGCGGGCGCGCTGCTCGCCTTCACGATCTTCTTTTACGTCGTGATCTATTCGATGTGGCTCAAGCGCGCGACACCGCAGAACATCGTGATCGGCGGCGCCGCGGGC
>JAGXQU010000034.1 GCA_018335895.1 Hyphomicrobiales bacterium | reverse complement strand
CGCCGTCGATACCCGGCGCGACGAACGGCGGCTCGTGACAACTTCCGACGCCGCGACGCCCGCGGCACTCGCCGCCAGACGAACCGCCAGCGCGCAGGTCATTTCACTCGGCATCGAGGTCCCGCGCGCCGCCACTACAAACGCATGCATTCCGCCGCTCTCCCTGATAGGAATATATACCCATATATGTCCTTGACACCACAGACACTACAGATAGATACAGAAGGCCCTTCGGAGCAGTCCGAAGGTGCTGGCGCGCTCGGTGTTGTGGTGACGGAAGAGATGGTGGAGGCTGGGGCTAAGGTGATCTGGAGTCACCTTAGCGATGTTATGGCCTTTGGGTCCCCTTCTGGCCGAGAGTTGGCATCTGAGGTCTTTCGGGCCATGGCAAATCTTTCGCCAAAAGAGCCGTGTTGATCTCTTCTGCGTAACGATGAAGACACTCAAAGCTAAGGTAGAACCAGACAAGCTGTTCCATGAGGTCTTTGTCGCTTAGTGCTATCGCTCTAGGGTTGCCCAAGTAGTAGAACGGTCTTACTTCGCCCTTGCCCTCAGCGTCGTAGATTGGTTTGTAGGGCGCGTGGATGGCATCGTTCCGCTTTCCAGAGAGACCGTCTGTTTGTTTGCATAGCCAATCAATGTCTTCGGCGCACTCGGCTCTATTATCCAAAACAGGGCTGCTCCAAGCCGCAGCTCTTAGCATCTCGCGTTGACCACGATCTGCTATTACAGAGTTCCAGATAGGAAAACCTAAGTTCGAGTCCACACCTACTAGTCGCGAGAATATCCAACCCATTGAGTCGTGCAGGTCGTTCCAAGCGATAACAACTCTTCCTAGTGCCGTTTCGATAGGCTCCATCAATTCACGGCGTTTGAGGCGCTTCATGGCAAAACCCTCGGAAAAATACTCAAAAGAAGAGACAGCGAAACGCGCTGAGAAGGCGCTGCGCGTTGCGCTAACGAGCAAGAAGAAACCTCGCAAAGGCGAGAAAAGAAAGCCGAAGTATTAAGATTTATCTTTCAGGAGTTTTCGGACCCATGCCAGCATCGACAGTTCATTCAGATTTGAAGACCCGTCATCCATCCGTTGGTAGTCGCGAAAATCCTGGTAAGCGTCCTCGACTTTTTTCAAAAAGCGCGCTCGAAAGTCTGGATCGGATTCAGCAAGAGTTTGAACGACGCAAGCGGTTAGGGCTACCGCCCCCCTCATTGCGTGAACTAGATCGTCTGTAGGCTTCATGGCTTCCCCCTCTTTTGGAGGGCGAAGCCTAGCCTAGCGAACCCAAATCCGCCGAATCTGTTTCTTTGGCGGTAATCCGCGCTTCTTTCTCCAGCGGAGAAATCTCCCCGCTGGATACTTGAACGACCGCTCAGTGAGCTTGTCGGTACGTGAGCCGCTTACCTTCCGCGCCACGGATGGCGAGCAGCGCACGTACTCCATCGCCTACGCCCATCGCCACGCGATGATTGTAGCGGAAGTCGAACTCCGCGAGATACCGGTGCAAGTGCTTCTCTTTGCAGTGCTGGTACACGCCACGCATACCGCGCTTAAAGATACCGAAAAAGCCTTCGACCGAGTTAGTGGTTACGTCGCCACGGGCATATTCCTTGATGGCGTGGCGCACGGTTTCGTGCTTCGCGACCTCTTCGCTCATGCGGGCATAAAGGCGGCTTTCGTCCGTATGCAGGCGGGTTTCGTGGTTGATGTTCTCGCGCACGATGTTGGTAACAACGTCCTGATCCGCAGAGGCCACGTGGAACGAGCGGATACGACCGCCACGCTCGACTAACGAGACGATGGGGCGGCTGTTGCGCTTCTTGTGACCCTTGAGGAAGGGGCGACCCTTACGCTGCGGAGAGACGTAAACCTCTTCCGGCTTACCGAAATAGGTTTCGTCCGCTTCTACGATCTTGCCGCCGCCGCCAAGCATCGGAGGCGGGGTCATGCCACCTTCGCGCATAGCTTCGCGGATACGGTGCGACATGAACCATGCGGCTTTGTAAGAAATTTTGAGGTGACGCTGTAACTGCAAGGAGGATACGCCCTTCTTGCTTTCGCACATGATGGCGAAGCCTTCGACCCATTTACGCAAGGGGATATGGGACCGCTCCATGACCGTTCCGGTCGTGACGGTGAAATCCTTGCGGCACTTTGAATTTGCACAGCGATAGCGACCCACTTTCTTAGTGGCGTAGTACTTCTTGCTTTCGCAGTGATGGCAGACAGGGCCGTTCGGCCAGCGGATAGCCTCCATGGCTTCTCTGGCGAGGTCTTCGTCTGCGTATGTTTTTGGCCCGAACATCGAACTGCTCCGTTTGATGCCCTTTATCTATATCCTGACCATTGTGGTGTCAAGGACATATATAGGAATATATACTTATCATAGAGATTGCGGCCATAACGGGGATAACGCGTTTTCCTCAGCGCAGCGCGAGACGGCAAATTGTGAAGAAAGCAAAGCGGCTTAGCCGGATTCCAGGCCCGCTGTGGATAGGAATTTATCCCCCACCCGCGCCGGAGGCCGCAGATTCCGGGCCTCATGCGAGGAGCCCGCCATGCCTTTCCGCGACCCGCCCGTCATCATCCGCGGCCCCGTCCGCTCGCCGATCCGCGTCTTCCGCAGCGAAACGCGGGACGACATACTCAAACGGCAGAAGCTGTTTCTGGGGGCACAACTCCCCGGACAGAAACCGCGGCTGCTCCGCGCCCTGCGTAGCGAGCGAAGAGCGGCGGGCAATGGCGGCTATGACCTCGCGCGTCATTTCGCGCTCGCGCGCTTGTGTAGCGCGGGAACCTTGCGAGCGGCGGCGGCGAAGCCTAGTTCAGACCCGAAACCCCGCACCCGGAGGAAGTCGATGTCCGAGACGACGAAGCGCCCCAAGGTCGTGAAGTCCGACGCCGAGTGGCAGAAGGAACTGACGCCGGAGCAGTTCTACATCACCCGCAAGCACGGTACCGAGCCCGCGTGGACCGGCCCGTATCTCAACGAGAAAAGCAAAGGCATCTACCGCTGCGTGGCCTGCGGCGCGCCGCTGTTCTCGTCGGAAACGAAATACGATTCGGGTTCGGGATGGCCGAGCTTCTACCAGCCGATCGAGGGCGGGGCCGTGTCGGAACATTCCGATAATTCGTTTCTCATGCGCCGCACCGAAGTCCGCTGCGCCTCTTGCGAGGCGCATCTCGGCCACGTATTCCCGGACGGACCCAAGCCGACCGGGCAGCGCTATTGCATGAACGGTCACGCGCTGAAACTGCAAAAGGCCGATGACCAGAACAACAAATAGCGAAGGCTGGAATCTCGAAGCGCTCGGCACGACACCGGCCGCGCGGAAAATCGCATCGCAACAGATCGTCCACGGGCTCACGCTCGCGGACGATTTTACCTGGCTGCGCGACCCCAAGTGGCAGGACGTCTTCCGCGACACCAGCATCCTGCAACCCGAGATCAGAACTTATCTCGAAGCGGAGAATGCCTACACGGAAAAAGCCTTCACCCCGCACGAGGCACTCAAGAAGAAGCTGATCGCGGAGATGCGCGGACGCATCAAGGAGGACGACTCCTCGGTCCCTTCGCGCGACGGCCCTTACGCTTATTTCTCGCGCTACCGCGAGGGCGGTCAGCATCCGCTGGTCTGCCGCGAACCGTCGGGCGGCGGCGGCGCGGAAGTCCTGCTCGACGGCGACGAACTCGCAAAAGGAAAAGCGTATTTCTCGCTGGGCTCCGCTTCGCATTCGCCGGATCACAGGCTCATGGCATGGGCCTCCGACGACAAGGGCTCTGAGCTTTACAGCGTCCGCGTGAGGGAAATCGCCACCGGCAAGGACCGCGAAGATCTGGTCACCGACACCGGCGGCGGCATCGTTTGGCTCAACGACGGAAGCGGCTTCTATTACGTAAAGCTCGACGCGGAGCACCGCCCGTCGCGGATTTACCTGCATCGCCTCGGCAAGAACACTGCCGACGACGTACTGATCTACGAGGAGCAGGACAAAGGTTTCTTTGCCTCCATCGGCAAGCTCCAGGCGGATCGCTTCGCCGTGATCTCGACCGGAGATCACGATACGTCCGAAATCCGACTGCTCGATCTGAACGATCCCTCCGCCAGACCGCGGCTGATCGAGCCGCGCACCACCGGCCTGCGCTACGAGGTCGAGCATCATCCGTCGTTCAACGGCGAAGAAGTGCTGATCGTGCTCACGAACGCCGACGGCGCCGAAGATTTCAAGATCGCCTCCGTCCCCCTCGCGAATCCGGCACGCGCGAACTGGCGCGACCTGATCCCGCACAGCGCAGGCACGCTGATCCTCGATTGCTCCATCTTCAAAAACTGGTTGACGCGGCTCGAGCGTCACGAGGGCTTGCCCCGCATCGTGGTTCGCGAAATCGCGAGCGGCGAGGAGCACACCATTGCGTTCAAGGAAGAAGCCTATTCGCTCGGCTCCTCCACCGGGTTCGAGTTCGATACCGACAATCTGCGTTTCAACTATTCGTCGATGACGACCCCGACCGAAGTCTGGGACTACGACATGCGCACGCGCGGGCGCGTCATGCGCAAGCGCCAGGAAGTGCCCTCCGGTCACAATCCGGCGGACTACGTCACGCGCCGCATTTTCGCGAAGGCCAAGGACGGCGCCATGGTCCCGATTTCGCTGCTGCATCACGTGAACACGAAGATCGACGGCACCGCGCCCTGCCTGCTCTATGGCTACGGCTCCTACGGGATTTCGATGCCGGCGAGCTTTTCGACGAGCCGCCTGTCGCTCGTGGACCGCGGCTTCGTCTATGCGATCGCGCATATCCGCGGCGGCACCGACAAGGGCTGGCGCTGGTACCTCGACGGCAAGATGGAGAAGAAGGAAAATACCTTCACCGACTTCATCGCCTGCGGCGAGCATCTGATCACGGAGAAATTCGCGGCACCCGACCGCATCGTCGCACAGGGCGGTTCCGCCGGCGGCTTGCTGATGGGCGCGGTCGCAAACCTGCGGCCCGATCTATTCGCTGGCATCATCGCCGAAGTGCCGTTCGTGGACGTCATCAACACGATGCTCGACGGCTCCCTGCCGCTGACGCCGCCCGAATGGCCCGAGTGGGGGAACCCCGCCACCGACAAGGCCGTGCTTGAGCGCATGCTGCGCTATTCGCCCTACGACAATGTGAGGCCGCAGGCCTATCCAGCGATGCTCGTGCTGGCGGGACTGACCGACCCGCGCGTCACCTATTGGGAGCCCGCGAAATGGGTGGCGAAGCTGCGCGCATACAATACCGGTACCCAACCGGTCTTTCTGAAGACTAACATGGATGCAGGCCACGGCGGCGCCGCAGGGCGCTTTGACCGGCTCGATGAAGTGGCGCTCGCTTATGTGTTTGCCATCGTGACAGCCGGTGCGAATACCTCCTCATGAAACAGCATGAGAGGCTCGACGTATTCGCGACGCTGGCGATGGCCGCGCTCACGGCGAGCTGGGGATTTCAGCAGGTTGCGATCAAGGTCACGAATGACTCGGTATCGCCGATCTTTCAAAGCGGGCTGCGGTGCGCAGGGGCTTTTCTGCTTCTTATGGTCTGGTGCTACGCGCGCGGCATAAAGCTCTTCGAACGCGACGGAAGTCTGGTACCCGGCCTGATCGTCGGCTCGCTATTCGCTCTGGAATTCGTGTTCATCTACTGGGCGCTGGTTTACACCGATGTGGGGCGCAGCATTCTCTTTCTCTATGCGTCGCCCTTCATCGTTGCGATCGGTGCGCATTATCTGCTTCCCAACGAGCGCATGGGATTTGCGCAGATCGCCGGATTGCTGTGCGCATTCGGCGGTCTCGTGCTCGCGCTCCGCGATAGCCTCTCGGTGCCTTCATCTACCGCGCTGATCGGCGATCTGATGATGCTGGTTGCTGCCATCCTGTGGGCTGCCACCACGCTCGTCATCAAGAAGACGTCTCTGATCAAGATCCACTCCGCGAAGACGCTGGCCTATCAGCTCGGCATCACCGCACTGTCGATGCCGCTGGCGTTGCTCGCCGGCGAAAGCGGCATAACGAAATTCGACGGTCTCGTTGCCGCCTCGCTCGCCTATCAGATCGTGGTCGTTGCCTTTGCTTCGTATCTCGCGTGGTTCGCGCTCGTGCGAATCTATCCGGCGTCCACGCTTTCGGCGTTCACGTTCCTGTCGCCGCTGTTCGCGATGCTCTCAGGCGCGTATTTTCTGAACGAGGCCATCAGCCCGCTGCTCTGGATTGCGCTTGCGCTGGTGGCGCTCGGGATATGGCTGGTCAACCGGCCCAGAGCGCGAACTGCGCAGTCCTAGTGCGGCGCCGCGTTCGGTTCGCGGTATTCGTCATGATCGTCCACGCCCGAGCGCTTCACGTGCTCCTGCAACTCCTCGATCGAGTCGAAGCGCACGGTGCCCGACGGCAGTTCCGCTTCAATCGAGCGGTCGGAGTAAAGCGTATAGGCCATGCCCGCGATGATGCCGGAGCGAACCACGGTCGGCTCTGCGTGGCCGTGGTCCTCCAATTCCGGTTCGGGCGCCTGAGCCGGGCGTCGCCGCGGCCCCGTATCATAGGCGTCGGGAGCCACGACCGGCGGCGCTTCGCGGCGGGACGGCTGCGGCGCGGCACGGCTCGCGCGGTTCGATTGCAGCGGAATTGTTCCGGGCTCATGCGGGCGACTGTTTGGTTCACGGTTATTGACTTCGCCCTGCGCCCGCATCCAGCGCGGAGCGGGGCGTTCGTCTTGCAATTCGGCGAACTCGTCGGCGAATTCATCGCGAGCTTCGTTCTCGAAGCGTTTGCCGTCCTGATGCGCTGGACGGGACTGCATCCGCTGCTGCGGACGGGACGCTTCCGGCGTCAGCGATGCGCGGGGAGCGGGTTGCTGGCCTCGGGATGCCGGTTGCTGCCCGCGCGGAGCGCGCGACGGCGGCGGGGCCGCAGGCTCTTCGGCAAAATGATCGTCGTCTGCTTCGGCAGGCTGGTTGCGGGTCGCGCGGGGGAGCGGCATCGGCGCCCTGTCACCGGCTCCATCGTTCAGCGCGGGGCGGGGCCCGGCCTGTCCGAGGCCGGCGTCTTCGATACGCTCGCCGACATCGCGGAGCGCCCGAAGCACCTGACCGAGCGCTGCGACGACCAGTCCGCCCACGAACACGGTCGCGCCGGTATGGATAAGGTCGCTACCCAGCGCGAGGCCGGCGGCCCTATCCGGCATGCCCGCAATTGCGATCACAAGTCCCAATACCGAAAGGGCAATTCCCCCCAAGGTTATGATTGCGGGCATTTTCGGCAGCACTCCTGTTACTCACTGAAACTACTATAGGCGGTATTGCGTTAAGTCATTCTACCAGAAGGCGGCATTTTAACGCCATAAGGCTGTTTAATGCGGGGGCTATACGCAAGGTTGTTCCTGTTGCGGGTCCGCGCTTATGTAGCGCCCAGCGAAATCAAGGAGATCCCGGATGACGTTCAAACTCCCCGACCTACCCTACCCGCACGACGCTCTTGCTCCCTACATGTCGAAAGAAACGCTCGAATATCACCACGACAAGCATCACCTGGCTTACGTGAACAACGGCAACAACGCGCTGAAGGGAACCGATCTCGAAGGCAAGACCCTCGAGGAAATCGTGAAGGGCTCGTTCGGGAAAAACCCCGCGATCTTCAACAACGCCGGCCAGCACTACAACCACCTCCATTTCTGGAAGTGGATGAAGCCGAATGGCGGCGGCAAGATCCCGGGCGAACTCGAGAAGAAGATCGTCGCCGATCTCGGTTCCGTCGATAAGATGAAAGAGGAATTCATCCAGGCCGGAACCACGCAGTTCGGCTCGGG
>JAGXQU010000033.1 GCA_018335895.1 Hyphomicrobiales bacterium | reverse complement strand
GGGGGGGGGGGGGAACGAAAATGACGAAGAAAAAGAAGGTCGCAACGGCAAAGCCGAAACCCAAAAAAAAGCGCTCAATCGTCGAGGCGATGAACCAGCCAAGCACGACCGTCGTTGACGACGTCGCCGGCCACCTCAATCTCGACTGGGGCAAGGCGTGGATCGGAAGTCTCGTTTTCTACCTCGCAATCGCTTTTTCAATCTTCCAGATCATTACTTCGTTCGGCGTTCCGCTCGATAAGGATTTCTTCGCGTCGGTGAAGGGGCTCGACCTTCTCTTCCTCATCCGCGCCGGTCTTTTGATCTGGCTCGCCTATCTCGCCTACCTCGCATGGCACAGACGCTTTGGAGTTGTGCACGCCTTCGGCTTTCTCGCAGTCCTCGGCGCGGTCGAGCTCGTTGCCGAGTTCGCAGGCGGCGTTCCAAGCCAGGTTGTGCGCGCGATCCACGTCGGCTTTCTGACGCTGCTCGCCGGAGCGATGCTCGCGAACTCGTCCGAAAATCCGGTTCTCAAAGCAGCGATGTGGGTCATCGGAATCCTCGGATTTCTCGTCGGCTTCTACCAATGGCAATTCTATCTGCCGCTGATCGACCGCTCCGGCTTCCTCAACGAAATGGATCTCATTGTCGGCACGATCTCGATTGCGATCCTGTTCTTCATGGTGTGGCGCATCATGGGCTCGGCGATTGCCATCGTTTGCGGGATCGCTCTCGCCTACACCTTATTCGGCAACTACCTGCCCTCGCCGCTCAACCATCGCGGCTACTCCTACGAGCAGGTGATCGAGCACATGGCCTTCGGCACCGAAGGCATCTACGGCGTGCCGACGCTCGTTTCCGCGACTTACATTTTCCTCTTCATCCTGTTCGGCTCCTTTATGGAGCGCGCAGGCGTGATCCGCTTCTTCAATGAGCTGTCGATGGCTGTTTTCGGCGGCTCGCAGGGCGGCCCCGGCAAGGTCTGCGTCGCCTCATCGGCGCTGATGGGTACCGTGTCGGGCTCCGGCATCGCGAATGTCGTCGCTTCCGGCCAGTTCACGATTCCGCTGATGAAGCGTTTCGGGTTCCCCTCGGCCTACGCCGGCGGCGTTGAAGCGACTTCCTCGATGGGCGGCCAGATCATGCCGCCGGTGATGGGTGCGGTCGCGTTCATCATGGCCGAGACCATCGACCGTCCTTACTCGGACATCGTCCAGGCCGCGATCATTCCGGCACTTCTCTATTTCGCTGCCTGCTTCTGGTCGGTGCATCTCGAAGCAGGCCGCCGCGGCCTCAAAGGCCTTCCGCGCAACGAACTGCCGAGCGCCTGGCATGAAATCAAGAACAACTGGTTCCTGATCCTTCCGCTCTTGGTGCTCGTGTATCTGCTCTTTGCAGGCTACACGCCGCTCTTCGCCGGCGCGGTCGGGCTTTCGCTGACGGCCCTTTTGATGCTCGGCATGACCCTTGCGACCGGCATGCGCGAACTCGCAATGCGCGTGGTGTTTTGGGTTGTACTTGGCGTACTTGCTGCGATCGCGCTGTGGATGAGCGTCGTTTTCGTCCTGGTTCTCCTCGCCGCGATGATCCTATGGAGTGCATTTCAGGCGCGGGGACGTGAGGCTTTGCTTGCCTGCCGCGAAGCGATGGCTGACGGCGCGCGTCAGGCGCTTTCGGTGGGCCTCGCCTGCGCGGTCGTCGGCATCGTGATCGGCACCATGACGCTTACGGGCCTCGGCACCATCGTCGGCAACTGGATGATCTCGATCGGAAAAGAGAGCCTGTTCCTTGCGCTCGTGCTGACGATGATCTTCAGCCTGATTCTCGGAATGGGCATTCCGACGATCCCGAACTACATCATCACGTCTTCGCTCGCAGCACCCATCCTGCTGAAACTCGACGTGCCGCTGATCGTCTCGCACATGTTCGTCTTCTATTTCGGAATCATGGCGGACCTTACTCCACCGGTGGCGCTAGCCGCATTCGCGGCGGCGCCGATGGCGCGTGTAAGCGGCTTTGAGGTCGCCATGAAGGCAATCTTGATCGCTCTGCCGGGATTCATCGTGCCCTACATGGCGGTCTATTCTCCCGAGCTGATGCTGCAACCTGTGGCCGGCCTCGAAGGCCTCAACTACTGGCTTGCGGCCGTATACATCTGCGTGAAGGCAACGTTTGCGGTTGCCCTATGGGGCGTGACGGCGGTGGGCCATCTGTTTGCACCGATTCCGTTGTGGCAGCGCGTCTGGACGTTTGTCGCCGCCGCTTTCCTCGTGGCCGCCGTCCCGCTGACCGACGAGATCGGCTTCGCGCTCGGTATCGCCTTTGTCGCCTATCACTGGTGGACGACGCGGCAGCAAACGGCACCTCGAACCAGACCGGCGCGCTCGAAGACCGCATGAGCCTGATTTGCCTCTCCGGCGGCGGCATCGTCGTGAAACTTGCCGCCGCACTCACGCTTTCCTGGACGCACTCCGTCGAAAAGGTGAAGTGGGAAGAGGACTGGCGCGCGCATCCCGCGGGCATCGCGATCGTGGAATCGCGCGTGAGAGGCTCGGGTGCGGGCATGGAGCCGCCGCCCGGCGCCAAGCTGAAGGACGGTTTCTACAGCTACCGCCCGCACTGGGTTCCGCAGAAGGAGATCGTGCTGCGCCGCTCCGGCGCCACCGCCGACTGGAATGTCTGCATCAGCGGAACCTGTAAACCGATGGGCGATTATCTGCCCGCCAACGCCGATCCGGTTACGCTTTCGCTCTGCAAATAATCAGCCGAGCGGACCGTTTTTCAGCCGCTTCAAATCGAAGCGCTGCACATCTTCAAGCAGCGCAATGAAAGCCTTCGCTCCGAAGCCTGCGGCCTTATCGCCTTTTTCTTTCGTGGCAAGCTTTGCGTTTCCGATGGCGCCGGTCTCCTGGAGGTCCTGCGTCATCCAGCCGAATCCGGCAGGAACCGCCGCGCGCAGCACCTTGAACTCGCTCTCCATGGACTTGGTGACGGGCTCGAAATTCTCTAGCCGGTCCATTCGCACCTTGTCCGGCGCAAAGGCGAGCATCAGCGAAGTTTCGATCTCGCCGCCATGAATGCCGTGCAGTTTCTCTTCGGCACTGAACAGGCCTTCCGGATAGCCGAGGCGATGCCATGAGGTGAGCACGGCGAACATACCCAAGCGTTCGCGCAACTCGCGCGTCACGATATCCAGTACCGATGAATTTCCACCGTGCGAGTTCACGAACACGATTTTCCGGAGACCCGCGCGATGCACGCTCTCGCCGATCTCGATCCAGGCGCGGATTACCGTCTCATAGGAAAAAGTCAGCGTACCCGGAAAATCGCGGTGCTCTCCGGATTTTCCGATCTCCTGCAACGGCAGAAACGTCACTGGCAGATGATCGGGGAGCAATGCATGGACGCAGGCGAGATAGCCCTCTGCAATCGAAGCATCGACCGAGAGCGGAAGATGCGGCCCGTGCTGTTCGATCGCCGCGACCGGAACGACCACAATCCATTCCACAGGCTTTCCATTCCGGAAATCCTGCCAGGTCATATCTCGCCAATATCGCTTCGGATTCATGCCCAATTCCGCGCCAGCCCGGGCAACCTATTGAGCGCAGATAAAGGGCGCAAGCAGGGCTGCGGACTGCCCGTCTATCGCGTTTGGCATTATGGTTACGATCCCTTATGCGACTGCCTTCCCGTGCACTGAACAGCTAGACTGGACACATGCTCCGCCGATCCACAGCCACGCTGCTTGCCCTCGCTGCTTTCGCCTGTCCGGCGGCGGCGGCCGACAAAATCCGCTTCGGCACCAACTGGGTCGCCGAAGCCGAACATGGCGGCTTCTATCAAGCGCAGGCTGACGGCACCTATGCGAAGTACGGCCTCGATGTGGAGATCGTTCCCGGCGGGCCGCAGATCAACAACCGCATTCTGCTTTCCGCGGGCAAACTCGACTTTTATATTTCCGCGAACTTCCTCCAGGCTTTCGCAGCCGTAGAGCAGAACGTTCCCACCATCGTGGTTGCGGCGATCATGCAGCGCGACCCGATCGCGATCCTCGCGCACCCCAACACCGGCATCGAGAAATTCGAAGACCTGCGCGAGAGAAAAGTGAGCCTGCTGCTCGGCGCCGACGCGATGGTAACGTCGTTTCGCTGGCTGAAATCCGAACACGGATTTCGCGACGAACAGGCGCGTCCCTACACTTTCAACCCGCAGCCGTTTCTCGCGAACAAGAACTTCGCGATGCAGGGCTATGTCACCTCCGAGCCCTTCGTGATCGAACAGGCCGGCGGCTTTAAGCCGAAGATTTTTCTGCTCGCCGATCACGGCTTCGACGGCTACGCGACCACGCTGGAGACGAGGACCGAACTCCTGCGCAGCAACCCCGATCTCGTCTCGCGCTTCATCCGCGCATCGATCGAAGGCTGGTACACGTATCTGTACGGCAACAGCAAGCCCGCGAACGATCTCATCAAGAAACACAATCCGGAAATGACCGACGCGCTGATCGCCTTCTCCACTGCAAAGATGAAGGAGTACGGCATCGTCGATTCCGGTGACGCGCTGAACTTCGGCATCGGCGCGATGCAGGAAGTGAAGATCAAGAACTTCTTCGACAAGATGGTGAAGGCCGGTATCGTGAAGGCAGACGTAAACTGGCGTAAGAGCTTCGACGCAACCTTCGTGAACCGCAAACACGGCGTCGATATGTACCGCCTGAAATGACACGCAGGCGCGCGAACCCGGCCGCGAGAAGGCCGCCAAATGCGGCGAAGGCCGTTCCGCTCGCGGATGTGCGTGGCGTTTCCAAGACGTTCGAGAGCGGCGTCACCGCACTTCGCGACATTTCCTTCGCGATCTGGCCGGGAGAGTTTCTTTCGCTCCTCGGCGCCTCCGGCTGCGGCAAGACATCGTTGCTTCGCATCATCGCCGGATTGCTTTCGCCGGACGCAGGCCGAGTTTCATGGAAGCAGGGCCGCAGGCCGCGGGAAACCGGCTTCGTGTTTCAGGAGCCCGCGCTGATGCCATGGGCAGATGTGCGGACAAACGTGCGGCTGCCCTTGCGGCTCATCGGGGTCGAAGGCAGCGATGCCGGCCGGCGCACGGAAGAAGCACTCGCGGCGGTCGGGCTTCGGGATTTTGCCGACGCCTATCCGCACGAACTTTCCGGCGGCATGAAGATGCGCGTCTCGCTCGCCCGCGCATTGATCGTGAAGCCGAAACTGCTCCTGATGGACGAGCCCTTCGCGGCGCTCGATGAAATCTCACGCTTCAGGCTGAACGATGAGCTGCTCGCGCTCTGGCAATCAATCGGCTGCACGATCGTCTTCGTCACGCACTCCGTGTTCGAGGCGGCATATCTTTCCAGCCGCACTCTCATCATGTCGCCACGGCCGGGAACGATTGCGGAAGAAATCGCCTTCCTGCCCGCTACCGGACGCTTCGATCCGCAATACCGCACGTCAGCGGGCTTCACCGCGCGGGTACGCAAACTTTCCGAAGCGCTGGAGCGCGCCGGATGAGAAAGCGCGATCTCGCGGCACCGTTCATGGCCATTGGTCTCCTGATCGCGATCTGGGAGATCTCGGTACGATTCTTCGCAATCGCTCCGCAGATCCTGCCTGCGCCATCCCTGATCCTGCGGACGCTGTTTGTGGACGCGGGCCTGCTGTCCGGCTCTCTCGTGGTCACGTTGCGCATAACGCTGTCTGCGCTTCTTGTCGCGACAATCGCCGGCGTGCTGCTCGCGATCCTGTTCTCCGCGTCGCGTTTCGCCGAACGCGCGCTGTTCCCGGTTGCGGTGATCTTTCAGGTGACGCCCGTGATCGCGATCGCGCCGCTGCTTTTAATCTACATGGAACCGGGCAATGCCGTGCTCGCCTGTGCGGCGCTGGTCGCATTCTTTCCAATTCTGTCGAATACCGCGCTCGGGCTCGCGTCGGCGGATCGTCAGTTGCGCGATCTGTTCGCGCTTTATGATGCGGGCTGGCTGAAGACGCTGCTGTACCTGCGGCTGCCCGCGGCACTTCCCAACTTTCTCGGCGGCTTGCGCATCGGCGGCGGTCTCGCGCTGATCGGCGCTGTGGTCAGCGAAATCGCGGCGGGCTCCGCAGGCGCGGGCTCGGGTCTCGCTTGGCGGATCGTCGAAGCGGGTCACCGCGTGAATATCCCGCGTATGTACGCGGCACTCGTGCTGATCATGCTTGCAGGGATCGCGCTCTTCGCACTGCTTTCGTGGTTGCAGCATCGGGTGCTGCACCGCTGGCATGCGAGCGCGATGAGCGCCGAATAATCAGGCTGCTTTCTGCAGCTTTCGTTCGCGCAACTTACGCGTCAGGCGCCGCCACGCGCGCCGATAAGGGTCAGCAGTCAGAAGATGCTTCAGCAATCCCGACTCGCGAAACTTCTTTTCCAGTTCTGCGGCGTGGTTCGGAAAGCGGAACCAGTCCGGGTTCGGGGTCTCAAGACGCCGGAACACCTGTGCCGCGCGCTGCGCATCGCTCGGCACCCATTCGAAGCCGGCTTTCTCGGCCATCATGCGCAGGCTTTCATAGGCGAAGCCGTGTACATGCGCGAAATGGAACATCCCGGTCGGCGTGCGCTTCTCGGCCATGTTCGGCACGGCGACGAAGAAATACCCGCCCGGCACCAAAATCGAGTGCACGAGCTTCATGCTCGCAAGCGGATCGCGAAGATGTTCGAAGACGTGGAAGGAATGCACGAGATCGAACTTGCGGCCGCCGAAGTCGATCTTGTTCAAGGGCGAGATATGAACTTTCACGCCGTAAGCGCGCTCGGCATAGCGCGCGAAGCCGACGCTCGGCTCGACGCCTTCGACTTCGTAGCCGAGCCGCTTGGCCTCCGCGAGAAACTCGCCGCCACCCGCGCCGATATCGAGTACGCGCCCACCCGGTTTAACCAGCTTGGAGAGGAATGAAAGCCGAGCCTCCGCGCCCTTCCTGCCGCGCTCAATCGTCTTCGGCGTCGGCTCCATCGTGCTCTGGTAATGCAGGCGATAGTGATCGCTGTAGTAGCGGTCGAGTTCCGCGTCGGTCGGCATGGGATCGACGCGGATCAACCCGCAATGCGTACAAATCACGTTGGTCAGCGGATTGAACCAGCGGTCGCGCGTACCGAGCACCGAATGGTCGCGGCTGCCGCAGAGATTGCATGGGACCTTCTCGCCAACGTAGCGAAACGGGCGGTAGCCGGGCACAATTCTGCTGAGAAAGGACATCGGCAGGCGGTACTCAATCCGGAAAGAGGCGCCTTCATAAAGGGGATTGCGGCCCTGTCAAACCGCCCCGTCGAGCCATGCGAGAAAGGGGCTGCCCCCGGGAGCCGCATCATTCTAGGTTCCCTGTTCCAGAAGGGTTCCCGAACCGTATGCCTTCCAATCCGCGCCCGCTCCGCGAGCTTCCCGCGCTGGGCGACACCCGAGCACGCTTGATCGGCATCGCCCTGATGTGCGGCGCGCTGTTCTGCTTCGCGATCCTCGATACCACCGCAAAATGGCTCACGGGCCATCTGCCGACCCTGCAGGTGGTCTGGGCGCGCTACGCCAGCCATTTCGCAATCGGATTCCTGTTCGTGAATCCGTGGACCGTGAAGGGCCTGTTCCAAACGCGCAGGCCCTGGCTGCAGCTCGGCCGCTCGGCGCTCCTGTTTCTCTCGACCGCAATCAATTTCATCTCGCTGAACTTTCTCCAGCTCGACGAGACGACGGCGATCATGTTCACGACGCCGTTCTTCATCGCGCTGTTCGCGGGTCCGATTCTGGGCGAGTGGATCGGCTGGCGGCGCTGGATCGCGATCCTGATCGGGTTTGCCGGCGCGCTCGTCGTAATCCGGCCCGGCACCGGCGCGCTGCACCCGACCGCATTCCTCTCGCTCGCTGGCGCCTGCTGTTACGCGCTCTACAACATCTCGACGCGCGCGCTCGCGCCGTACGATTCGACACAGACAACGATCACTTATTCCGCACTGGTTGGCGTGCTGGCCGCATCGCTGCCGCTACCGTGGGTCTGGCAGACGCCGACCGATCCGCTTGTCATCGGCGGCATGGTCACGGTCGGTTTGTTCGGATTGATCGGGCACACTTTTCTGATCATCGCGCACCGCTACGCGCCCGCGGGCGTGCTCGCACCGTTCATCTATTTCCAGATCGTCTGGGTTTCGGTCACGAGCTTCGCCGTGTTCGGGCACATCCCGCACTTCTGGACCATCGTCGGTGCGCTGATCGTGATCGCCTCAGGCCTCTACCTGCTCTACCGCGAAAAGAAGATGAAGGCCGAAGCCTCGCTGGAAGCGCAGATCGACAAATAACTCACGGCAGCGCGATGAGCGTGGGCAGCACCCCGGTATCGTGCAGATACTCGAACACTTCGGCCAGCGGGATCGAAAGCAGGAAGATGCTCGCGTCCAGCGCCGTGACGCGCACAAGCCGGGGATTGACTTCGACTTTGTCAACGTCGCGCCATCGCGAAAAATCCGGGATCAGGCGCGGAACGGAAGCCAGATAGTCTTCGTAGGTCTTACCAAAGCGGAGAACCAGCATCTGCTCCTCTTTCAGGATTACGAGGAGAAACACCAGCGCGGCGACCGCGCCAGTCACGACCGCCAGCACGAAGCTACCGAGCTGTGCGCCCACGCCCACCGCACCGATGATCGACAGCGTATAGAGCGGGTTGCGGACCACCGAATAGGGACCCGCAACGACGAGGGACTCGATCTTCCTTCCCCCGATATAGAGCGTGCAGATCATTCTTCCGCAGATGCACAAAACGATCAGCGCGAGGCCCAGAAACTCGATTCCCTCATGCAAAAAAGTACCGCTGGGCCAGCGGGAATCGCCGACCAGCACGAACGCAATGCCTGCTACGATGAACGCAAGCAGTACGCCCTTCCGGATCGACTGCACCGAGGTAAGATTGATAGAACGCTGACTGGAAGACATGCGGCCTGCCCCTTGAATGACGGAGCCTTCGAACCGCTTTAAGGTTTTCTTTGGGCGGGCAGGCTCCCACCCTTTACGAACAAGAAACAAAAACGGAAACCACGCCAACATGACCAAGCCAGAATTGCTGATCGCAAGTCCGATGATGCCGATGATCGAGGAGCAGCTCGACCGGCACTTCACCGTCGAGCGCCTGTACAAGGCCGCCGACAAGGAAAAGCTCCTCTCCGAATTCGGACCGAAGGTGCGCGCGCTAGCCGCGACGCCGGGCGCGAAAATCGACGCCGCGCTCATGGGCAGGCTGCCGAAACTGGAAATCGTCGGAGCCTTCGGCGTCGGCTACGATTCCATCGACGCGAAGTGGGCGGGTGAGCGCGGCATTGTTGTCACCAACACGCCGGATGTGCTGAACGAGGAAGTCGCCGACACCGCGCTCGGACTATTGCTCGCGACCGTGCGGCAGTTCCCGCAGGCCGACCGCTACGTCCGCGAAGGCAAATGGAAAGCCAAGCCCTTCCCGCTCACCGTCACCTTGCAGGACCGAACCGTCGGTGTCGTCGGCATGGGCCGGATCGGTAAGGCGATCGCGAAGCGGCTCGAAGCTTTCAACGTGCCGGTTGTCTATCATAGCCGCAACAAGGCCGAGGGAGTCTCCTACAGGCACTACCCCGACCTGAAGCAGATGGCGAAGGACGCCGATGCGCTGATCGTAATCACACCCGGCGGCGCTGCGACCAGACACATGATCAACAAGGAAGTGCTCGAAGCGCTCGGGCCGAACGGTATCGTGATCAATGTCGCCCGCGGCTCGGTGATTGACGAGCAGGCGCTGATCGACGCACTGCGCGACAAGAAAATCCTTTCCGCGGGCCTCGATGTGTTCGAGGACGAACCAAACGTGCCGCAGGCGCTGATCGAGATGGATCACGTGGTGCTTCTGCCGCATGTCGGCTCAGCTTCCGTCCATTGCCGCAATCTCATGGGACAGCTCGTGGTCGACAATCTCGTCGCCTGGGCGAACGGCAAACCGCCGCTGACGCCGGTCGCGGAAGCCCCGTGGCCGCCGAAGAAGAAGTAGGTGGGCGATACCGCAGACGCGCTTAAGTTATGAAATCAGCCGCAGGCTCTTCAGGCTCGCGTGGCCATCCTTGCCGACAATGATGTGATCGTGCACCTCGATACCGAGCGGCCGCGCCACATCGATGATCGTCTTCGTCATCTGAATATCCGTGCGCGACGGCGTCGGATCTCCCGACGGGTGGTTGTGAACGAGCACGATCGCGGTCGCTGACAATTCGAGCGCGCGTTTCACGACCTCGCGCGGATAGACCGGCGTGTGGTCGACTGTGCCCTTCTGCTGAACTTCGTCGGCAATCAGCTGGTTGCGCTTGTCGAGAAAGAGAATCCGAAACTGTTCCTTGTCGGCGAAGGCCATCGAGGTCCGGCAATAGTCGATCACCGCCGACCATGACGAGAGCACCTTCTTGCTCCTGATCCTGCCTTTGGCGAGATGTTGCGCCGCCGCCTCGACCACCTTGAACTCAGTGATGATGGCGTCGCCGACGCCGTCGACCTCCTTCAGCCGTGCCGACGGCGCGGAGATCACCTCGGCGAAGGAACCGAACTGCTCGATCAGTACTTTCGCAAGCGGTTTCACGTCCCGCTGCGGCACCGCGCGGAATAAAACGAGTTCGAGGAGTTCGTAGTCGGCGAGCGCCGCAGGGCCGGATTCGCGAAAGCGCGAACGCAGCCTTTCGCGATGGCCGTGGTAATGCGGCGCTTCCTTGAATCCGGAACCGCGCGCCTTGGCCATGCGGGATCAGGCCGCTTGTGTATAAGGCGGTTTGTGGAAGCCCTTCGGCGAGAGCGTGAAAATCTCGACGCCGGTTTCGGTGACACCCACTGAATGCTCGAACTGCGCCGAGAGCGAACGGTCGCGCGTCACTGCGGTCCATCCGTCGGACAGCACCTTCACATGCGGTCGCCCGAGATTGATCATCGGCTCGACCGTGAAGAACATGCCGGGGCGCAGCACCACGCCCTCGCCCGGCGAACCGACATGCACGATGTTCGGCTCGTCGTGGAACAGACGGCCGAGCCCGTGGCCGCAGAAGTCGCGCACCACGCTCATATGGTTCGGCTCGACCACCGCCTGAATGGCGGCGCCGATGTCGCCCGTGGTCGCGCCGGGACGGATCACCGAGATGCCCTTCATCATCGCTTCGTAAGTCACCTCGACGAGGCGCTCCGCGCGGCGCGGCACTTCGCCGACGAGATACATACGGCTCGAGTCGCCGTGCCAGCCGTCGAGGATGACGGTGACGTCGATGTTGACGATGTCGCCTTCGCGCAACGGCTTATCATTCGGAATGCCGTGGCAGACAACGTGATTGATCGAGGTGCAGACCGATTTCTTGTAGCCACGGTACATCAGCGTCGCGGGAAGCGCGCCGTGATCCATCGCATAGTCGAACACGAGCCGGTCGATCTTGTCGGTCGGCGTACCCGGCTGCACGTGATCCGCGAGCATGTCGAGAATTTCGGCAACCAGCCCTCCCGCGCGGCGCATTCCGGCAAAGTCTTCAGGCCCGTGCAGACGAATCTGCCCTGTTTTCCGGAGCGGTGCGGTGGCGGCGTCGACGTAGGTCATGTGAAAGCCTCGCGCCCGAATGTAGGCAATAATCCGACGGGCGCAAGAATGGTTTCGGGCACAGGTCCCGCCGGGTCAACCCTCATTTTCGTGAGGCGGCCCGCGCGGTTATGCGCCGGCCTTGCCGCCCAGTTCGTCCTCGACATGGTGCGCTACGATCTCGTCGAAGTCCCTGTCCGGCACGAAGCCGAGCGCGAGCGCGCGCCTCGCCTCGAACTCGTGCGGCCAGCCGGATACGATCCGCTCGATCAAGCTGTCGC
This sequence comes from Hyphomicrobiales bacterium, assembly GCA_018335895.1. GTDB lineage: Bacteria > Pseudomonadota > Alphaproteobacteria > Rhizobiales > Xanthobacteraceae. The sequence continues at coordinate 8,915 of JAGXQU010000033.1, read as the reverse complement.
GCACGCGCTGAATGCGCGCGACCGCCCTGTCGCCGCCGACCTTGCGCAATGCCTCGATCTGCTCCGCGATCGTGCAGGCGACCGCAGGCATCATCAAGTTCGGGCGTTCGCCGAGCTTGTCCATTTCCAGCGTCGCGGCATGCAGGAGATAACCGATGGCGGCGCGGGGGCTTGCGTGCGAATGCAGGAGCGCGTCCGAAACCGGCAGGATCGCAGTCTCGCCTGCGAGCGGCTCGCGAATGATGCTGGAGAAAAATCCAGACGCCGCCTTGTTCGGCTTTCCGGGCCGCACCGTGATCGCGGGAAGCCGGATACCGACGCCATCGAAAAATCCGCGCCGCGAATAGTCCGCGAGCAACTGCTCGCAGACCGCCTTCGCGACACCATAAGAGCTGTGCGGCGTCAGATGAAAATCGTCCGTCACCGGCCCTTCGAACGGCCCGCCATAGACCGCAGCCGAACTCGTGAACACGACACGCGGCCTGTAGTCATTGCGGCTCCTGATCGCATCGAACAGAAAGCGCGTACCGTCGATGTTGACGCGGTATGCCTTTTCGAGATCGGTCTCCGCCTCGCCCGAGACCACGCCGGCTAGATGGAAGATGCACCCGGGCATATCGGCGACCGCCGCCGACGCCTCGCCGGGCAAAGACAGGTCGCCCGTGCGCGAAGAAACCTTGAATGGAGCGCTCTTTGGCACTTGCGGCTCTACCACATCGAGGAGCGTCATGCGCTCGACCGGAACGCCGCCGAGCCGCGGCTCCCTTACGAGGCGCGCGAGCAGCTTTCGGCCGATCATTCCCGCAGCGCCGGTAATAAGTACGTGGAGACTGTCGCTCATGAGATTTCGCCGCCTTGGATTGAGGCGCTATCCTGCACGGGAGAAATGGCAAGGCAAACGCCGGCAAGGCAAACACAATGAACAACCCGGACAAAGACCGCCTGTTCCGTGCGCTGCGGGGTGTCCCGACCCCTGCCCTCGTGATCGACGAGCAAGCGCTCGACCACAACGTCGCGGCTATGGCGGAGCTCGCGCGGCGGGCAGGGCGATCGCTCCGTCCGCACGCGAAGACCCACAAGTCTGTCGTCATCGCAAAGAAGCAGGTCGAGGCGGGCGCCATCGGCATCTGCTGCGCGACCATTCCTGAACTGAAGGAGATGGCCGAATCCGGTATCGGCGGGCTCCTGCTGACCGCCGCTATGCAGGACGCGGCGAAAGTCGAAACCCTGATCGGTATCGCGAAGCAAACGCCAATCACGATTGCGGCCGATCATCCGAGCCAGGTCAATCTTCTTCTCTCGAAACTATCTTCGGACGCACCGCCGATCGTCCTCATCGTCGATGTCGATGTCGGTCAAAAGCGAACGGGCGTTTCGAGCGTCAAAGACACAATCGCGATTGCGAAGTGTATTGCGGGCGACAAGCGGCTCAAGTTCGGCGGATTGCAAGGCTACGCAGGACATGTGCAGCACATTCCGGATTTCTCCGAGCGGACACGCGAAGCCGCGCGCGTATCTGCGCTGCTTGCTGAACACATCGCGGCGTTGCGTGAGAGCGGCATAGATGTGCCCATCGTTAGCGGCGGCGGCACCGGCACGCATGAGATCGATCTTGTGCATCAGCCCTTCACGGAGATTCAGGCGGGCTCCTATGTTTTCATGGATGCAGGTTACGCGCGCATTCAGGGCAGCAGCGGCAAGAGCCTTCCCTTCGAATGCTCGCTGTTCATCCTGACGACGGTGACATCCGCAAACGTGCCGGGACAGATAACCGTCGACGCGGGAACGAAATCGCTCGCCGTCAACGGGCCAACGCCGCACCTGATCATCGGCGCGCCTGACGGCTCGAAATTTCAGTTTGCCGGAGACGAGCATGGAATTCTTGTGTTGCCGGAAGGCAGCAAGCCGCCGGCGCTCGGCGATCGTATCCTGATGAGTGTCACGCACTGCGATCCGACCATCAACCTCTTCAGCGCCGTGCACGCCGTAAAGAAATCGGGCGCAATCGAAAAGTGGCCGGTCGTCGGCCGCAACTGAACCGTTAACCGCGAAAGGCTTCGAGCTTCTTTTTTTGCCGGCCCTCGTCGTCGAAATTTGCAGGCGTAAGCCAGGCTTCGAACGCAGCCTTCCGCGCCGGCCATTCGTGATCCGTCATGGCAAACCATGCGGTATCGCGGTTTCTGCCCTTCACGATCATGTGTTGCCGAAAAATTCCTTCGAAAGTGAAGCCGAAGCGCAACGCCGCGCGCCGCGAAGGTTCATTCAACGAATTGCACTTCCATTCGTAACGGCGATTGCCGAGTTCCTCGAAGGCGTAGCGCGCAAGCAGGTACTGCACTTCTGTCGCCAGCGGCGTTCTTTGCAGCTTTGGCGAGTAGAGGATGTTGCCGACTTCGACAACCCGGTTCGCAGGACGAATTTCCATGAGCGTCGCGAAGCCGGCTGTCCGCCCTTCCCTGTCGATGATCGCGTAAGCGTAGGGATCTTCGCGCGCCGCAAACATCTCGACATAGGCATCGAAATCCCTGCGCTCGGAGAAGGGGCCGTGAAAGAGGTAGGCCCAGACCTCGTCGTGACCGCGCAACGCTTCCCATAGCCCGGCGGCATGCCTGGCGGCATTCAGCTTCTCCAGACGTCCGTAGCGGCCCTGCAACGTAACCGGCCCGGGCTTCTGCGCCGGACGCGCATCGACAGGATCGCCGACAGGCTGACTCACGCGCCGCTCCGCGCTTTCGAATCCTTGTAGAAGAACTTGTTGATCTCCATGCCCGGCGCGCCTTCGCCGAGCGCGTCGAAGCGGCCTTCTTCCACGATCTGCTTCGTCATGCGCAGGAACGCGCCCCAGATACCGCGCGAGAGCGCACCGCCAACCGAGATGCGGCGAACGCCGAGCGCTTCGGCATCTTTCACGGTCAGACCGATCGGCGTGCCGATCAGCAAGTTGAACGGCTTCGGTGCCACCGCATCGACCACGGCTCTGATCTGGTCGGGTTTCGAAAGACCCGGCGCAAACAGGCAGTCCGCGCCCGCATTCGAGTAGGCTTTCAGACGCGCGATCACGTCATCGAGGTCGGGCTTGCCTGCGATAAAGCCTTCGGCGCGTCCGACGAGCAGCGTATCGCCACCCTTCTTATCGATAGCCTGACGCGCGGCCTTGATTCGCGCGACGGCGTCGTCGAAATCGTAAACCGGCTTGTCTTTCTGCTTGGCCGAATCCTCGATCGAGAGACCTGCGACGCCGGTATCACAAGCGAGCGAAACACTCTCGGCGACGCCCGCCGGATCGTGCGCAAAGCCGCCTTCGAAGTCCGCGTTGATCGGAAGATCGGTATTCTCGACAAGCTCGGCAAGATGCTCGAGCAGCATATCGCGCGTGACGCTGTTATCCGGCAGCGCCTTCGACCATGCGAAGCCCGCGCTGGTGGAGGCGAGCGCCTTGAAGCCCATCGCCTGTAGCCAGCGCGCGCTCGGCACATCCCACGGATTCGGAATGACAAAGCAGCCGCTCTTATGCAGCGCGTGAAAGGCAGCGCGCTTCTCGGAAACTGTAGGCATTTAATGATTCTCCCGCGGGATTCCCATTTTCTCGGCGACGTTCTGAAACTTGATCGCAGGCTTCAGTACCATGCCTTCGGAAAGCTGATCGACCATCTGCCGCTGGATTTCCTGCCATGGCGTCTGGCTCGCCGGATACTTGTAGCCGCCGTCGGCAGCCAACTTCGCGCGGCGCGCGCTAAGCTCCTTCTCGTCGATCAGGATATTCGCCTCGCCTTTCCTGAGATCGATGCGCACGCGGTCGCCGGTCATGAGGATTGCAAGCCCGCCTCCCGCCGCCGCTTCCGGCGAAGCGTTCAGGATCGACGGCGAGCCGGACGTGCCCGACTGCCGCCCGTCGCCGATGCAGGGGAGCGACTTCACGCCGCGGTTCAAGAGCGCCGCCGGCGCAGTCATGTTCACCACTTCCGCCGCGCCCGGATAGCCGATGGCGCCGACGCCGCGCATGAACAGCATGCAGTGTTCGTCGATGTTGAGCGCGGGATCGTTGATCCGCTTGTGATAATCCTCCGGCCCATCGAACACGATGGCGCGGCCCTCGAACGCCTCCGGATCTTTCGGATCGGAAAGATAGCGGTCGCGGAACTCCTTCGAGATCACCGACGTCTTCATGATTGCGCTGTCGAAGAGATTGCCCTTCATCACGATGAAGCCGGCGTCCTGGCGCAGCGGCTTGTCGTAAGGCCAGATCACGTCGTGATCCACGACCTCGCGGCCGCGGCAGTTCTCGCCGATGGATTTGCCGTTCACCGTTTTCGCGCCCTCGTGGATCTTCTTCTGCTTCATCAGTTCAAAGATCACAGCCGGAATGCCGCCCGCGCGGTGAAATTCCTCGCCGAGATATTTTCCGGCCGGCATCATGTTCACGATCAGCGGAATCTTGTGACCCAGCTTCTGCCAATCCTCGACATCGAGCTTAACCCCGATGTGACGCGCAATCGCATTCAGATGCACCGGCGCGTTGGTGGAGCCGCCGATCGCGGAATTGACGACAATCGCATTCTCGAACGCCTCGCGGGTCAGAATGTCGGAAGGCCGCAAATTTTCTTCGACCATCTCCACGATGCGCTTGCCGGTCTCATACGCGATCTGCCCGCGCTCGCGATAGGGTGCGGGGATCGCGGCACATCCCGGCAGCGACATGCCGAGCGCTTCGGCGAGACCGTTCATGGTCGAAGCTGTGCCCATGGTGTTGCAGTGACCGGCGGAAGGCGCGGAGGAGGCTACAAGCTCCATGTAGCCTTCGTAGTCGATCTCTTTCGTCGCGTAGAGTTCGCGCGCCTTCCACTTAATGGTGCCGGAACCCGTGCGCTCGCCCTTGTACCAGCCGTTCAGCATCGGCCCGCCGGAGAGCACGATCGCCGGAATGTTCACGGTCGCAGCAGCCATGATGCAGGCTGGCGTGGTCTTGTCGCAGCCCGTCGTCAGCACTACGCCGTCGATCGGATAGCCGTAGAGCACCTCGACGAGACCGAGATACGCCAGATTGCGGTCAAGCGCCGCGGTCGGGCGCTTGCCGGTTTCCTGGATCGGATGCACCGGAAACTCGAAGCAGATGCCGCCGGCCGAACGGATGCCCTCGCGCACGCGATGCGCAAGCTCGAGGTGATGGCGGTTGCACGGCGACAGATCGGAGCCGGTCTGCGCGATCCCGATGATCGGCTTGCCGGATTGCAGTTCTTCGCGCGTAAAGCCGAAATTCAGATAGCGTTCGAGATACCCGGACGTCACGTCCGGATTGGTCGGATCGTCGAACCATGCCTGCGAACGCAGACGGCGGGCGGGCTTCGCTCCGTTATTCTTCATCGTTTCCTCGCTTGAACCTTATTCGGCAGCCTTCACCGGCTCCAAAGGATTGAAGATCAATTTGTCGATGCGTTTGCCGTCCATGTCGATTACCTCGACGCGCCAGTCGCCGACGACGAAGCTGTCGCCTTCGACCGGGATACGCGCGAGCTTCTCCAGCGCGAGGCCGGCTGCCGTATGATAATCCTCCGGCGTTTCCTCGATGCCGAGTTCTTCTTTTAACGCGTCGATCGATGCGCGGCCGTCCACGAGCCATGATCCGTCGGCACGCTTCACGATTTCTTTCGCCTCGCCCTCATCCCCTTGCGTGATGTCGCCGGCGATGCCTTCGAGCACGTCATGCAGGGTGACAACCCCGGTGAAGTCGCCGTACTCGTCGACGACGAGCGCAATATGCACATTTGCGCTGCGGAACATTTCCAGCAGCCGCAGCACGGGCAACGTCTCGGGCACGAACATCGGCTGGATGAGATGCTCCTCGATCCGCAACGGCTTGCCTGCGAGCAGGCCGGTCAGAAGATCCTTCTTCTGCACGATCCCGATCGGACGGCCGATATCGCCGCCGCGCGCGACCACGATGCGCGAGTAGGGGCAGTCCGCGATTTCCCGGGCGATCCGATCCGGCTCGTCATCCAGATCGATCCAGTATACGTCCGTGCGCGGCGTCAGCACCGCTTCGACCGAACGGTCGGCAAGCGCGAGCACGCCGTGGATCATTTCCTCTTCGACTTCGTCGATCACACCTGATTCGGTGCCCTCGGCGATCGCGAGCTTCACTTCTTCTTCCGTCACGCCGCTGCGCTTGTCGGTCTTTACGCGCAGAAGCGCGAGCACCGCAGCCGTGGTGATTTCAAGGAGCCACACCATCGGCCGCGCAATCATCACGACGACCTGCAAAGGTCCGGCGAGCGTGGATGCGATCGTTTCCGGCTTATTCAACGCGATGCGCTTCGGCACCAGTTCGCCGATGATGAGCGACACATATGTAATGGCCACCACGACGGCGCCAAAGGCGATCTCGTCGCCATAAGGCCCAAGCACCGGGTACTGCTTCAGCACTTCGCCAAACCGGGCGCCAAGCGTTGCGCCGCCGAAAGCGCCGGAGAGAATACCGATCAGCGTGATGCCGACCTGCACACCGGAAAGAAAGCGGCTCGGATTTTCCGAAAGCGCAAGCGCCCGCGCGGCTCCCCGGCTACCGCTCTCGGCCATTTGCTGGAGACGAATGCGGCGGGACGAGACGATCGCCATTTCCGCCATAGCGAAAAGACCGTTGAGGACGATCAGGCCCACAACAACGGCCAGTTCCAACCATATGCCCATAATGGCGAGAATTTCGCATGGGCGGGGCTCGCCCGGCAATGGCGTCCGCGCAGGTCAGCCCCTAGCGGTTTGAAACTACGTGGGAAATAGGCTCAATTACCGGCCAAGAAACGGGGGAAACGCCATGCTGCAGACGATTTCGGGCTTCAGTCGCATCGGGGAAGAAAATGCCTTCGCCGTGCTTGCCCGCGCCGCGGACCTTGCGGCACAGGGCCGCGATATCGTGAGCCTCGGCATCGGTCAGCCAGATTTCCCGACACCGCCACATATCGTTGAAGCCGCAATCAAGGCCTTGCGCGACGGCCATCATGGCTACACGCCCGCGACCGGCATCGCGCCCTTGCGCGAGGCGATTGCGGGCGATCTTCACAAGCGCTTCGGCGTCGAGGTTTCTCCCGGGCTCGTCACGGTCGTGCCGGGCGGCAAAATCACGATGTTCGCGGCAATTCTGATGTTCGGTGAGCCGGGCGCGGACATTCTCTATCCCGATCCGGGATTTCCGATCTACCGCTCGATGATCGAATTCACGGGCGCGAACCCTGTTCCGATTCCGGTGCGAGAAGAGAATGGCTTCGCCTTCTCCGCGGACGAAGCGCTCTCGCTGATCACACCGAAGACGCGCCTCGTCATCATCAATTCTCCGGCCAACCCGACCGGCGGCGTCACGCCGAAATCCGAAGTCGACAAATTCGTCGCCGGCATGGAAAAGCATCCGAACGTCGCGATCCTGTCAGACGAGATCTACGACCAGATGGTCTATGACGGCGAGAAGCACGTCTGCCTGCTGACCTATCCATCGATCCGTGACCGTCTGATTCTACTCAACGGCTGGTCGAAGACCTATGCGATGACCGGCTGGCGCATGGGTTATTCGGTATGGCCGCAACCGCTGTACGAAAATATCCGCAAGTTAGCCGTGAACGCATGGTCCTGCGTGAACGCGCCGTCGCAATTTGCAGCGCTTGCGGCGCTTACCGGCCCGCAGGATGCCGTGCATCGCATGGTCGCCGAATTCGACAAGCGCAGAAAAATCGTGGTGAGCGAACTGAACAAGCTTCCGGGGATTTCCTGTGCCACGCCGAAGGGCGCGTTTTACGCGTTTCCCAACATCAAGAACACCGGCTGGAAGGCGAAGAAGCTCGCGTCGTCGCTGCTCGAAGAGTCTGGTGTTGCGATCATCGGCGGCCCCGACTTCGGAATCTTGGGCGAAGGCTATGTGCGACTGTCTTATGCGAACTCGACCGAAAACATCCTGAAGGCCATCGGCCGCATGGGCGAGTTTCTAGCGAGCCGCAAGGCGGCGTAATCACGGAAAATGCGCGCGAAGATTTCCGTACTCCTCCTGCTGCTCGGAACTTCGCTCGGTCTCGCGCAACCCAAGCGCCCGTCGCTCGAAGCTTGCGACGCGAGCAAGCTCACAGGCCGGCCTTATTTTCTGTGTCTCGAAAAGGCGGCGCGCGACACGAACGCCGAACTCGAAGCGCTGGTCGAACGCATCATGGGATTCATCGAAATGCGTGCCGATCTCGCTCCACCGCAGAAAAGCCGTTGGAAGAGTTCGCTGGAAGAAGCGCAAATTCTTTTCGTCCGCTTCCGCAATCACGAATGTCAGGCGGTCGCGCCTTTCGAAAGCTCCAAACCTCCGCCAGCGCCCGGCGGCGGCCGCATCGGTTCTTTCGAGGAGCGGTTGCTTTGCCTGATCGACAAGAACATCACGCGCAGGCAGGAGCTCGAAGCTCGCTATGTGAAATAGGGAATCGGCTAGCCGGGAGGCAGGATTTCGTCGAGTCGGCTCGCTAGGTCCTGTATCTGAAAAGGCTTCTGCAGCGTCGGTGTGCTGCGCCACGCCGGCTCGAGACCGGCATTTCCGTAACCCGTTGAAAATATGAAGGGTATGCCGCGTTCTCGCAGTACCGTTGCGGCGTCATAGATGTACTCGCCATACAAATTGACATCGAGGACGGCGAACTCGGCATCGGTAGTCTCCGCGATCTTTATCGCCTCCTGCCTGGTGCGCGCGACCGCAACAACCTCGTACCCGAGATCAATCAACATCCCTTCAACGAGCATGGCGACCATTGCCTCGTCTTCCGCCAGCATGGCCCGACGTGGCCTATTCACCCGGGCGCCCACAGCGTCTCATATCAGCGCTGCCTGGATTCGTAGCCGACCGTTGCCCGCCTTCCGGTAAATACGCAGACCACCCCCTCGGGTGCATATTTGATCTCGGC
>JAGXQU010000032.1 GCA_018335895.1 Hyphomicrobiales bacterium | reverse complement strand
CCCGAGCCGGTAATGCCGCGAATGCCTTCCGGCGGATAACGGGTTGCCGCGACCGCGCGCTTCGCCTCTTCCGCATTCTGCACGAAAGGTACGAGGATCGACTGCGCGCCGATATCGAGAATACGCTTGATCAGCACCGTGTCGTTCCACGCCGGCCGCACGATCGGCGTTGCCGTGCCGCGTTGCACCGACTGCAACTGCGCCATCACTGCAGGCAGTTCGTTAGGCGAGTGCTCGGTGTCGAGCAGGAGCCAGTCGAAGCCGCTATAGCAGACGATCTCCGTTACGATGTTGCTGCACAGGCTGTTCCACAAACCGATCTGCAGCTTCCCTGCGGCGATGGCGTGTTTGAATTCGTTTCGCTGCAATTCCATTTCAACCGACCACTTCTTTCATTCCTCAACGCAGTCCGCACCATTTCATACGACATCAAGATTTCCGCAAGGCTCACGCGCCGCCGAGCAGGCTTCGCACGGACTTTTTCCAGCCGCCGAGTTTTCGCTGCCGCGTAGCGGTATCCATCTGTGGCGTGAACCGCCGCTCCAGCCGCCAGTTGTCTCCGAATTGCTCCGGCGGCGGCAGCACGCCCGCTCCAAGACCCGCGAGATAGGCGGCTCCCATCGCAGTCGTTTCCTTCACGACCGGGCGGTCCACAGGAGCGGCGAGAATGTCGGCGAGCCGCTGCATGGTCCAGTCGGAGGCGACCATGCCGCCATCGACGCGGAGCACTGTGGATGCACCGTTCGCCTGCGGCCAGTCTGCCTGCATGGCTTCGAGAAGATCGGCGGTCTGGTAGCAGACGCTCTCGAGAGCCGCGCGCGCCATTTCCTTCGGGCCGCTGTTGCGCGTGAGGCCGAACACAGCGCCGCGCACTTCCGAATTCCAGTGTGGCGCCCCCAGACCGACGAACGCCGGCACGAGATAGACGTCCTGATTTTCGTCGGCGGCCTCCGCGAGCGGGCCTGTCTCAGAGGCATTCTTCACGATACCGAGGCCGTCGCGAAGCCACTGCACGGCCGCGCCGGCAATGAAGATCGAACCTTCCAGCGCATAGGTGCGCTTGCCACCAAGCTGATAGGCAATCGTCGTGAGCAGACGGTTCTGCGACGTCACCGGGTTCGAGCCCGTGTTCAGCAATGCGAAGCAGCCGGTCCCGTAAGTCGACTTCATCATGCCGGGATTGAAGCAGGCCTGCCCCACCGTAGCGGCCTGCTGATCGCCGGCGATACCGCGCACGGCGATTGCGCCACTGAAGAGATTCGCAGTCGTCGTACCGTAGTCGCCCGCACAGTCGCGCACTTCCGGCAGCACGGAGCGCGGAACATCGAACAGCTTCAGCAATTCGTCGTCCCACGCTCCGCGATGAATGTCGAACAGCATCGTGCGCGAGGCATTGGTAGCGTCGGTTGCGTGCACTGTTCCGCCGGTAAGGTGCCAGAGAATGAAACAGTCGACCGTGCCGAATGCCAGCTCGCCACGCTCCGCTCGTGCGCGCGCGCCGGGAACGTGATCGAGAATCCATGCAAGCTTAGTTGCGGAGAAATAGGGGTCGAGAAGCAGTCCGGTCCTCGCCGCCACTGTCTTTTCGCACCCGCCCTTCTTCAGTTCTTCGCAGCGTGATGCCGTGCGGCGGTCCTGCCAGACGATGGCGCGATGGATCGACTTGCCGGTCGTGCGGTCCCATACGACGGTCGTCTCGCGCTGGTTGGTAATGCCGATCGCGGCGATGTCTTTGGCCGATACACCGCCCGTCGTCATTGCTTCGCGGCAAGTTTCGATCGTCGTGCGGAGCAGGTCTTCGGGCTCATGCTCGACCCAGCCCGAAGCGGGAAAGTGCTGCGCAAATTCCTGCTGTCCGACAGCAGCGATGGAAAGATCCGGCCGGAACAGGATGGCGCGCGACGAGGTCGTACCCTGGTCGATGGCCAGCAAAAACTTCGACAAGGTACCTCCCCGGCCTTTAGCTTCCGCATCTTCGCGCGGTTCGCTGCCCCGTGATACTACTGTAGCCATGTTCCGGAACGAAATGCACGGCGGCAGCGCATGATGGGTCCCGATGGCGCGCCGCTCTTACCACGCAAGGACGAATGGCCGAGCCTCCTTTCGCGGCGCCGATGGCAGATCGCCACCGGCCTCCTGTTTCTCTCCCTCTACGTGGCGCTGGAGTGGCTGAGCTTCATTCACGAGTACAACGGGGTCCCGATCACGCCCTGGAACCCCGGTCTCGGCGCGGTTTTCGCCCTGATGGTATTCGCAGGGCCGGTCTACGGGGCCGTGCTGTTCGTGGGCGTTATCATCTCTGAGACGCTCGTGCTGAAGACGAACCTGCAATGGCCAATCGTCGTCGGGATCGCCGCTGTCATCGCGTCGGTCTATTCTGGCGCGACGCTACTCGCGCGAAACCGCTTCCGCCTCAATGTCGGCCTCGTCGAGTTGCGGGATGTTGCCGCCTTGCTCGGCGCCGGTGTCTTCGGCGCCCTGCTCGCTACCGCCTCCTTTTCGTTGATGCTGACGCTCGCGCCCGGGCTTGACTGGGCCGACGGCATCATCGCACTCGTCCCCCTTCTGGTCGGCGACACGATCGGGATTGCGGTCGTAACCCCGCTGGTGCTTCGTATCCTTCACAAGCACCCGCTGCCGGCGCTCTCCAATACGTTGCTCCTGGAAGTCGCGTGCTACTTAGCGCTGATCTTCGGATCGCTGTGGATTATCGCGGCAAGAGGCCCGGCCGAGGGCGTCGAGTTCTTCTATTTGCTCTTTCTTCCGGTCGTGCTGGCATCGCTTCGGCACGGCCTTGACGGCGCCTGCGTTGCGCTCGCCGTCCTGCAACTCGGTCTGGTCGGCGTATTGCAGTACTTCGCCGCGGATGCGCGGATCTTCACGGAATTTCAGATTCTCATGCTCGTCCTGTCGACGACCGGACTCGTGGTCGGCTCGGTCGTGAGCGAACGCGAGCGGTCCAACGAGCGGGCCCGGGAAGCCGAGCGCAGGTTCAAGGAAAAGGAAGCGGAGGCGGCACGCGCGGCACGCTTCACACTGGTCAGCGGCATGGCTTCCGCGCTCGCCCATGAGATCAATCAGCCGCTGACTGCCGCACGTGCGCTCGCGCGCTCGGCGCAGGAACTCCTGCGCAAACCCCAACCCGATCTGACGCGCGCCGACGCAAATCTCGCGAGTGCAATTTCGCAGGCGGATCACGCCGGCGGCATCGTGCGCCGCATGCGCGCCTTCCTTCGCCGCGGCCATCCGCGCGTCAGTACCGTAGACGTTCCGTCGGTGCTGCACGACGCCGTGCTCCTCGGAAGGGCGGAGGCCGAAGCGCACAATATCCGGCTCACCGTTGGCGAAGGCCGCAGCATGTCCAACATCTTCGGCGATACTGTGCAGTTGCAGCAAGTAATTCTGAATCTGGTCCGCAACAGTATCGATGCGATCAGCGCGGCCGGTAACGCCGGTGTGATCGTGGTAGGAGCGCGGCAACTTTCCGCACCCGATCGCGTCGAATTTAGCGTATGGGATAATGGCCCGGGAATCGACGATACGACCGCACAGAGGCTGTTCGAACCGCTGATGACATCGAAACACGAAGGGTTAGGTCTGGGTCTGCCCATCTGCACCTCCATTGTCGAAGCGCACGGCGGGAAAATATGGCTGCATTCAGCCACTCCCGGCGCTACCGAATTCCGTTTCTCGATCCCGATCGAAAACACCAAGGAAAGTTGAGCATGGCGGGGCCTGTCATTCATGTGATCGACGACCAGCAGTCCGTGCGCGATGCGCTGAGCGAGATGCTGAGTGTTTTCGGCTTCGATACGGAGAAGTTCGAATCCGCCGACGCGTTCCTCAAGACCGTCGATCCCGCCCGGCCTGCCTGCATCGTCGCCGACGTGCGAATGCCGGGAACGGACGGCATCGAACTGGTCCGCGAACTCAACAAGCGCGGCGTTTCAATACCGGTCATCCTGATCTCAGGCCACGCCGATATCCCGATGGCGGTATCGGCAATCAAGGCCGGGGCGGAAGAGTTCATCGAGAAGCCGGTGGACGATACCCAGCTCGTCGCCGCCATCAATCGCGGTCTCGCGCACCTGCACGAGAACATGAACGCTTCGCGTTCGCACGACGAATTGCAGGAGCGTTACGCTCGCCTCACCCCCCGCCAGAGCGAAATCTTCGCGCTGGTCGCCGAGGGACTGACGAGCCAGAACATCGCCGAGAAGCTCGGGATTAGCGTCCGTACCGTCGAAAGCTATCGGGCTGAAATCATGGAAAAGATGCAGGCGCAGAGCGTCGCCGTGCTGGTCCGGCAGGCGATTAAGCTTGGCTGCATAACGCCTTAGGCCAATCCGTATTTATACCCCCTGTATAGTACGAATACTCGTGTCGAAGGCACCTAACTAACTTCGATTCCTGACCAATCGATCTGCCCCGATAGCCGGGCGATCCGTCAGGAAGCGGGTATGTCCCTCTCAGGTTTCCAGCCGTCACGTCATAGCGCCGCCGAACTGCGGGATTCCCGTACGCGGCTTCGCGTACTGTTCGTCCTCGGCGCGATACCCGCCGCCTGTGTTGCGCTGCTCGCGCCGAAGGCCATTGCCCTTCCCGCTGCGAGCCTCGTTTCCCTCACGCTGGCTTTCGCCATCGCGATCTACGCGTGGCGCGCCGGTGTGAATTACCGGGCGCAAGGGCTGACCTTCTGGGATCTCGCCGGTATGCTTGCGCTCGTCGGTTTCGGCGCGGGCGCAATGTCCGACCCCGCCGCCGCACTCGAACTGTTCGGGATGAGCGCAACGAAGTAGCCACACATTTCATAACGAAGACCGGGCCCCTCTGGTAGTTCATCCGAACTGCGATGTCGGTCTTACTATAGGAGAGGGTCCGTGGACCTATTATCGCACTACAATCGAGACTACCTGTCTGACTCCGCCTCGCTTGTCGCGGGAGGCGAAGCATGAATCCGTTCCTCGCCATCATGCCGGCCGACGCGTGGATAGCGCTCGGTCAGGTCATCATGATCGACCTCGTGCTGGCCGGCGACAACGCGATCGTCATCGGTCTTGCTGCCGCGGGCCTGCCGAAAGAACAGCGCGCCAAAGCCATTCTGCTTGGCATCATCGCAGCAACGGTTTTGCGTATCGGCTTCGCGGCGATCACCACGCAACTGCTTGCTGTCGTCGGCTTGCTGTTTGCTGGCGGCATACTTCTGCTGTGGGTCTGCTGGAAGATGTGGCGCGAATTGCGCGTGCCCGCGCATGAACATCACGACGCGCTGGAAGCGGTCACGGGCGAAGACACCAACAAGGACGGCCACATTGGCGGGCCGCCGCGCAAGACCTTTGCACAAGCGGCCTGGCAGATTGTCGTCGCCGACGTCACCATGTCGCTCGACAACGTGCTCGCGGTTGCGGGTGCCGCGCGCGAACATCCCTGGGTGCTGGTGTTCGGCCTTGCGCTTTCCATCGCGCTTATGGGTATCGCCGCTTCGTTCATCGCGAGCCTGCTGCAGAAGTATCGTTGGATCGCCTATGTGGGCCTTGCCGTGATCCTGTATGTCGCGCTCGAGATGATCTTCCGCGGCGGCATGGAACTGAAACCCATCGTGGGTGCAATGCTCGGCTTCAGGTTCTAGGCGGAATATTCATATCGTATGGGTGGGGCGCGGCTTTCGGGCCGCGCCCCGTTCATTTTTTGCATTTGATTATTCGCGCCCGGCACCCCTATTGTCCGCGAGGAAATTACTCATGTCGGATCACACCCTGGATCTGCGCGGCCTCAGATGCCCCCTGCCCGTGCTGAAGGCGCGCAAAGCCATGAAGGGCCTTGCGCTAGGCGACTGCCTGACGCTCGAGTGCACGGACCCGATGACCGCAATCGACGTGCCACATTTTGCGAACCAGGACGGTCACCAACTCGAAGAGCAGAAGCGCCGTGACGATCTCTATATTTACCGGATCGTCAAAGGCCGTTAGGCCCATCGCAATTCTCTTGACGCTCGCTTGGATTTCAGCGGCACTGACCGCAGCGGCAAACGGACAGCCGCGCTGGCAATCCGTACCGGCAAAGCCGGCACTCCCGGAGCATACAGTCAGCGGCTACGTCGAGCGCAAAGATGCGCGGCTTTGGTATGCGGCGTATGGCAACAGCGCGAAACCGGCAGTCCTCCTCCTGCACGGAGGCGGCGGCAGTTCCGACCACTGGTCTCATCTCGTCCGCGATCTGATGCGCGACTACCACGTGATCGTTTTCGATTGCCGTGGACAGGGCCGCAGCACGAACAATGCTGCAACCATTTCATACGAACAGATGGCGGAAGACGCGATCGCCGTACTGGACAAACTCCTTCTCCGGCAGGCGTCGGTCGTCGGCTGGAGCGACGGCGCGAACATCGGGTTTTATCTGGCGTTACGGCATCCCGAACGTATCGCAGCGCTCGTCGCCTTCGCCGGCAATGCGAGACCCGAGGGTTATCAACCCAACGAGAACCCAGCGACCCTGAACGCCTATATGGCGGCTGCGAACGCCGAGTATCGCAACCTGTCGCCGCATCCGGAAAAGCGTGCGCTGATGATGGAACTGCTTGGCGCGATGTGGAAAACGCAGCCGGCGCTCTCGGCGTCCGACCTAAGTGCGATCAAGGTTCGTACTGCGATCCTGCACGCTGAGCACGACGAGATCATCCGCCGCGCGCATGCCACGGAGATCGCGAAGCGCATCCCGAATGCCCGCTTCGTACTCCTTCGCGGTGTCAGTCACTTCGCTTTGCTGCAGGACCCGAAGGGATTCAACAGGGCCGTGCGCGCGCATCTGGGAAAATAGCCGCTTACTTTATCGGGAGCGATGTCGGACTCGAGTGGCGGATCGTCATCCGCAAAACTCTGCGCAATCTGCGTCCCGCCAGTACGGCGGGAGTCACTTCGTTTTCCGCCTCGATGAACATGCGTCCGGCGCGTCAGGTCTTGAAGCGCGGATCGAGATAGTCGCGCAGGCTGTCGCCGAACAGGTTGAAGGCAAAGACTGCGAGGCTGATGGCGACCCCCGGAAATATGATCATCCACGGTGCCTCGCGAAAGAAGTCCGCAGCGTTTCCGGAAAGCATGAGGCCCCAGGCGGCCGTCGGTTCGGTGACGCCGAGCCCGAGGAAGGAAAGCGAGGCTTCCAGCAGAATTGCCTGCGCGATGAACGCCGTAAACATGATGAGGAACGGCGCGACCACGTTCGGTGCCATATGACGGAAGATGATCCGCATGTCCGAATATCCTGCCGCACGCGCCGCATCGATATAGGGCATGACGTTCACGGAAAGCGCGGCCGCGCGAACCACGCGCGCCACGCGCGGAACGATCGGAATCGCGATCGCGATCACAAGGTTTACGTCAACACCGTAGACAACGGTCTTGCGAAGAGCCGCGACGACGACGAGAGCAAGCACGATGATAGGGAACGCGAGCAGGATATCGACGAAGCGTTGAATCCAGTTGTCTACCCTTCCCCCGAAATAGGCGGAGGCGATGCCGAGAACGGCGCCGATCGTGGAGCCCATCAAGGACGATGCAAATCCGATCACCAGCGCCGTGCGCGATCCGTAAATGATCCGCGAGAGAATATCGCGGCCAAAGGCATCCGTACCCAACCAGTGATCCCAGGACGGCGCGGCAAGAATGGAGGAAAAATTGATGCTGAGCGGGTCGTAGGGAGCCACCAGCTGCGGAAACAACCCGGCAAACATCATGATCGCGATCACGATGAAGCTCACCGCGCCCATCGGCTGTTGCCGGACGAACGACAGGACCGGATTGGGCCGCTTGGGCAGCACAAACGAATTTGCCGATATGACTTGGGGCGCGTTTGCCATCAGTTACCGTACCGGATGCGCGGGTCGAACACCGCATACAGGAGATCGACCGCGAGATTGATGACGACGTAAAAGCACGCGATGATAATCACCATGCCCTGAATGAGCATGAAATCGTTGCGGGAAACGCTCTGCACGAAAAGCTGGCCGATGCCGTTGAGGTTGAACACCTGCTCCGTGACCACCAGGCCGCCGATCAGAAAGGCAAACTCGAGTCCCATCACCGTGATCGCCGGCAGAAGTGCGTTGCGCAGCGCGTGACGCGAGACCACGAGCTTCTCGTAGACGCCTTTCGCGCGGGCGGTGCGGATGTAGTCTTCCGCAAGCACCTCGAGCAGCGAGGAGCGGATCATGCGCGCCGTCACCGCGCAGTAGCGGTAACCGACCGCGAGCGCGGGCCAGATCAGCTGTGAAAGGTTCGCGACCGGATCCTCGTAGATCGGCGTGAATGTGATGGGCGGCAGCCAGTTAAACAGCGCCAGCAAAGTCAGCATGATAATCATGCCGAACCAGAACGACGGAATAGACAGTCCGCCGATGGTGATGATGCGTACGACGTAATCGATCCAGGTATTCCTGAACAGCGCCGCGGCGGTGCCCAGCGGAATTGATATGAGTGTTGCAAATATCGTCGCGAGAATCGCCACCTCAAGCGACAACTCAAGCCGGATTAGAATCTCTTCGATGACCGGACGCTCGGTCCACATCGAAACGCCGAGATCGCCGCGTGCGAGGCCCCACATATAGTCGCCGAACTGGACGATCAGCGGCCGGTCGAGACCGAGACGCTTGCGTTCCTGATCGACGACCTCCTGCGTGACGTTGCCACCGTCTCCGCGGAGCTTGATCTCGACGATGTCTCCGGGAACGACCCGCAGCATGAAGAAAACGAGCACCGCGACGCCGATCAGCGTCGGGATCGTCAAAAGAAGACGTTTGAGCGTGTAGAGCAGCATCCGGGAATTCCCGCGGCCCGGCAGATCGCCGGGCCGCAGGTCCTTTTCACATTACTGGTTGAGCCAGACTTCGGCCAGATCCTGACCGAGGTTGTGGCTCGGCGACATTTTCCAGCCCATCACCGTCTTGTGGCTCAGCACGATACGGTGCCACCACAACAACGGCTGCTGATAGGCCTGATCGAACAGACGTTTCTCCAGTGCCATGATATGCGCACGGCGCTTCTGAAGGTCGGTCTCACGGAGCTGCAACTCGTAGAGCTTGTCGATCTCAGCGTCGTCATAGCGCGCCAAGTTGAGCGGGTTCTTGCTCGCGGACAGATACTTCGTCAGCGACAACGTCGGATCGTCGTTGAAGAGGTTCGAGAAGTCGATCGCGACTTCATAGTTTCCGCTTCGCATGGCCGCGATATAGGGCCCGGTATCCGACTGCTTGTGTTCGACCTCGACGCCGATCTGACGCCACTGATCGACCAGGAAGATGCCGGCCGGCGTGTATGGCATCGCAAGGTTGCGGTTCCAGAGCACGAACTTCAACTTTTCCTGCCCCGCTTCCTTGAGCAGCTTGCGCGCCTCGGCACGGGCTGCCTTGATGTCCTTCGAGAAGCCGGGAAGTTTTACGAGCTCGGCTTCCGGCGTCGCCAGCGGCGAACCCGGACGCACGACACCGCCGACGGCCCGAAGCGTCGAGATCTTCGACAGACCCTGGCTGCCGCCCCAACGGTCGATCGCCATCAGGAGCGCCTTGCGGACGCGGACGTCGTTGAACGGCGGCTTTTCGGTGTTGAAGAGAACCAGAAGGTTCAGTGTCCAGCTCGACTCTTCAACACGCAGCTTGTCACCCATCGCGGCAACCATGCGGTCGCGGTCGGCAGGCGAAACGCCGCGGAATTCGGCCAGCACCTGACCGCCCTGCAAGGCGTTCAGCATCGCCGCCGCCTGAAGGGTGAAGATGCCGCGATAGCTGTCCAGATAGGGCAAGCCCTTCTTGAAATAGCTATCGTTGCGCTTGCCAGCGACGTGGCTGCCCTTCACGTGTTCGACGAAGGTGAAGGGGCCGGTGCCGTTGACCTTCGTGCGCGGGAAGTTCGGGTCGGAAGCAAGGTCTTTCGCGGAATAGACCGTATTCCACGGGCTCGCGAAGTGATCGAGCATCGAGGAATTCGCCTTGCTGAGCTTGAACACGACCGTGGTCGGGTTCGGCGTCTCAATGCTTGCAATGTCCGCGAAGGTTGCGCGGCGATTGGAAACCACGCCCTGCGCCGGATTGCGAAGACGATCGTAGGTCGCCTTGATGTCTTCGGACGTGAACGGCGTGCCGTCGTGGAACTTCACGCCATCATGCAGGGTAAAGGTGTAAGTCAGCTTGTCCGGCGAAACGGTCCACGATTTCGCGAGATCGCCTTCGATCTCGGGAAACTTGCTCAGGTTGTAGCGCAAGAGCGTCGAGTAGAACGGCGACGAGAAATGCAGCGTCGCATAGGTGTCGCTGCCGTGCGGATCGTATTGCGGGGTCTCCGCGCTGATCGCAAAATTGAAGTGCCCGCCGCGCTTCGGCTGCTGCGCTTCCGCTTGCGGCGCCGCCGCGAGCGACAGCACCGCTGCGCCGACGAGGCCGAGAAGTAGCCTTTTCATTGTATCCTCCCTATTGCCCGTATCGTTGTTGTTTGGCGTCTTCCTCTTGAGCGTGCCTGTTGTCCGGCACTTTATGTTCGATGCCCGCTATCCTGCGTGATGACACGCCACCAGATGGCCCGCTTTCAGTTCGCGAACTTTAGGGACATCCTGCTTGCAGACGTCGGTTGCGATCGGGCAGCGCGTATGGAACACGCAGCCCGAAGGCGGGGTCAAGGGCGAAGGTATTTCGCCCCGCAGTGCACGCGGCGCACGAGCTTTTTCGACGCGCGGATCGGGGATTGGCGCCGCATCGAGCAACGCCTTCGTATAGGGATGCAGCGGCTGCGCATAAATTTCGTCGCGATCCGCCAATTCCATGATCTTGCCGAGATACATGACCGCCACGCGATCGGAGATATGCCGCACGACGGCAAGATCGTGCGCGATGAACAGATAGGTCAGGCCAAGCCGCGCTTGAAGGTCTTCCAGCAGGTTGATGACCTGTCCCTGAATGGAAACGTCGAGCGCGGATACCGGCTCGTCGCAGACGATCAGAGACGGCTCCAGCGCCAGCGCACGGGCGATACCAACGCGCTGCCGCTGGCCGCCCGAAAGTTCGTGCGGGTAACGTTCCGCCATATAAGGAAACAGCCCGACCTGGCTGAGCAATTCGCCGACGCGGTCGAGGCGAGCCTTCTTCTCTGGAACGATACTGTAGACCTTCAGCGGTTCGCCGATGATCTCGCCGACCGTCATGCGCGGGTTAAGCGACGAATAGGGATCCTGAAAGATGACCTGGATCTTGCGGCGCAGGCTACGCATCTCGCGGCCGCTGTGATGCGTCATGTCGGTTCCGTTGAATAGGATCGAACCGTCCGTCGCCTCGTCGAGCCGCAGGACTACGCGCCCCACCGTGGTCTTGCCGCAACCGGACTCGCCG
>JAGXQU010000031.1 GCA_018335895.1 Hyphomicrobiales bacterium | reverse complement strand
CCGCGACATGCGGCGGCGCCTTGGCAAGCGATCCGCTTTCGAGGCACTTCTTCTCGTCATCGCTCAAGGGTTCCGGCGCGAAGCGCGAGCCGTCCGCCAGTTTGGAAATTTCATCGGGGCTTACATTACGCGCGAGCCGGAGCGCGCCGAGCATCACCGCGCGCGGCGTTTCCTCGCCCATCAACCAGGCGGCAGACGCGCGGCGGCGGAGCGCGTCGAACACGAGCGAACCGATCGCGCCGCGGTCGCCGGAGCCCGCGAAGCGGTGCATCTGCCCCCACTCGCGAAGCGCATCCGGCGCCGGCCGCCGCTTTCCTTCGATTTCGGTCAATACTTCGATGGCGGCCGAGAGCCGCGCGGCGGGGGTCATGATGACCGGGCTTATAGAGAGAATGTGCCGTCTTTGACAGCCGCGAAAAACCTGTCGAGTTCGATTGCGAGCCTTCGGTCGACGATTCCCAGATAGCTCGCCCAATCTTCGTATTGCGAAAGCTCGGTCTTGCCGTCGGTAATGCCGCGAAGCCCGATCATGGGAATGCCGAAACGCCCGGCGGCGCGGCAGACCGCGTAACTTTCCATATCGACCATGTCGGCTTCGATCGTGTCGTACATGGCCCCCGATACGATGCTCGCGCCGGTCGCGATCGACGCGGAGGGGATGCCGGGAATCTGCTGCGGGATATTCACCACGGCAGGCAGGCCGAGGAACGGCACGACGCCACGCTCGAAGCCGAGCGGCGTGCAATCCATGTCGCGATAACAGACGCTCGAAAGCTGGTAGATCTTCGCGTGCTCCAGTTTGCGCGAGCCGGCGGAGCCTAACGAGAATACGAGCTG
Source organism: Hyphomicrobiales bacterium (assembly GCA_018335895.1). Lineage (GTDB taxonomy): Bacteria > Pseudomonadota > Alphaproteobacteria > Rhizobiales > Xanthobacteraceae. The sequence goes on along the minus strand of JAGXQU010000031.1, from coordinate 36,870 downwards.
CGGCAGGTCGTGCTCGGCATCCAGCCGCGCAAGCGCTTCACTCGTTGCGCTCGCGGCCTCGACCGGGCCGACGCCGGTAATCAACGGCTGAATCCGCCCCTGAAGCGCCGGGCCATATTCCTGCTCGGTCGCCATGACGAACAGGATATGAAGCGGATGATCCCTCCAGAGCCTGAACTCGTCCATCAATCAGATGCCGGTCAGAATCTGGATCGCGAAATAGAGCCACATCACAGCAAGCGTAACGAGCGCCACGACATAAACGAAGAAGCGGCGCGGCACCCGGTTCGAGGTCGTGTGAATGAAAGCGTGCACGACCCGGGCGATAACGAAGACCCATGACAGCACGACGAAGATCAGGTCGGCCTTCCGCGTAATCAGCGCGAAAGCGACCAGAATGAAGAACAGCACCGGCAGTTCGTACTGGTTATGGTAGCTGTTCGAAATCTGCTTCGCGCGCTCCGGCCAGCTTTCCCTGGTGAGCGCGATGTCCTTGATGCGGACTTCCTTGGCAAAGAGCGCGCGGTTGCGCTCGGCACCCATCCAGATCGCGAGCGCAAAAATCTGCGCGATCAGCACAAAGGCGGGAAGCAGGATCGTCGGGACGGTCATGGCTTCGATTCCTTATGACGTGATGAGCCGGTTGGTCAGCGAAGCCCAGATAAAAAACAATACTATCGCGCCGGCGCGGAAAGCGTAGCTGCGGTATTTGCGTGTATTGGAAGTCACGTGGACATAGCTCTGCACCGCACGGCAAAGCACGAACAGCCACGACAGCACGACGAACGCTGCGTTGGCATGGCCCGTGATGAGCGTGAGCACCCCCACGGCGTAGAACAAGACCGGCAGCTCGAGCGAATTCTGGTAGGCGTCGCTAAATTGCGCGGCCTGCGGCGGCCAGGGGTTGCTCCCGCCGCGCACGAGGAGATCCTTCGGGTCGGTCTTCTTCTCCATCACCGCGCGGCGGCGGGTGATCACCATGCCGAACATGAGAACGAAGGTGATCGCCGCCATCGCGAGCAGCGGGCCGAGGACGATAAGCGTGCTCATGATTGATCTCAGTTATTGGCTTGTTCGAGATTCGGAATGATGCCGGCGATGCAGGTGTCGCCGCCGCGTTCGCCCGGATAGACTTCGGCGATCGAGAAGCGGACCCATTGCGGCTTCACCGGCCGCGGCAGCTTGATCGTGTGCGCCTCTTTCGTATCGGGCACCGTGACGAGGATGCCGATGCCGTCCGAAGTCTGGATGCGAAGCTGCTTCACCCGGCTGTTGTTCTTGTAGGTCACGTCGCTTTTCGGGTTGCCGTTCAGAAACGTGAACTCCTGCACGCGCACCGCGGGCTTGAAGCGGATCGTCACCGTCTCGCCGATGCCGTAGCCGACCAGCCCCTCGCACCAGGCCTTGCCGCTGTCCGGATCGAGAAAGGCACCCGGCCCGAACCGGCTCTCGCCTTCCGGGTCGAGCACCGAATCCACGCAGAACTGCGTCTCCGCGAACTGGTTGTTCTGCGTGACGCACTGTTCCTTCTTGGGCTGGGCGTGAGCCGCCGCGAACGGAAAGATCAGCGCAAGCAGCGCAACAGCAATGCGAACCATCATCTTCGTCAGATCCTGCCCGGATAATTCGGGCTCTCGCGCGTGATCGTCACGTCGTGAACGTGGCTCTCGCGCAGGCCCGCGCCGGAGATGCGCACGAATTGCGCCTTCTCGCGGAAATCTTTCAGCGTCTTGCCGCCGACATACCCCATCGAAGCACGCAAGCCCCCGACCAGCTGATGCAGGACGGTCGAGAGCGGCCCCTTGTAGGGCACCTGCCCTTCGATGCCTTCCGGCACGAGCTTGAGACTGTCCTTGATGTCCTGCTGGAAGTAACGGTCGGCCGAGCCGCGCGCCATCGCGCCGACCGAACCCATGCCGCGATACGACTTGTAGGAGCGGCCCTGATACAGAAACACCTCGCCGGGGCTCTCGTCGGTGCCCGCGAGAAGATTGCCGATCATCGCGCATTCCGCGCCCGCCGCCAGCGCCTTCGCGAGATCGCCGGAGAACTTCACGCCGCCGTCGGCGATCACCGGCACATCGGATTTCCTCGCTTCGTCCGCCGCGTCGAGAATTGCAGTCAGTTGCGGCACGCCGACGCCCGCGACCACGCGCGTCGTGCAGATCGAGCCCGGGCCGATGCCGACCTTGATCGCATCCGCGCCACTGTCGATCAGCGCCTTGGTGCCTTCCTTGGTCGCGACGTTGCCGGCGACGACCTGTACCGCGTTCGAGAGCCGCTTGATGCGGGAGACCGCGTCGAGCACGCGCTTGGTGTGCCCGTGCGCGGTATCGACCACCACGACATCGACGCCCGCTTCCACGAGCCGCTCGGTGCGCATGAAACCTTCATCGCCGACCGTGGTCGCAGCGGCGACGCGAAGCCGCCCCTGCTCGTCCTTGCAGGCGTTCGGATTGGCGACCGCCTTTTCGATGTCTTTGACCGTAATCAGGCCCACGCAGCGATAACTCTCATCGACCACCAAGAGCTTCTCGATCCGGAACTGATGCAGGAGCTTCTTCGCTTCGTCCTGCGAGACGCCTTCGCGCACGGTGACGAGGCGGTCCTTGGTCATGAGTTCGGAGACGCGCTGCTTGTGGTTGGTCGCGAAACGCACGTCGCGGTGCGTGAGGATGCCGGAAAGCTTGCCGCTGCCCTTTTCGGTGACCGGCACGCCGGAGATCGAATGCGCGCGCATCAGCTCCAGCGCTTCCGCCAGCGTCGCCTCAGGGTGGATGGTGAGCGGGTTCACCACCATGCCGCTTTCGAACTTCTTCACCCGGCGCACGTTTTCCGCCTGCTGGTCGGGCGTCATGTTGCGGTGGAGCACGCCGATGCCGCCCGCCTGCGCCATCGCGATCGCAAGCCGCGCCTCTGTGATCGTGTCCATGGCCGCGGACAGGATCGGGATATTCAGGGATACGGTTCGGGTGAGGCGCGTGCGGACATCCACCTCGGACGGCAGCACGTCGGAAAGGCCGGGCTTCAGGAGCACATCGTCGAAAGTGAGCGCTTCCTGCGCGAGGCCGCCGGTAAGACGGTTCATCGCCAACTCCTGTTCCACCGGTCTATGCCGGAAAATGGCGTGCCGCCACGCGGGCTGGAATCGCCGTAAGCATCGGGTTGGCGAGGGTCGTTAGCATGGCGGTTCCAAAAGGCAAAGGTGCCGTAGCGCAACCAATACCTTCCTCCCCTGCATCTTTTGCACGTCCCCCGCTATAGTCCGGTGAGCCAAATCCCGGAGGCCGAAATGACCGATCTCGTCCGCACCACGCTCGAAGCCGGCGTGCTCACCATGACGCTGAACCGCGCCGAGAAGAAGAACGCGCTCAACAAGGCCATGTATGGCGCGCTAGTGCAGGGCATGATCCGGGCCGAAGAAGAGGCCGGCATCCGGGCCGTGCTGTTTCAGGCCGAAGGCGACATGTTTACTTCGGGGAACGACATCGCGGACTTCACCGAGGTCGCGATGGGCAAGGTGCAGCCGGAGAACGTCGCCGCCTCGCCCTTCCTCCAGTGCCTGGCTTCCTCCACCAAGCCCTATGTCGCGGCGGTGCAGGGCAACGCCGTCGGCGTCGGCACCACGATGCTCTTACACTGCGACATGGTCGTCGTGGCCGAAGACGCGAAGCTGACGGTGCCCTTCGTGAATCTGGCGCTCGTCCCGGAAGCCGCTTCCACGATGCTGCTTCCCATGCGGATCGGCTATGCGCGGGCCTATAAGATGTTCGCACTCGGCGAGCCGGTCACCGGCAAGGAAGCGGCCGAGATCGGGATCGTCACCGAAGCGGTGCCCTCTTCACAGGTCCGCGCACGCGCGCTGGATTATGCGAAGAAGTTGGCGACCCGCCCCGCCGGCGCCTTGAAGCTCACGAAACAGCTGATGCGCGATCCCGCGATCATCAAGCGCGTGATGGAAACCGAAGGTGCCGCGTTCAAGGAGCGCCTGAAATCGCCGGAGGCTTTAGAGGCCTTCCGCGCTTTTGCAGAGCGCCGCCCGCCGGATTTCACGAAGGTGGCGTAACACCAACTTCGTCATGGCCGGGCTTGACCCGGCTGCGGATTGCGCTGATCTCTCAAGTCTAAAAATATCTGCAAACATTCTCTACTTTCGCGTTTCGGTTTAGATGATTGCGAAAGGTTGTGCAGATGGCAGGAAGAAAAGATCGGCAAAAACTTTTTCTTGCCAGAGATTTTGCGCGATCAATTTTAGATCGTGCACCAGACAACACATTAGATTGGTCACAACCGTAACGGGGATAGCGGCATTTCCGCGGCAGTGCTTTTTCGTTTGCGCCCAACTACTTCCCCGAATCCTCGAAAAAACTTATCCCCGCCCCTCCGCGCTCGAAATAAACTGCGCGCGTTCTGGCTCAAATACAGGACGCTTTGCACCGCGTAGCAGAGCGTGGGCCGGAAGCGGTGGCCGCATCCAGTCTCTTACGCGAGAGGCGAAATGCGGCGGCTGAAGTCGAATGATCCCGGCGCGCCTGCCGCGCGTCACAGGGTCTTACTTGGCGGTCTCGTGCGGGCGCATGCCAATGCGCAACGGCGAAACCGAGAAGACCCGCCAGCGGTGGATAGCAAGGTAAGTCCACCGGGGGTCATGCGAAGCAGGCCGTAAACCATCGCGTGTTGCCGGCGCGAATGGGACCGCGCGTGCCGCTTGCGGCATTCGCGATAAAGCCCACGCGCGCTGCGGGACGCCGGAGAACCTCCGGACCTCGCGGTGACGACCCTCGTCTGTGTTTTCTCTTTCACACAGACGGCCGTGGGAGACGGAATTCTCCCGGCGTCCCCGCCGCCTCTACTCCGGCTTCCTATGAAGCGCGGAAACGCGGAATGCTGTTTGAGAAGCCATCGCGCCTTACGGCTTCCACCCCGGCGGAGGCCCGTGCCTCTCGATCGCATCGACCAGCTCGCGGTGCCGGCGGTCGTCGTTCCTGAGCATGATCGCCACGATCGCGTGCGTGGACGGCAGGAACCACAACGGCCAGAAGAAGAAGCCCGCGAAGAAGCAAATCACCCAGAGGATCGCGCTCAAGATCGCCGCGAACGGCTGCCCGTTCAGCAGCAGACCGAGAGGCGGAACAAAGAACGCGAGAAAGTAGATCATCGGCAACAGGCCTCCTTGAACCCGCGCTCCATATGGTGAGCCTCGCGCGTGCCGCAAGGCAGTCCTGCACAACGCAGGATGACGCCGCCGGTTTCACGGTCTATTCAGTCCCCGGAACACCCCCGCATGCGCCGCGAAGTCCTCGTCCCCCTCATCGTCGCTACCGCGCTCTTCATGGAGAACGTGGACTCGAGCGTCATCGCGACCTCGCTCCCGGAGATCTCGCGCGACCTCGGCGTGGACCCGATTGCGCTCAAGCTCGCGCTCACCTCCTACCTCCTGTCGCTCGCGGTGTTCATCCCGATCTCCGGCTGGATGGCGGACAAATTCGGCGCGCGCACCGTATTCCGCGCCGCCATTGTCGTCTTCACGCTGGGCTCGCTCGCCTGCGGCTTCGCCGTCTCGCTGCCCGATCTCGTGCTCTATCGCATCATCCAGGGCATGGGCGGCGCGATGATGGTGCCGGTCGGCCGCCTCGTGATCCTGCGCATGGTGCCGAAGCACGAACTCGTCTCCGCGCTCGCCTGGCTCGTGGTGCCTGCGCTGATCGGCCCGATGATCGGCCCGCCGCTTGGCGGCTTCATCACCACCTATTTCCACTGGCGCTGGATCTTCTGGATCAACATCCCGATCGGCATCGTCGGCTTCTGGCTCGCCACAAAATACATCGAGGACATCCGCGAGGAGAACGTGCCGCCGCTCGATGTCTCCGGCTTCGTGCTTTCCGGCATCGGCCTTACCGGGCTCGCCTTCGGCTTCACGACCATCGGGCAGGAGCTCTTGCCGTTCTGGCTTTCGGCTTCGATGATCGTGGTCGGCGCGGTCGTGATGTACCTTTACGTGCGCCACGCGCGCGCGCATCCCGCGCCGCTAATCGACCTGAAACTGTTGTCGGTGCAGACGTTCCGGGTAAGCGTAGTCGGCGGCTCGCTGTTTCGGATCGGCGTCGGCGCGATGCCGTTTCTGCTGCCCCTGATGTTTCAGCTCGGCTTCGGCCTGAACGCGCTGCAATCCGGCTTGCTCACCTTCGCGGGCGCGGCCGGCGCGATGCTGATGCGGGCGAGCGTCGCGCCCATCCTGCGCCGCTTCGGCATCAAGCGCGTTCTCGTCGTCAATACCGTGGTAGCGGCAGGCTTCATCGCAGCCGCCGGATTTTTCGAGCCCGGCACGCCCTATTTCATCGTGATCGCGGTGCTCTTCATCGGCGGGTTCTTCCGCGCACTGCAATTCTCCACCCTGAATTCGCTCGCCTTCGCCGATCTCGGCTCATCGACCATGAGTCAGGCGACGAGTTTCACGAGCGTCGCGCAGCAGATTTCGGTTTCCGCGGGTGTCGCGGTCGCGGCGATGGTGCTGGAAAGCCTGCGCTATGTGCGCGGCTCGAACGAGATTCTCTTGGGAGATTTTTCGATCGCGTTCTTCGCGGTGTCGCTGTGTTCGCTCACCGCGATATTCTTGCTGTTGAGGCTGCCAATCGATGCCGGCGCTTCGCTCGTGACCCCGCCTCCGCCGGAAGCGCAGGATACCGAGCGCGGCCCGCAGGCTTAATTCTCTCCTCTGAATCCGGTCGCCAGCACATAAAGCTCGGCGGAATCCTTCCGGCTCGCCGGCGGCTTGATGTGCTTCACCGTCTTGAAGTCGCGTTTCAGGGCGTTCAGCAATTCGCCTTCGGTACCGCCCTGCAGAACTTTTGCGAGGAAACTTCCGCCGGGCGCGAGCACTTCCCGCGCGAACTCCGCGGCCATCTCGACAAGCGCCACGATCTTGAGATGATCCGTCTGGCGGTGGCCGATGGTGTTCGCAGCCATGTCGGACAGGACCACATCCGCCTGCCCGCCGAGCATCTGCTTCAGGCGCGCGGGCGCGTCGTCATCGTTGAAGTCCATCTGCGCAAATTCGACACCGCTGATCTGCTCGATCTCGAGGAGATCGATCGCGACGACCTTGCCCTGTCCTTTTTCCGCGCCCACGCGCTCAGCCGCTACCTGCGACCAGCCTCCGGGGGCAGCACCCAGATCGACTACACGCGCGCCGCGCTTCAAGATCTTATGCTTGTCGTCGATCTCGAGAAGCTTGAACGCCGCCCGCGAACGATAGCCCTCCGCATGCGCCTTACGCACATAGGGATCGTTCAGCTGGCGCTTGAGCCACTGATTGGAGGAGTGCGAGCGTCCGGTCTTTTTCTTGACGCGCACCTTGCCGCGCTCTGGCAGCGATTTTTTTTCGCTCATTTACCGCTTCCATACGCCGTCGGCGCGCATCAGTTCAACGAGCATGCCCTCGCGCAAGCCGCGGTCAGCGACGCGCAGCCGCTTGCAGGGAAAGACCTTCCGGATCGCCTCGAGGATAGCACAGCCGGCGAGCACGAGATCGGCGCGCTGCACGCCGATGCAGGGATTCGCCACCCGCTCTGCGTAGCTCGTCGCGCAAAGCCTGTTCACGACGTTCGTGACCTCTTCGCTCGAAAGCCAGATGCCGTCCACCCGGCGGCGGTCGTAGCGCGGCAGTTCGAGGTGGATGCCCGCGAGCGTCGTCACCGTTCCCGAAGTGCCGAGCAGGTAGAACTCCCCGGAGGCAGCGCCGTTGGTTTTTTCCGCAAACGCCTTCACGCGCGGCAGCACGTCCTCCACCATGGCGCCGAATACTTCCGCGGTGACATTTTCGCCGCCGAATCGCTCGGCAAGCGTCACCACGCCGAGCGGCATCGAATCCCACTCCTGCACCGGCGCGAGCGGCGGTCCGCCATCCACGTCGGCAGCCTTGCCGAGCCAGGCCAGTTCCGAAGAGCCGCCGCCAATGTCGAACAGGATCGCGCCGCTCGCTGTGCGGTCCAGCAGCGGGGCGCAGGAATTCGCGGCAAGCTTCGCCTCGGTTTCGCGGTTGACGATTTCGAGATGCAACCCCGTTTCGCGTCCGACCCGCTCCAGAAAGGCGGGACCGTTTCGCGCGCCGCGGCAGGCCTCGGTCGCAATCAGGCGCATACGGGTGACTTTCCTGCTCTCGAGCTTCGCCGCGCATATTTTCAGCGCCGCGATGGCGCGTTCCTGCGCGGCTTCCGAAAGCTCGCCGCTGCGCGACAACCCCTCGCCGAGCCGGACGATGCGCGAAAAGGCATCGACCACGCGGAAGGAATCCTGCGTGGGAGCCGCCACCAGAAGGCGGCAGTTGTTGGTGCCGAGATCGAGCGCGCCGTAATGCGCAGGCGAGGACGCCTGCGCCTGCGACGCCGCCCGGTTTCTTCCGCGTCCGCGGCGCCTGCGGCGGCGCCGGCCGGATTTGGCCGCTTGCTGCGGCCCGGACGCGCTCTCGCGCGGCTGGTCCGCCATGCCATGCCTTTCCCCGAAACCCGGAGCGCTTGCAACAAGCGCTCGACGAAGTTCCAGCTACTGATTTTACGTTGCCGTCAGTTTAGGCAGCCCTGCCCGGGCGCGCAAATCGGCGCTTCGCAACCGCGAGACGGAACAGGCTCAAAACGGGCTGTCGCGGCGCGTCGCCAGACGGTACTTGCCGCTTTCTTCCATGACGCCGACCAGTTTCGGAATATTCTGCGGATTGACGAAGATGCCATCGACGCCCGCCGCCAGCATGCGGCGCATCGTTGCGCTCGAGCGAATGGTCCAGATGTAAACCAGCCTCGGGCGCTTGCCGCGCGGCGCGGCGGCGGCTTTCGCGACCGATTCCTCAATCGCGCAATTGAGGAAGAAGAGCGGGTTCGCGACAAAAATCCCGTTCCCGTAAGCGAACGGCATCGGATGGCTACGCCGTAGCTCTTCAGCGACTTGCCGGTAGTCGTCTTCCTGATCGATGGCAAAAGCCTCGCCACTTTTTATCCGGTGCGCTCCGTCCCCTGTCACCATATTGGTCAACCAGGCGGCGTCCTTCTTCTTCGCTACTGAATAGAGTACGCGAACGCCCTCGGCGCGCAGCGTCTTACGCGCTTCCTGCATGATCTTTCTGCCAAGCACCGCCTGCTTCGAATCCCCACCCGGAGCGCAGACATCCTTGATGTCGAAGATGACAAGCGCGAGCCGCGTATGCTGCCGCGCGACGATCTGAAGACGGTGCAGAAACTCGCCGAGCGGGTTGCCATAACCTTCCAGAAAATCGTGCGCGACGTAGAACTCGCCGTCGCGGCAGATAATATCGATCTCGATAGCATTCGCGCCGCGCGAAAGCGCGTACTTCACCCATTCGATGTCGTTGACGCGATGCGCGATCGCATAGAACGGACGTTTCGCGGCCTCCGCCGAACCGGCCGCCAGCAGCAAGAGCGAAATACAGAAAAACAGGCTCGCGACAGAGAGGCGGAAAACTCGCCGGCCGAAACTATGCATGGTCCGCCCCCGGGACGGTTGATGCGCGAAGCCTAACCCGGTTTTCCGGTCTTAAGCGAGTATCCTCGATCTACGCCGTGGGATGTCGCGGATGCACGTGGTCCTTGAAGTCCGGAAAGCTTTTCCATCCGGGCTCTTCCGGCACGACTCCCGCCGCCGGAGTGTATTTCGAAGGACTCGCTAGCGTCATTGTCGGAATGTAGCGCGGGCAGTTCGGAAAAATCGCCGTCGCGGTTACGCGCACGATCAACTGCGCACCGGTGGTCAGCGCAAGCAGGGGGTCGTTTCGGTTGACCTTCGCCGTGCCATTCACGCGCAGCCGCCTCGGCCTTTCGAAGTCGATAAACAGGAGACCGACATTCGGATTCGCATCGATATTACCGAGGCTCTTGAACATCCCGTTCCCGTCGTAATCCGGGAACACGATCTCGTTCGGCCCTGTCACACGGACAAACCCGCGCGGGCCGCCCTTGAAGGAGCAATCGGGTTTTCCTTCGGCATCGGCCGTTGCAAGAAAGAACAGATATACGCTTTCGATATAGGCCCGGTCGTCGCCCGTAAATTCGGTGCGCGCCAGCTTTTCCTCAAGCCGGTCGGCAATCGCGCGGCTCTTGAATTGATCCTGCAACGCACGATTGGCTTCGTGATAAAGAATTGAATCAGGCATCGCAGCCTCCGATCCAAGATGCGCTTCAGGCTAGCGCATGCGGACCGGAGCCGCCATCGGCCTCCAAACGAAAGGCGCCCGCCCGTTAAATCAGCGGACCTGTCGCCATCAGGTAGCGCAGCAAATACAGGATGCCGACAAGGATGACGATGATGCGGACGATCTGCTTCGCCCGCCCGTCGATCGGAAGGAGATTGACGAGATAAAGAACAAGAATAACGACCAGAAATGTAATCAGAATGCTTATCAGAAGGCCCATCTGCCCGACTCCCGTGACGGCGGCGGCTCCCGGACGGAAGCCGCGGCCCCGGCGGCTCTAACGCGCAAGCGCCCGCTTTTGTTCAACGGAAAATGCTGCGGCTGAGTGCCCCCCTTTCCCGCGCGCTCCGGCTGCGTCACCATGGCCCGGAAAATGGCGAACAAACCGGACGCCCTTACCCGCTCGGGCCGGAAAGAGAATATGGACGACCTCACCTCTACAAAACACAACGGATCGGCGGACGAGCCTGCCGCGGGCCACGCGCAATCGAAACCTGGCGCGACGTTCGCGCAAATTGCGCTGATCGGCATCTTTCTCATTTTGCTGATGGCCATGCTCGGCTACGGCCGTGCTGTCTTCCTGCCGATCACGCTTGCACTCGTTATCGGCACGATTCTGGCTCCGCTCACGAGCCTCGCCGCGAACTACCGCATCCCTCATGCCGGTACGGCCGCGATCCTCGTGCTCGGTACGATTGCGCTGCTTTCTACCGGAATCGTTTATCTGTCGGATCCCGTTCGCGCATGGATTGGCCGCGCACCCGAGATCGGCGCCAACCTCCGCGAAAAGCTCGTCATCTTCGATGCGCCCATCGAAGCGCTAAACCGCGTGCGCGAGGCGCTCGGCGCCGCGCCGTCGCAGAGCAAGACCATCGCCTTCGATCTGAATACCAGCCTGCTGCAGCCGGCACTCGCGTCGCTGACGCCTGCGGTCGGACAACTGCTCATTTTCTTCGGCACGTTGTTCTTTTTTCTCGGTCACAGGAACAGGCTTAAGGAGAGCATCGTTCGTTTTGGCTCGGAGCGCCAAGCGCGTCTGCGCGTCATTCGAATCTGGAACGCTGTCGAGGCCAGTCTTGCGACCTATATCGCGACGGTTGCCGCGATCAACGCGGGCGTGGGCATTATTGTCGGCACGGCTTGCTACTTCATCGGTCTGCCCAGCCCATTGGTATGGGGCTTCCTCGCCTTTGTGCTGAACTTCGTGCCCTATATCGGACCTGCGACGATGTTCGTCACATTGCTTGGCGTCGGACTGGTCACGTTCGACTCGTTCTATCAGGCGCTGATCGCGCCACTTCTATTCGTCGGAATGTCCACGATCGAGGGCCAGTTCGTGACCCCGACGATCCTCGGCGCAAGGCTGACGCTGAACCCGCTCTTCATATTCCTTTCGATCGCCTTCTGGGTGTGGCTGTGGGGGCCGTTCGGCGCACTCCTCGCGGTGCCGCTGCTGATCGTCATTATCGTGATCGTCAATCAGTTCGCTGCGAAAGAAGAAGTGAAACTGCCGGGCTGAAGGGCGGAACCCTACCCGCTCTCCGGCGTTGTGCCTGCGAACCTTCCTGTCTCAACCTGTTCCCGTGCGTCCTTCGCGCGGAGGAATGCAAAGGATTGTCCGATGGCTACTTCAACCAGCACCACATCCAACGGCTCGAATACGAAAGAGTCGATCGATCGCGAGTTCGAGAATCTGAAAGGCGACGTTTCCAAGCTGACCCAACAGGTCGCCTCACTGGTGTCGGCTACCGGAAGTGCCGCGTACGACCGGGCGCGCAAGAATCTCGATGGTGTGATTTCGGACGCGAGCGGCAAAGGCCAGGAAGCGGTCGACGCCGTGAAGGATGTGACGACAACGATCAGCGACGCGGTCGAGGATGCAGTTTACAAGCGTCCCGTTACGACGCTTATGATGGCAGCCGGCATCGGTTTCCTGATCGGCGCGATGTGGCGCCGCTAAACACACCGGAGGGCTGTACGTGCTCGGTGGATTAATCGACGACTTCAAGGTGAGGCTCGACCTTACCTTGAAGGCCATGATCGCAGGCGTGGTTTTCGCGGCTGCGGGCGTTGCCGCGTTCGCTTGCGGCCTTGTCATTCTGTTTCTCTGGACCCTAGAGACCTATGGAATGATGTACGCTTGGGGTGCGATCGCATCGGCATTCGGCGTGATCGCGCTTCTTGCGCTTATTCCGCTTCTTTCGTCCGGACGCAAACGCCGCATACTCTCTCGGGCCGTCGAGCAGCGCGCAGCGAAGGCGGAAGCCGAGCGCAACCGAAATCCGGAGTGGTGGCAGGATCCCGCAATCCTGCTCACAGGATTGCAGGTCGTCCGCACAATCGGCTTTCGGCGCTTGTTGCCGATCCTCGCGGTCGGGGCCGTCGTCGCCGGTGTCGCAATCAGCCGCCTGCCTGGCGAAGACGCGGAATCGGGCGTTCAACCTGCTGAATAACCCTAAAATCGAGCCGGTTGCGGGGCATGGCGCGGTCGGCTAGAAGAACCGCGCTTCGGCGGCATCGCTGCCAGGCCCCAGCCCGAATACGCTTTTCGTGGCCCGTTGGGGGATAGTTCAACGGTAGAACTGCGGACTCTGACTCCGTCAATCTAGGTTCGAATCCTAGTCCCCCAACCAACGCTTTCCTTCGTACGCCTCAATTTTCCCGGCTGCACAAAAGCCGACGAGCGCAATGCGATCCGGCTTCCGGCCGGAAGCTTTCTATTGCGCCTTCAACTTTTACGGATGCGATATTGACGCTGCGGTCGCATCTCATCATCCGATTCATACGGACTTCAGAGGGCGATTCAACTGAACCCGAAAACCTGAGTCTTCTGAATTGCTTGGCGCGATGCGTTGATTCAGGTCCGCTTCGGGCTGTGATTCCGCTTTAACGGCTTCGCGTATCGCGAAAGGCGGGCTTTCCGGCGGAGACCGCGGCGCGGACTTCATCCGAATTCTCGCCGTGCCGCGGCGACGGTTTATCGTATTGCAGCGGCGTGCCAGCCATCATGATCGGCGCACGAACACCGGGGATCGAGCCGCCCTTCGCGCTGGCGTCTGGTAGATCGATCCGCATCTTGCGGGCGATGACCTGCGGGTCCGCAAAGACCTCGTCGATCGACCGGATCGGGCCCGCGGGCACGCTCGCTTGCTCAAGCGCCGCAAGCAGATCGGCACGCGTGCGAAGTTTCGTCTTCGCCATCAGCGCGGGAATAAGGGTTGCGCGGTTTTCGTTGCGCTTGCCGTTCGATGCATAGCGCGGATCGTCGCGCACTTCAGGCAGGCCCAGGACATCGCAGAAGCTCTTGAACTGGCCGTCGTTGCCGACGGCGATAATCATGTAGCCGTCCGACGTCTCGAACGCCTGATAGGGCACGACATTCGGATGCGCGTTGCCCATGCGCCGTGGCGCCTTGCCGGACACGAGATAATTCAGCGCCTGGTTGGCGAGGACGCTGGTCTGCACATCCATCAGACTCATGTCGATGTGCTGGCCTTCGCCGGATTTTGTGCGCGCGATTAGCGCCGCTTGAATGGCGATTGCGGAATAGCATCCGGTAAAGACATCCACATACGCGACGCCCGTGCGCATCGGCTCCCGATCCGGCTCGCCGGTGATGTCCATGATGCCGCCCATCGCCTGAATGATGAGGTCGTAGCCCGGACGACTCGCGTAAGGCCCGGTCTGCCCGAAGCCTGTGACGGAGCAATAGATGATCTTCGGGTTGATCTTTTTCACGCTCTCGTAATCGAGGCCATACTTCTTGAGATCACCCACCTTATAGTTCTCGATGATGACGTCGGCTTCGCGGATGAGCGCCGCGACCAGATCGATGTCTTCTTTTCGGGTGAAGTCGGCGAGCACCGAACGCTTGCCGCGGTTGATCGCGTGATAATACGCGGCGGAAAGATTTTCGCCGCTCTTACCTTCGACATAAGGCGGACCCCACGTGCGCGTCTCGTCGCCCTGCCCGGGACGTTCGACCTTGATCACGTCGGCACCGAGATCGGAGAGAATTTGCCCGGCCCAGGGACCTGCGAGCACGCGCGCAAGCTCCAGCACCTTGATGCCGTCCAGCGGTGCAGTCATCGGATGAACTTACTGCGAGAACGCCTGGATGCCGGTGATGCCCCGGCCGAGGATGAGCGCATGAATGTCATGCGTGCCCTCGTAGGTATTCACCGTTTCCAGATTCATCACGTGCCGCATAACATGATACTCGGCAGTGATACCGTTGCCGCCGTGCATGTCGCGCGCAACCCGCGCGATATCGAGCGCCTTTCCGCAGTTGTTACGCTTGATGATCGACACGGCCTCCGCTGGGCAGCGGTCCTCGTCCATCAAGCGCGTCACACGAAGTGCCGCCTGAAGGCCGAGCGCGATCTCGGTCTGCATGTTCGCGAGCTTCAATTGCACGATCTGCGTCGCAGCGAGCGGCCGGCCGAACTGTTTGCGGTTCATCGTGTAATCGCGCGCAGCGGCCATGCAAGCTTCCGCGGCACCCATCGCGCCCCAGGCGATACCGAGACGCGCGCGGGTGAGACAGCCGAAGGGGCCCGCGAGACCGGAGACGTTCGGGAGAATTGCGTCCTCGCCGACCTCGACACCCTCCATCACGATTTCGCCGGTGATCGAAGCGCGGAGCGAAAGCTTGCCTTCGATCTTCGGCGTGGTCAGACCCTTCATGCCGCGCTCCAGGATGAAGCCGCGAATGCGCCCGCCATCGGCGTCCGACTTCGCCCAAACGACGAAGACGTCGGCAACCGGCGCGTTCGTGATCCAGAGCTTCGCGCCAGTAAGCTTGTAACCCTTCGCGGTCTTCTCAGCGCGGGTGCGCATGCCGCCCGGGTCGGAGCCGTGATCCGGCTCCGTCAAGCCAAATGCACCGACGATTTCACCGGTCGCAAGCTTGGGCAGGTACTTCATCCGCTGCTCTTCCGATCCGTAGGCATAGATCGGATACATCACGAGCGAGGACTGCACGCTCATTGCCGAACGATAGCCGGAGTCCACCCGCTCGATTTCGCGCACCGCCACGCCATAGCTCACATAGTTCAGGCCCGCGCCGCCGTATTTCTCCGGCAGCGTCGAGCCTAGGAGACCGAGCGAGCCCATTTCGGTCATAACCGCGCGATCGTATTTCTCCTGGAGGAAAGCTTCGGTGACGCGCGGCAGCAGTTTCTCCTGTGCGTAGGAGCGGGCCGTATCGCGCACCATGCGTTCGTCGTCCGTGAGCTGGCTTTCCAGATCGAACGGGTCTTCCCAGTTCGAGGAAACGGCGGATGTGGGCTTGGCGGATTCTTTCGCGAGCGGCTTGTTCATATGAAATCCTCGGCGGTTTCTTCGAAGCGGCGCGGGGTTCGCCGCGCTGCACATTTCATGTTCTTGGCTATAAACCCCGCGCGCGGAGAGCGCCAGCCGGTCGACCCGGTAGCCAACGCATGGCTGCCCGCGCTATGACCACCACGCGGAACCGATCTCGCTAAATTATGGAGTTCACGACATGAATCTCGGCCGGATGCTGAAAGCCCGCGCTGCGGAAGGACGCCCCATTCGCGCAGGGCTGATCGGAGCGGGAAAATTCGGCTCGATGTTTCTGGCGCAGGCAAGAACGACGCCCGGCCTGCACGTGCTCGGTGTCGCCGATCTTTCCGGACAGCGCGCCCGCGATGCACTGAAGCGCACCGGATGGGACGAGGCGCAGATTGCGCGCGATTTTGGAGACGCGCTCAAGTCCGGAAAGACCGCGATCACCGAAGATGCCCTGGCGCTGATCAACGCCGACGGTCTCGATGTCGTGCTGGACGTGACGGGCAGCCCGTCCGCCGCGATACGGCATTGTCTTGCAGCGTTCAAAGCGCGGCGGCATGTTGTGAACGTAACGGTCGAAGCGGATGTGCTCGCGGGGCCGCTGCTTGCGAAGCGCGCGAAGGAAGCCGGTGTCGTCTATGCGCTCGCCTACGGTGACCAGCCGGCACTCGTCTGCGAAATGGTCGACTGGGCGGAAGCCTGCGGCTTCCGCGTGGTTTCCGCAGGCAAAGGTACAAAATACCTGCCCGAATATCCGCAATCGACGCCGGACACTGTGTGGAATTACTACGGCATGACCGCCGAGCAGGCGGCAAGCGCCGGCATGAACTCGCAGATGTTCAATTCATTCCTCGATGGCACCAAGTCGGCAATCGAGATGGCCGCGATCTCCAATGCAACCGGGTTGAAAGCGCCGCGAGACGGGCTCGCCTTCCCGCCATGCGGCGCGGACGAACTGCCGAAACATCTCATTCCGCGGACTGCGGGCGGCGTACTCGAGGAAAGCGGAATGGTCGAAGTCATCTCCAGCCTCCATCGCGACGGCTCGCCAGTCGAGCGCGATCTGCGTTGGGGCGTCTATGTCGTCTTCGAAGCAGGCTCCGACGACGCGCGCGCGGAATATACGCGCCGCTGTTTCGCGGAATACGGCATGATCACCGACAAGTCCGGCCGCTACTCCGCGCTCTATCGCCCCTATCACATGATCGGGCTGGAGCTTGGTATCTCCGCCGCTGCGGCCGTGCTCCGCAACGAAGCAACCGGAATTGCCGACGCATTCCGGTCGGATGTCGCCGCGGTCGCCAAACGCGACCTTGCCGAAGGCGAAGTACTGGACGGCGAAGGCGGATATACGGTCTATGGCAAGATCATGCGCGCCGAAGACTCGCTCACGGCAGGCGCCCTGCCGATCGGGCTCGCGCATAAAGTGAAACTGAACAAGCGCATTCCGGCCGGAAGCGCCGTCACCTGGCACGACGTCGCGATAGCGGAGGACGACACGGTAAAATTCAGGCGCGAAATGGAGCGCACCTTCGCGCCGAGGAAATCGGCCGCGGCGTAACTATTCCGCCGCTACGATCTTGTCCTTGCCGCCGCGTTTCGCGGACGGCTTCTGCTGGATCTCCGGCTCCGGCTCGTTGATCGCGCCCGCGATCTTCTGATCGTACTTGTCGAGGTAAATGTAGATCACAGGTGTGATGTAGAGCGTCAGCAACTGGGAGAGAAGCAGGCCGCCAACCACCGCGACACCGAGCGGCTGGCGCAGCTCGGCGCCCTCGCCCGCGCCGATCGCGATTGGCAGCGTGCCGAAGATCGCGGCCATGGTCGTCATCATGATCGGGCGGAAGCGCAGGAGCGCAGCCTCCCGGATCGATTCTTCTGCGCCCATGCCGTGGCGTCTTCGTTCGATTGCGAAGTCGATCATCATGATCGCGTTCTTCTTCACGATGCCGACGAGAAGCACGATGCCGATGATGGCGATGACCGACAGATCCATACCGAACAGGAGAAGGGTCAAGAGCGCGCCGATCCCGGCCGAAGGCAGACCCGACAAGATCGTCAGCGGATGGATGAAGCTTTCGTAGAGAATGCCGAGGACGATGTAGATTACGAGGATCGCAGCAAGGATCAGGAGCGGCTGGCTCGACAGCGAGTCGCGGAACGCCTGTGCCGTGCCCTGAAAGCCCGTGGTCACGCTCGCAGGCAGATTGGAGTCGCGTTCAACGCGCTGGATTGCGGCTACTGCTTCAGAGAGCGATACGCCCGGGGCTAGATTGAACGAGATCGTAACCGCCGGCTGCTGCTGCTGATGTGCGATCTGCAGCGGGCCTACGGTTCTGCGCATGGTCGCAATGGCGTCCAACGGCACCAACTGTCCGGTCGACGCACGAAGATATGTTCGCGACAGATCGGTTTCGTCGCGCTGAAAGCGGCGCTGCGCTTCGACAATCACCTGAAACTGGTTATTCGCCGTATAGAGCGTCGCAACCTGTCGCGATCCGTACTGGCTGTATAGAACGCTCCTGATCTGGTCGTCGCCGATGCCAAATGCGCGAGCCTTGTCGCGATCGATATCGATCGTGAGCTGCGGATTGGTGATCTGGAGATCGGAATTTACGTCTCGCAAGATCTGCAGCTCTGAGATTTTCTCCGTCAGTTGCGGCGCGAGGGAAAATAGCGTGTCCGTGTCCGAACTCTGCAGAGTATATTGATAGAGCGCGCGTGCCGCGGTGCCGCCGACGGATATATTCTGGACCGGCTGGAAGAACGCCTTGACGCCGGGAACCTGCGCAACCGTCCGCCGCAAGCGCTGGATGATCTGGTTCGCGCTTTCGGTTCGCTCGTGGCGCGGCTTCAGGGAAATGAATAGCCTGCCCGTATTCGTTGTGCGGCTGATGCCGGTGGCGCCGGCGATGGACACCGCATAGGCGACGTCCTTGTCCTTGCGCACCAGATCCGAGACTTCCTGCTGGCGTTGCGCCATCGCCTCGAACGAGGTGTCGGTGGCGGCTTCGATCGTGCCGGAGATGAAACCCGTATCCTCGACGGGGAAGAACCCCTTCGGAACCCAGGCATAGAGCCCGATCACAATGAACAGGGTCGCGAAGGTCGCGATCAGTGTTGCTGGCCTGTGCTTCAATACGAAATCGAGCGACAGCTTGTACTTCTCCAAGCTCCAGTCGAATACGCGCTCGGACGCCTGCATGAACCGGCCCGGCTTCTTCTCGTGATCGACAGGCTTTAAAAGACGCGCGCAGAGCATCGGCGTGAGCGTGAGCGAGACGAAGCCCGACACGAGAATAGCAACGGAAATTGTTACCGCGAACTCGCGGAACACGCGGCCGACGATGCCGCCCATGAACAACACGGGAATGAAGACGCAAACCAGCGAGACGGTCATCGACACGATGGTAAAGCCGATTTCGCGTGCGCCTGTAATCGCCGCCTGGAATGGCGGCATGCCGCGCTCGATGTAGCGATAAATGTTTTCCAGGACGACGATGGCGTCGTCGACGACGAAGCCCACGCACAATACCAGCGCAAGCAAAGTCATGTTGTTGATCGAATAGCCGAGCACATACATCGCCCCGAACGTGCCGATGATGGACAGCGGCAGAGCGAGGGCAGGAATCAATGTCGCGCGGCCCGAGCGCAGGAACAGAAAGATCACCAGCACCACCAGCACCACGGCTTCTAGGAGCGTGCGCTGCACGGCGCTTACCGAGTTGCGGATCGAGATCGAACGGTCGATCAGAACTTCGATGCTGATTGCACCCGGCACCGAAGCCCGGAATTCGGGCAAGCGGCGCTTCACGTTATCGACGACATCGATGGTGTTTGCGTCGGGCTGACGGTAGATCGCGAGATTGATCGCGCGCTTGTCATTGTACCAGCCGGCGATGCGCTCGTTCTCGACGCCATTCTCGACGATGGCGACATCGGTCAGTTTGATCGGCGCACCGTTGCGCCAGGCCACAATCAGGTCCTGATACCTCTTCGCGTCGGCCTGCTGCGAGCCCATATCGAGCGTAAGATTCTGCTTAGGTCCCGAGATCACGCCGAGCGGGGAGTTCGTGGTCGCCGAGGCAATCGCCTGATTGATTTCGGTCAGCGATATGCCGCGCGCCGCAATCGCTTCCGGATTAATGCGGACGCGTAGCGCATACTTCTGGCCGCCGAAGACGTTAACCTGCGCAACGCCGGTGATCTGCGAAATCTGCTGCCCGATCACCGTCTCGGCATATTCGTTCACGACTGATAGCGGCAGCGTGTCCGATACCAACGAAAGGAAAAGAACCGGAGCATCTGCCGGGTTCACCTTGCGGAAACTCGGCGGCGTGGTCATTTCGACCGGCAGATTGCGCTGCGCAACCGAAAGCGCCGACTGCACGTCCAGCGCCGCGGCGTCGATATTGCGGTTGAGGTCGAATTGAACCGTGATCTGCGTCGATCCAGTCACGCTCGACGAAGTCATCGAAGTAATGCCGGCAATCGTCGCAAGCTGCCGCTCGATCGGGGTCGCCACCGTCGCAGCGATGATTTCGGGATTCGCGCCCGGAAGCGACGCCGTAATATTGATTGTCGGAAAATCCACGCGCGGCAACGCCGAGACCGGCAGCAGGCGATAGCCGAACACACCGGCCATGATGATCGACACCATCAGAAGTGTCGTCAGCACCGGCCTGCGAATGCAAAGCTCGAAGAAGCTCATCGTCAGGAGCCTGCCTGCCGCGATTTGATTTCGACGCGGCTGCCGTCGCGGAGCGATAGCTGACCATCGATAACAACGGTCTCGTTGCCCTCGAGCCCCTCGGCGAGAACCGTCTCTCCATCCGCCGTGCGCAGCACCTTCACGTTGCGGACACGGGCGACATTATTCTCGATCACGAAAACGAAAGTGCCCTTCTGCCCGCTTTGCACCGCTTCAGAAGGAATCGTAACGAGATTGGCATCGGTGCGAAGCGTGACACGCACCGAGGCGAGCGTGCCGGGCCAGAGCTTCTCGTCGCTGTTCTCAAAAATACCGCGTACAAGGATCGTTCCGGTTTGCGGATCGACCGTGTTCTCGATGAATGCCACCTTGCCGCCGCTGAGCGTCAATTCGCTCTGAAACTGAACCTCGACCTTGGCCGTGTCTCCGGCGGTACGCAGTTCGGGAATGAAGCGCTCGGGAATGCCGAACGCAACATAGATCGGGGCAATCTGATTGATGGTTGCGAGCGGCGTGCCCGCGTCCGCGGAACGGACGATTGCGCCTTGCCGGACATTCGCAATGCCGATGCGGCCCGAGACCGGCGCCTTCACATCGTAATAGGTCCGGAGCACGCGAAGATTCTGAAGATTGGCTTCGTTCTGCGCACCCGTCGCTTTCAGGACTTCGACATTCGTCTTGGCGTCGGCTTCCTGGACCTGCGAGATCGTGCCCTTCGCCACCAAGCCCGCGATGCGCTCGCTGTCGCGCTCCGCTTTCTCGATTTGCGCCTTGTCGCGCGTCACCGTCGCTTCCGCCTGCTTGATCTGCGCGTCGATGGCGCGGCTGTCGAGCGTAAACAGGATATCCCCTTCGTTGACCTTCGCGCCGTCCTCGAAGTGCACCTTGAGCACCTGACTGTCTACGCGCGAGCGGATCGAAACCGAAACGAGCGGCTGTACGGTGCCGAGCGACTCGACACGAAACGGAACGTCCTTGCGCAGTGCCTTGCCCGCAAGCACGGCAATCGATGGCGTGCCTTTTTTCTTTTGCTGCGCGGTTTGCGTGCCCGAGCCGCCGAGGGTCCACCACAGGCCGGTGGCGACGAGCGCAATACAGGCGGCGATGACGAGATAGCTTTTTCGCGTGATTTGAATTTTAGCGGCCATTGCATTTCCGGCATTACTGGCGGGGACCGGTCATCGGACCGGACGTGCTGCTTCTATCATTCTATCGAGCTTAGCAGCATTAAGTTGCTGTAAGAGTTACCGGCCGGGAACTGCTCACGGTGCCTAAAAATACTGCTTTGCCAATGGGCTAGCCGCACCCCGCAGAGGCCATGCACTGCGGTCTAGGCGGCGAGCCCGCCTGTCCGCTCGATGAAGCCCGCAATTTCCTCGACCCCCTTGCGGGCTTTCAGATTGGCGAACACGAAGGGGCGCTCCCCCCGCATGCGCTTGGAATCGCGGTCCATCACTTCCAGCGAGGCGCCGACCATCGGCGCGAGATCGATTTTGTTGATGACGAGCATATCCGAGCGCGTGATACCGGGGCCGCCCTTACGCGGGATTTTCTCCCCGGCAGACACATCGATCACGTAGATCGTGATGTCGGCGAGTTCCGGCGAGAATGTCGCCGCAAGATTGTCGCCGCCGGACTCCACCAGAACGAGATCGAGTTTCGGGAACTTGCCGCGCATTTCCGAGATCGCGCGCAGGTTGATGGAAGCATCTTCGCGGATTGCGGTGTGCGGGCAGCCACCGGTCTCGACGCCCATGATACGCTCCGCCGGAATCACGCCCGTACGCGTGAGAATTTCTGCGTCCTCTTTCGTATAGATGTCGTTCGTGATCGCGCAGAGATCGTAGCGGTCGCGGAACACCTCGCAGAGCCGTTCCATCAGCATCGTCTTACCGGAGCCGACCGGCCCGCCGATGCCGACGCGAAGAGGCCCGCTTCTTTCAACTTTGCTCATGACCGGAACAACCTTGTGTATTGTGTTTCGTGTTTCATGCTGGCGATATCCGAGCGGATCGCCGCGCCGCCTACATCCTCGATCGTGGATTTTTCTGCGCGGGCGGCAATTTCGCGAACCGCGGGCGTCAGCGCCGCGACGATCCTGGTGCCGTCGGTCTGACCGAGCGGAATGAGCCGCACGGCGGCCGATACGAAATTCGAGACGACGGCGAGCAGGTAAGATTCCAGAGTCGCGCGGAGCGGGATTTCATATGCCGCTGACGTGACGCCAACTGCTACCGGGTAGGCCACTTCCTTGCCGATGGTGCCGATGACTTTTTCAAGCGGCTTGTTCGGCCACGCGGCGCTTACGGTGTTCATGAACGCTTCGCCCTGCGCCATCGTTTCAAGCTTGCGCTCTTTTGACGGCGAAAATGCTGCTGCAAACTCCGAGACATCTTTCAATGTGTCAAATTCCTTTGCGCTTACCGCACGATGCGCACAGGCAAGCAATACCGCGTCCGACCACGGCCCGCCGCATTCGATGAGATCGCCGATCCACGCCTGGGTGGATTTTGCATCCGTTACATCGCCAGATTCGAACGCCCATTCGATGCCGTGGCTGTAGGCGAACGAACCGACCGGAAAGGCCGGCGAAAGCCACGCGAGCAGCGGCAGCGCGTCCCCTGCATTTACGGATCTCGATTTAGCGCTTGTGGGCATGACCGTGATGATGATGGCCGTGGTCATGATGATGGTCGTGCGAATGATCGTGGCCGCAGCCGCAGTTGTCGCCATGTTCATGATCGTGATGATGCGCATGATCATGCCCGTGATGATGGTGGCCGTGCGCATGCGCGGTCTCTTCCGCATAAGCGCCACCCTCCGGATCGAACGGCGCTTCGATGCGTGCGACCTTCGCTCCCAGCTTCACCATCAGTTCTTCCAGCACGTGGTCGCGGCCAATGCGGATACGATCCGAGAGAATTTGTGCCGGCACATGACGGTTGCCGAGATGCCAGGCGATGCGCGCGAGATGATGCGGGTCGCCCGCGGTGATTTCGGCAATCGGCTCGCTCGCCGCGATCACGCGCACGACGCGGCCGTCTTCGAGCTTCAGGCCGTCGCCGTCATGCAGCATCGTGGCTTCGGCGAGATCGAGCAGGAATACGGTGTCCTTCGCGCCGCGCATGGCGATACGGCGGCGGTGACGGCCATCATGCGGCAGTTCGATGGTGTCGGCTTCGCCTGCGCGATCCCAATGACCGGACGGCAGCAGTTCGGTGGCGCGGATCATTATTTCGTACTCACTCTTCCTGCGTCCGGGCTTGTCCCGGCCATCCACGCCTTACTCATTTAAGCGCTGTAAAGTCGCGGATGCCCGGCACAAGGCCGGGCATGACGAAATTAGAACAGAAAGTACCGCTGCGCCATCGGAAGCACCTTCGCGGGTTCGCAGACCAGCAGTTCGCCGTCCGCGCGCACTTCGTAGGTCTCCGCGTCGATCTCGATGTTCGGGGTCGCATCGTTGTGGATCATGCTCTTCTTCGAGATACCGCTGCGGGTATTCTCGACGGCGACGAGTTCCTTCTCGACGCCGAGCTTCTGCTTTAAGCCGCTATCGACCGCCGCCTTCGAGACGAATACCACAGAAGACGCCGTGCGGGATTTGCCCATGGCGCCCCACATTGGGCGGTAATGCACCGGCTGCGGCGTGGGGATCGAGGCGTTCGGATCACCCATTTGCGCCGCGACAATCGAGCCGCCCTTCAGGATCATGTCGGGCTTGGTGCCGAAGAAAGCCGGCGACCAGATCACGAGATCAGCGAGCTTGCCATTCTCGACCGAACCAATGTGTTTCGAAACGCCGTGCGCGATCGCGGGGTTGATCGTGTACTTCGCGATGTAGCGCTTCGCGCGGATGTTGTCGTTGTCCTTCTCACCTTTAAGGGAGCCGCGCTGCTTCTTCATCTTGTCGGCAGTTTGCCATGTGCGCGTCGCGACTTCGCCGATGCGGCCCATGGCCTGACTGTCCGACGACATCATCGAAAGCGCGCCGATGTCGTGGAGAATGTCTTCAGCCGCAATCGTCTCGCGGCGAATGCGGCTTTCTGCGAATGCCAGATCTTCCGCGATACCCGGATCGAGATGATGGCAGACCATGAGCATATCGAGATGCTCGTCCAGCGTGTTCACGGTGAACGGCCGCGTCGGATTGGTCGAAGACGGCAGCACGTTCGGAAGGCCCGCGACCTTCATGATGTCCGGCGCGTGACCGCCGCCCGCACCCTCGGTGTGGAAGGCGTGGATCGTGCGGCCCTTGAAAGCCTTGATCGTGTCTTCGACGAATCCGGATTCGTTCAACGTGTCAGAGTGCAGCATGACCTGCACGTCCATCTGGTCGGCGACGGTGAGGCAGCAGTCGATCGCTGCCGGCGTCGTGCCCCAGTCTTCGTGCAGCTTCAGCGCGCAGGCGCCGCCGAGCACCATCTCTTCGAGCGCGCCCGGAAGCGAAGCGTTCCCCTTACCGGAAATGCCGATGTTGATCGGCACCTCGTCCATCGCCTGAATCATCCGTCCGATATGCCACGGACCCGGCGTGCAGGTGGTCGCGAGTGTGCCGTGCGCGGGCCCGGTGCCGCCGCCGAGAAGCGTAGTGATACCCGACATCAGTGCATCGTCGATCTGCTGCGGGCAGATGAAATGAATGTGGCTGTCGAAACCGCCGGCGGTGATGATCTTGCCCTCGCCCGCGATTGCTTCGGTACCGGGTCCGATAATGATGTCGACGCCCGGCTGAATGTCCGGGTTGCCGGCTTTGCCGATCGCGACGATCCTGCCGTCTTTAATCCCGATGTCGGCTTTGACGATCCCCCAGTGATCGAGGATCACGGCGTTGGTGATGACGGTATCGACCGCGCCTTGCGCGCGCGTCACCTGCGACTGACCCATGCCGTCGCGGATCACCTTGCCGCCGCCGAACTTCACTTCTTCACCGTAGGTCGTGAAGTCCTTCTCGATCTCGATGTAGAGTTCGGTATCTGCGAGCCGCACCTTGTCGCCGGTCGTGGGTCCGAACATGTCCGCATAAGCGGCGCGCGACATTTTACTCATGATGCGGCTCTCGCATTTAGCTGTCGCTGGTCTGCGGCAGCAGTTTCATGTGTTTGCGCAGCACGACGCGACCGTCGTCCTGCAAGGTGAAGTCGATTTCGTCTCCGGCATCGAGATCCCAGAGGCGGCGAAGAACGACGGGCAGCGTGACCTGCCCCTTCGAGGTGAGCGTCGCGCGTGCGCGGTAATTCAGCTTGTGCGGCATGGTCCGGCTTCCTTCTTCCAGTAAGGAGAAAGTAAGGAGCCTGAGCGCTTATGGTTAACGAGCGGTTAATCACAGCTTCCCCATCACATCCTGCCGGAAGCCATAGACCTCGCGCTTGCCGGCCATTGCCACGAGTGTCACTTCGCGGCTTTGCCCCGGTTCGAAGCGGACGGCGGTGCCTGAAGCAATCGCGAGCCGCATGCCGCGCGTTTTCTCGCGATCGAATTTGAGCGCGGGGTTCGTTTCGAAGAAATGATAGTGCGAGCCGACCTGGATCGGACGGTCGCCGGTATTCGCGACTTTAATCTTCAGCGTTGCGCGGCCTGCGTTCAGCTCGATGTCGCCCTTGGCGGTGATGATCTCGCCGGGCACCGGCTTCGGCTTTGTCTTGCCCTTCTTTTTGGAAGCAGCGGCGCGGATCGGATTATGCACAGTGACGAGCTTGGTTCCGTCCGGGAATGTAGCCTCGACCTGCACGTCGTGGATCATGTCGGCGACGCCATCCATCACCTGGCTTGCCTTCAGCACCTTCGCGCCGTCGCGCATAAGCTGCGCCACAGTTCTCCCATCGCGCGCGCCTTCGACGACATAGTCAGTGATCAATGCGATCGCTTCAGGATGATTGAGCTTCACGCCGCGCTTCAGGCGCTTACGCGCGACTTCCGCCGCCATGGCGACGAGGAGCTTGTCTTTTTCTCTGGGCGTCAGGTTCATGCTTGCCTCGGACTATAAGGAGTATGCGCGTGGCGGGGGCGTACCCGCTGCTTCCAGCGCGGAAAGAACTGCGGCGCGGAGCGAAATCGAATCTTCCGCAAGAATGCGCGCGACCAGCACACCGTCGAAGGCACTGGCGCCGGCTTCGATCCCTTCGCCCTCAAGCGCCTCGCGAACGGCATCCAGCCGGTCCATAGCGCCGCTGGAGACACAAACCATCGTTGCCATTCCGATTTTCCGGCTCATCGCGGCGCGGCGGTTGAGCGTCGATTTGATGTCGCCGTCGAGCGTGAGGGCGTCGGCAAAGATCATCTTGCCGTTCCGGCGCACCCGCCAGCGGTCTCGCAAGAGGCCGCGCTCGACCTTCTCGCCCATAGCATCGCGGCCGAAGACGACCGCCTCGCAGATGGCGAGCGACCCCTCGGGAGAAACATCGGCGTCGATCTCGCGCTCGACACGCGCCCGGTCGAACAGAATGGTTTCCTGCGGCAGCCAGAACAGCTCGGCGCCTGCTTCCGCTTTCAGGGAAACCGAAATCCGCGAGGTAAGGCCGTTCGACCGGTAGATTTTCTCGGCGGCCTGACTCGTAATCGAGAGCGAAGCATCTTCGCGGGCTTCGATCTCGAACTGCAGTTTATCCCCGCCGACGATACCGCCCGCGGTGTTGATCAGGATCGCTTCGAGGCGTTCTTCCCGGACACGCGGGAAACGCACGCGCAGCGGGCCGCTCTCGGCGACATCCCCGGCAGCGCTTCCGGAGTCCGTATGCACGGTGACAAGCTTCAGCGCGCCGCTGGCGCGGATCGAGGCCGGCAGCGTAGCAGGGCTCGCTACCTCAGAGGGAAAGACGTTGACGGACATCGGTCGACTGCATCATCGCGCGATCGCCGGAGAGAATGAACTGGCCGCGCTCCATCACCGCGAAAGTGTCCGCAAGTTCGGCGGCAAAGTCAAAATACTGCTCCACCAGCAGGATCGCGATGTCGCCGCGGTCGCGGAGGTATTTAATGGCGTTGCCGATGTCCTTGATGATCGAAGGCTGGATGCCCTCGGTCGGCTCGTCGAACACGATCAGTTTTGGCCGCATCACGAGGGCACGTCCGATCGCAAGCTGCTGCTGCTGGCCGCCGGAAAGATCGCCGCCGCGGCGGCGGGTCATCGTCTTCAGTACGGGAAAGAGCGAATAGACGTCCTCCGGGATCGAGCGGTCGGCGCGCTTCAGCGGTGCAAAACCGGTCTCCAGATTTTCCTCGACCGTCAAGAGCGGGAAAATTTCGCGGCCCTGCGGTACGAACCCGATGCCCATGCGCGCACGATCCGCGGGCGCGGTCGCACTGATATTTTTTCCCTCGAACGTGATGGAGCCGTTTGCAATCGGATGCTGGCCGACAATCGCGCGAAGCAGCGAAGTCTTGCCCACGCCGTTGCGGCCGAGCACGCAGGCGACCTTGCCGGGCTCGACCTTCAGCGAGACGCCGCGCAGTGCCTGTGCGGCGCCGTAGAAGAGGTCAATGTTGTTCACTTCCAGCATCGTCAGCGCCCCAGATAAACTTCGATTACGCGATCGTTCTCGGATACGTCGTCGATCGTGCCTTCCGCGAGAACCGAGCCTTCGTGCAGACAGGTAACCTTCACACCGAGCTCGCGCACGAACACCATGTCATGCTCGACCACGACGACCGAGCGTTCCTTGTTGATCTCTTTCAGGAGCTCCGCGGTCTGATGGGTTTCCGCGTCGGTCATGCCGGCGGCGGGCTCGTCGACGAGCAAGAGCTTGGGCTCCTGCGCGAGTAACATCCCGATTTCGAGCCATTGCTTCTGGCCGTGCGAGAGCCCACCCGCGAGACGCTCGCGGTGATCGCCTAGGCGAGTGATGCCGAGCAGTTCCTCGATGCGTCTCGTCTCGCCTGTGCTTTCCCTCCAAATCAGGCTCGAACCCGGACCACGCGGGCCCGCAAGCGCGAGCACGAGGTTGTCATAAACCGTGTGATGCTCGAACACGGTCGGCTTCTGAAACTTACGGCCGATGCCGAGCGTGGCGATGCCCGCTTCGTCAAGCATCGTGAGATCGACCTGACCCTGCTCGAACAATACGTCTCCAGAGTCCGGCCGTGTCTTGCCGGTGATCACGTCCATCATCGTGGTCTTGCCGGCACCGTTAGGCCCGATGATCGCGCGCATTTCGCCCGGTTCGATAACGAGTGATAGCGCGTTCAGCGCCTTGAAGCCGTCGAAGGCAACCGAGACGCCGTCCAGATAGAGCAATGCAGTCGTTGTTTTCATGGCCTACTCCGCCGGACTCGGCTGCGTGGCGGCGCCCTTCACGGCGGCGTCCTTGGATTTCCTGCGCGGAAGATATTTATCGATGAGATCGCCGAAAGTGCCGACGATACCCTTCGGCATCAGGAGCGTCACGAAAACGAACAGCGCGCCGAGCGCAAAGAGCCAGTACTGCGCGAGCGGAATGCCTTGAAACGGTGTCGTGAAAAAGAGTGCCATCAATGCCCCGGCAGTCACTCCCGCCGCTTCAGGCCGCGTTGAAAGGATCAGGGTAGCCAAACCAATCCCGGCGACGATCAAACCTGCATTGGTACCGATCGTCCCCGGAATGTAAGACCCGAGAAGCGCAAGTACCGCGCCGAAGACAACACCGGCCAGCGCAGGCATCCGGAACTTCCAGACGAGATAAGCGGCAAACGCGAATACGCCCGCCCCGAACAGCCAGAACGGCGCGATCAGCCCGCCCGTGAAAAGCGTCTTCGTGTAATTCACGACGAAGGCGCCGAGGGCCGCACCGACAAGCGTGCCGCGCCCGCCGACTGCAACCCAGATGATAATCTCGATTGAATTTCCGGGAGAAAATTCGCCCGGATTGATGATGCCGACCTGCGGGACATAAAGCGCACCGGCGATGCCCGCGAGGCACGCGGAAACGACGAAGGCAACAAGTTTATAGTTTTCGACGCGATAGCCGATGAAGCGCGCGCGGGACTCCTGATCGCGTATCGCAATCAGCACCTTGCCGAACTTCGAGGTCACCATCCAGCGGCACAGAAGATAGCCGAGCACCAGAAAGATCGCGGAAAGCATGAAGAGTACGATCCGCGTTCCCTGCGCCTGCACGTTGAAGCCGAGAATGTCCTTGAAGTCGGTCAGGCCGTTGTTGCCGCCGAAACCGAAGTTGTTGCGGAAGAAGGCGAGTAGCAGCGCAAATGTCAGCGCCTGCGTGATGATCGAAAGATAGACGCCGGTCACGCGCGAGCGGAACGCGAACCAGCCGAACACGAAAGCGAGCACGCCCGGCACCGCAACGACCATGAAGGCTGCGAAGATGAACCAGTCGAAGCCGTACCAGAACCACGGCAACTCCTTCCAGTTCAGGAACACCATGAAATCCGGCAGGACTGGATGCGCGTAGACGCCGCGCGAGCCGATCTGACGCATGAGGTACATGCCCATCGCGTAGCCGCCGAGCGCGAAGAATGCCCCGTGGCCGAGCGAGAGAATGCCTGCGTAGCCCCAGACGAGATCGACCGAGAGCGCCAAGAGCGCGTAGCAAAGATACTTGCCGAGCAGCACCATGACATAGGTCGGGATATGGAACGGGTTCGACGGCGGCAGCAGGTTGAGCAGCGGCACGACGATGGCCATGGCAAGCACGACGCCGACGAAAATCTTCCCGCGGCCGTCGAGCAGGCGAAGAATGAGCGGTTGTTGTATCACGCTTCCACCGCCCTGCCCTTGAGCGCGAACAGGCCGCGCGGCTTCTTCTGAATGAAGACGATGATCAGCACCAGGATCAATATCTTGCCGAGCACCGCGCCGGCAAAGGGTTCGAGGAACTTGTTGGCGATACCGAGCGAGAGTGCTGCGATCAGGGTGCCGAAAAGGTTTCCGACGCCGCCGAACACGACGACGAGGAAGCTGTCGATGATGTAGCCCTGCCCGAGGTTCGGCGAAACGTTGTCGATCTGCGAGATCGCCACACCGGCGATGCCCGCAATGCCTGAACCGAGACCGAAGGTCAGCGCATCGACGTAGCTGGTCTTGATCCCCATCGAGGATGCCATGCGGCGGTTCTGCGTGACCGCGCGCATTTCCAGCCCGAAGCGCGTGAAGCGCAGGACGAAAAGAAGCGTCGCGAAAACCGCCATCGAGAAAACGATGATCCAGAGACGATTGTAAGTGATCGAGAGGCCGCCGAGTTCGAATGCACCCGACATCCAGCTCGGCGCGCCCACTTCGCGGTTCGACGAGCCGAACGCGGTGCGTATCGCCTGCTGCAGGATCAGCGAGAGGCCCCAGGTGGCAAGCAGCGTCTCTAGCGGACGGCCATAGAGGAAACGGATGATGCCGCGCTCGATCAGCACGCCCACGAAGCCCGCAATCAGAAACGCAAGCGGCAGCGCGATCGCAAGCGAGTAATCGAACAGGCCGGGATAGTTCTGGCGGATCACTTCCTGCACGACGAAGGTGACATAGGCCCCGATCATCACCATCTCGCCGTGCGCCATGTTGATGACGCCCATCACACCGAAGGTGATGGCAAGGCCGATCGCCGCAAGCAGCAATACCGAACCAAGCGAAAGACCGTACCAGACGTTCTGGCTGACTTCCCATAACGCGAGCGAGCGCTCGACGGCCGAAATCGCCGAAGCCGCCGCCGCCTTCACGTCTGACGATGCGTTCGCGGGAACTGCACGTAGCAGCGAAAGCGCATCGTTGTCGCCTTTCGCCGCGATCATCTGGATCGCGGCGATCCGGTCCTTCTCCGAGGCGTTCGCAGCCACGATCAAAATTGCCGCACGCGCTTCGGCGAGCACCTTCTTGACGCGCGGATCGGTTTCCTTCGCGAGGGCCTCATCGAGGAGCTTCAGCGAAGATGCGTCGCGCGACTTGAAGACCGCGCCCGCGGCGGCGAGACGCTTCTGCGGATCCGGCGACATCAGCCGCAGCGTGCCGAGTGTCGCATCGATCGTGGTGCGAATACGATTGTTCTGGCGCACCGCGCGCGCCGAAGCGGGCACGGACTCGGAAGCGCCGGTTGCGAGATTCTTTACGCTGCCGTCTGCGGCGCGCAGGTAAACGTTCTTGGTGGCGGGATCGAACAAGACGCGGCCCGCGGCAATTCCGGAGATCACGGCCTCGGCGTCGGCATGGCCGCTCGCAGCGATCGCCGTGATTGCATCGGCGGTATCGGCAAAGGAGTCGGCAGCCAGCTTCGGCAACGCGTCTTCGAACGGACCGGCAGCCGCAGGATGCGCACACAAAAGCGCAACGAGGAGAGCGGAGGCAGCCGCGAGCTTGCGAGCAATCGCACGTATTGAGATCATGACTGCGGGCCTTCCTGGGTGGGAGATCCGGGCGGGAGCATAGCTCCCGCCCGTTCGTCTCTAAATCAAGCGCGGGTTACGAACCGCACTTCTTGGTCTTGGTGTTGTAGTTGCCGCACTTGAGCTTGACCCAGTCGGCAACGAGGTCCTTCGAACCTTCGAGATACGGCGACCACGCAGCACCCGGAACGAGGCCGTCGGTCTTCCACACTACGTCGAACTGGCCGTCCGCGCGGATTTCGCCGATGAAGACGGGCTTGGTGATGTGGTGGTTCGCGAGCATTTCCGACTCGCCGCCCGTGAGGTTCTTCGCCTTGATGCCCGGCAGCGCCTCGATGACCTTGTCGGGATCGAACGACTTGGCCTTCTCGACCGCCTTCACCCACATAGCGAAGCCGACAACATGGGCTTCCATCGGGTCGTTGGTGACGCGCTTCGGATTCTTCGTGAAGGCCTTCCACTTCGCGATGAATTCCTTGTTGTCAGCGTTCTCAATCGACTGGAAGTAGTTCCAGGCCGCGAGATGGCCGACGAGGTTCGCGGTGTCGATACCGGCGAGTTCTTCTTCGCCGACCGAGAACGCGACGACCGGGATGTCCTTCGCGGACACGCCCTGGTTCGAAAGTTCCTTGTAGAACGGAACATTCGCGTCGCCGTTGATGGTGGAAACCACAGCGGTCTTCTTGCCGGCGGTGCCGAACTTCTTGATCGAAGCTACGATCGTCTGCCAGTCGGAGTGACCGAACGGCGTGTAGTTGATCATGATGTCTTCGTCCTTGACGCCCTTCGACTTCAGATAGGCTTCAAGGATTTTGTTCGTGGTGCGCGGATAGACGTAGTCGGTACCCGCGAGCACCCAGCGCTCGACCTTGTATTCCTTGGCGAGATAGTCGACCGCCGGAATCGCCTGCTGGTTCGGCGCGGCGCCCGTGTAGAACACGTTGCGCTCGGACTCTTCGCCTTCGTACTGCACCGGATAGAACAGGATCGAGTTCAGTTCCTTGAACACCGGCAGCACCGACTTGCGGGACACCGAGGTCCAGCAGCCGAACACGACCGAAACTTTATCCTTGTTGATCAGCTCACGCGCTTTTTCGGCGAACAGCGGCCAATTCGATGCGGGATCGACGACGACGGCCTCGAGCTTCTTGCCGAGCACGCCGCCCTTCTTGTTCTGCTCTTCGATGAGCATGAGCATCACGTCTTTCAACGTGGTCTCGGAGATCGCCATCGTTCCCGACAGCGAATGCAGGACGCCGACCTTGATGGTGTCCTGCGCGGCGGCGGGTGCCGCCGAGATTGAAACAGCCAGTGCAGCGGCTCCCGCCGCGGCGCCAAGCTTCTTGAAGATATTGAACATGAAAGCTCCCCATGAGGTTCGAGCCGGATTGGATCGAAGGCGCGCGAACATTGGCGGACGCTTACGCCGGGGAAAGGTATTGCAACGCACATGCCAGCCGCCGTACGGGCGAATACGCCAATAAGGCCGGGCCTCTTTTAAGCATGTGATTATTTATTAGGCTGCACGAAACTCGCTGTATAAAAAATAGGCAAATTTTCTGCCGCGATTGCAGGCAGCGTCTAACGGCGAAGATTTGCCATCCGCTCGATCGCGCCGTCCAGGGTCGCGTCGTGCTTGGCAAAGCAGAAGCGCACGACGCTCGTTACAGGATCTGCCGCGTAAAAGGCCGAGACAGGAATCGCCGCAACCTTGTTCTCGGTGACGAGCCGCTGGCAGAAATCGTTGTCCCGCTCGTTGATCCCGAGCGCCGCGAGATCGACGTTCATGAAATAGGTGCCCTGGCTCTCCAGCGGATCGAACCCAAGCTTTTTGAGGCCGCCGGCAAAGCGGTCGCGGGACCGTGCAAGCGTCGAGCGCATCCCCAGAAAGTAGTCGTCGGCCTTGCCGAGGCCATAGGCCACTGCCACCTGCAAGTTCGGCGGCGTCGTAAACGTGATGAACTGGTGCGCCTTCGA
Organism: Hyphomicrobiales bacterium; assembly: GCA_018335895.1. GTDB lineage: Bacteria > Pseudomonadota > Alphaproteobacteria > Rhizobiales > Xanthobacteraceae. The sequence continues at coordinate 3,373 of JAGXQU010000031.1, read as the reverse complement.
GAGCCCCCGCATCAACGCAGGTGAAGCGCAGACAAACCCCACCTTCCAGCCGGTCAGGCAGAAGATCTTCCCCGCCGATCCGATCTTCACGGTGCGCTCGCGCATGCCCGGCACGCTGAGCATGGAAATATGCTTGCGACCGTCAAAGACGACATGCTCCCAGACTTCGTCGCAGATCGCGACAGCGTCGAATTCCTCGCAGAAACGCGCGAGCAGCTTCAGATCGTCCATCGAATGGACGATGCCCGCGGGATTGTGAGGGTTATTGAAGAGAACGGCCTTGGTCTTATTCGAGAAGACCCTCCTCAGGGCGTCTTCCGTAACGCGCCAGTGCGGCGGCTCGAGCCTCACGAGCTTCGGGATACCGCCGGCCCGCTTCACCATCGGCAGATAGGAATCATAGAGCGGCTGAAACAGCACCACCTCGTCGCCCGGCTCGATCAGCGTGAGGATTGCGCCGGTCAGCGCTTCGGTCGCGCCCGAGGTGATCATGATTTCCGAGTCAGGATCGAGCGAAACACCCTGCCAATGCGCGTAGTGTTTGGCCACTGCCGCGCGCAACTCGGGCAAGCCCATCATCGGCGGGTACTGGTTCCAGCCGGCGACAACGGCTTCCGCCGCTTTCCGGCGCACATCTTCGGGGCCGGGATCGTCCGGAAAACCCTGCCCCAGATTGATCGCGTTGTGCTCGCGCGCGAGCCGCGACATCACCTCGAAGACCGTGGTCGGCAGGTTGGCGAATACGGGATGCATCGAGGGATGTTACGCAGCTACGCGGTCGCGAGACAGCTCAGACTTTGGTTTCGACTTCGAGGCTGATCGGCACAGCCGAAAGCGCCTTGGAAACCGGACAACCGACCTTGGCGCCTTCAGCGGCTTCCTTGATCTTCGCGGCATCTGCACCGGGCGCTTCGACAACGGTTTTCAGCTTGATGCCGGTGATATTTGCGCCCTTCTCGCCGAGGATTACCTCAACTTCGGCATCGGTGCTGATCGACTTCTGGTTGATGCCTGCGCGCATCAGCGCGAAGCCGAGCGCCATCGTGTAGCAGCCGGCATGCGCCGCGCCGATCAGTTCTTCCGGCGTGGTCTGTGAAGTCCCGCCCTCGAAGCGGGCCTTTGAACTGTAGGGCGTATTTTTCAAAACGCCGGTTTTGGTCGAAATCGTGCCGGTGCCGTCTTTCGGCGAGCCTTCCCAATGGGCGCTGGCGTAGCTTTTCATCTTGGCTTCCCTTCTTGCTTGTTGTCTCGCTGCCGGTTTCGTCAGTCTTTTTGCTTCCGCAGGACCCGCCGCGCAAGCCGTTTTGGATACCCTAGCAGCCTGCGGACGGATTTCGAGCGTATCGGCGCAAAGCCGCCGAGCGGCTCCTGTACGAAATCGAGCCTGGCCTCCGACACCTTGTCGTCTGCGAGTTCGCGAACGACAAGCCGCGCGTGCCCCAGATCGATCCTGTTGCCGGGACGCGGGTTGTCATCGAAGCGCTGGTCGAACAGTTCTGCGATCGTGAGTGTCCGCTCCGCTGGCTGCACGGACAGATCGTACATGTCGGCGACCGCACCGACGCGGACGTCGCCCTTGAACGGAAAGGCCGCCGAGCTTTCCTCGTCGATATATCCTTCGTGCGGCGCGAAAAGACGGTCGAGGCGCTCCACGCGCTGCGGCGGCGCGAGAAAATAGCCGTAGTCGCCGACACGGAGCGCGCCAGCCTCCTGTGGCGACAGGATCGCCTCGTTGCGAACGATCAGGACGGGCCTTGCCCAGGACGGCCAGGTCCCATGGCCGACCACCGGGCTGCCTTCGACGATCGGATAGCCGACGAGTTCCTCGTCAAGCTGTCCGGGCAGGTCGATTTCGATGCGCTTCACCGAAGGCGCTGGGTCGTCGAGCGCGACGCCAAGCCTTCTCGCAACAAAAGTCAGCGACCAGCCCTGCACGATCAATGACGCAACAACGACCACGAAGGCGACATTGAAATAGATTTCGGCATTGGGAACGCCGGATAGCGTCGGGATCGCCGCCAGGAAGATCGAAACTGCACCGCGCAGGCCGACCCATGACATGAATGCTTTTTCGCTGGCCCGGAAACCGAACGGCGAAAGACAAAGCCACACGGCGATCGGGCGTGCGACAACAATGAGAAAAACAGCGATCGCAAGCGCGGTCCAGATATTCGTGAGCAACTGCGTTGGCGTGACGAGCAAGCCCATCATGATGAACATCGCGATCTGGCAGAGCCAGGTCAGCGTGTCGTGGAAGGTCGTGATCGAAGCAAAAGCGCGAACCGGCCTGTTGCCGAGCACGATGCCCGCGAGATAGACCGCAAGAAATCCAGAGCCCTTCATCACCGCAGCAAGCGCGTAGATGAATAGCGCGCTCGCCACGACCAGCAGTGGATGCAGTCCGGATGGCAGCGAAATGCGATTCAGCGCTGCAGAAATGGCAATACCGCCGCCGATTCCGATTGCGGCCCCGAACACGACTTCCCGCACGACGGAGAGCAGGATCGTTTCCGTTGTCGTGCTTCCCGCCGCCAGGATGAGTTGCACAAAAAGTATGGTCATAAAGACCGCTACGGGGTCGTTCGTGCCCGACTCCATTTCGAGGGTCGCGGCGACACGCCGCTTCAGCTGCTGTCCGCCCGCTCGCAGTAGAAAGAAAACCGCAGCCGCGTCGGTCGAGGCCACGATCGCTCCGATCAGCAAGCCTTCCAGCAAACTCAGCTTCAGCAGGAAGGACGCCAGCGCACCCGCAAGCGCCGCAGTAAGGACGACGCCGAAGGTCGACAGCGAAAGCGCCGGATAGAGCGCACCGCGGAACGCCGCGAAACGGGTTCGCAATCCTCCGTCGAACAGCACGATCGCGAGCGCCGCCGAACCGACGAGATAGGTCGAATTAAAGTCGTTGAACTTGATGCCGCCGGGACCTTCCTCGCCTGCAAGCAGGCCAACAAGCAGGAAGATCAGAAGGAGCGGAGCGCCGATGCGCGATGCGACCAGGCTCGAGAACACGCCCAGCACGGCCAGCGCCGCACCGACAAGAATAAGAGCATTGGCATATGTAATCGCGAGCATTGGCGCAGAACGAAATAAATCCGATTGAGGGCCGGGAAACGGTTTCGCCGCCACCCGGCCCTGTCGATGATTTCACATTATGTGAAAGGACGAACGGTTCGTCTCGAACCTTCTGCGGGATTCGAGGCTATTTTTAGTGGTTGTGGCCGTGGCCCCTTGCCGGACCGTCGCCCATCGCGCGCACTTCGAACTCGACTTCCACGGACCCCGCCCTCTCGAATACGAGTACGGCCTTGTAGCGCTGACCCGCGGCGAGCGGCTTCTTCAACTGCATCAGCATCAGGTGATAGCCGCCGGGCTC
>JAGXQU010000030.1 GCA_018335895.1 Hyphomicrobiales bacterium | reverse complement strand
GCAGAGCTTGATGAGATGCAACGCCATGAATCACTTCTTAGACAAATTCGAAAATTGTTGCACATGCTTGTAGCGGAAAATCACAATCCTTGACCTTAACTGCCATCGCGTATCTCATTGCCAAATACAACAATGGAGGAAGTCATGGCCGTCGCTAAAGTCATCGAGATCACTTCCGCTTCCAAGAAAAGCTTCGAGGACGCGATCCAGATCGGAATTTCCCGCGCCTCGGAAACAGTGCGGGGGATCGAAAGCGTCTGGATTCAGGAACAGAAAGCTACGGTCAAAGACAACAAGATCGACGAGTACCGGGTGAACATGAAAGTCACCTTCATTCTCGGCTGACGCAAACTTCAGGCGCCCGCTTTCGCCGCCGGTTTCTTCTCCGGCTCGATCAGCACGAGCTGCGCGCCTTCCGCGACCTGATCGCCTGCCGCGACGGACAGCTCCATCACGACCCCGTCTGTCGCGGCATCGAGCGCATGCTCCATCTTCATGGCTTCGAGCACCATGAGACGCTGACCCTTGGCGACTTTATCGCCTTTGGCGACCGACACGCTCAGAACCTTGCCGTGCATCGGCGCGCTCAAAGCGCCATTCCCCGACGCGCGGCCGAGGTCTGTGCTCGACAGCTCCGCGAACTTGACGGCGGTCTGCCTTCCTTCGCGGATTGCAACCAGCATGTCGCCTGCCTCGACGAATTCGCTCGGAGCCGCGGCAACACCATTCACGGTTGCACGAAGCGCGCTCCCCTTCTGTTCGACTCGCGCGACAAAGCGCGTGCCGTTCACGAGCACCGCGACCGGAAGATCCCGCGTCCCGCCGAAATCATAGGCGTCAAGTGCGTTCCACGGCGACCGGCGCGTCGAAGCGGCCAAGCGGCCAGCCGCCTCCCGTTGTTTCGTCTGCTCGCGGCGCGTCAGCTCCTCGACCGCAAACGCCGCAGCTGCGAAATCGGTCTCGGCAGGTTTCGTGAGAGGTTCGAGATTGCGTTCGATGTAACCGGTATCGACCGTGCCCGCGCGCATCTCGGCGCTGTCCGTGAGCGCCTTGAGAAATTCGACATTGCTGCGCGGGCCGATCACAACCGTGCCGCCGAGCGTCTCCGACATGCGGCCGAACGCCTGCTCGCGTGTCGCGCCATAGGTAATCAGTTTCGCGATCATCGGATCATAGAACGGCGTCACTTCCCCGCCCGCCTCTACACCGCTGTCGACACGGATGCCGTTGCCCACAGGAAAGCGAAGTGCCGAGAGTCGGCCGGTCGAAGGCAGGAAGCCGCGTGCGGCATCTTCCGCGTAAATGCGCGCCTCGACGGCGTGTCCGTGAATTTTGACCTTCTCCTGCGTCAACGGCAGCGGCTCGCCGGCCGCAACCAGGAACTGCCAGTGCACGAGATCGGTCCCGGTGATCAGTTCCGTGACCGGATGCTCGACCTGCAGCCGGGTGTTCATTTCCAGAAACCAGATCGCGTCCGCACGCAGGCCTTTCGACCCGTCAGCAAGAAACTCCACTGTGCCTGCGCCGACATAATTCACCGCGCGGGCGGCCTCGATTGCCGCTTTGGTAACATGCGCCCGCACGTCTTCCGGCATGCCTGGTGCAGGCGCTTCCTCGATGACCTTCTGATGACGGCGCTGCGCGGAGCAATCGCGCTCGAATAGATGCACGATGTTGCCGTGCCTATCCGCGAAGACCTGCACCTCGATATGGCGTGGGCTTGCGACATACTTCTCGATCAGGACGTCGGGATTCCCGAACGACGCCTCGGCTTCGCGCTTCGCGGCCTCAAGGGCGTTGTCGAAATCGATCTGCTTGTCGACGCGGCGCATGCCTTTCCCGCCGCCGCCTGCCGCGGCCTTGATCAGCACCGGATAGCCGGTCTCATACGCTTTCTGTTTGAGAAATTTCGCGTCCTGCTTGTCGCCGTGATAGCCGGGCAGCACGGGCACATTGGCCTTCGCCATGAGTGCCTTCGCCTCGCCTTTCAGTCCCATCGCGCGAATGGCAGCGGGCGGCGGTCCTACGAAAACGATACCGGCGGCGGCGCAGGCCTCCGCAAATTCCGCGCGCTCCGACAGAAATCCGTAACCCGGATGAATGCAGTCTGCCTTCGCGCGCTTCGCCGTCTCGATGATCTTATCGATTACGAGATAGCTCTCGCGCGCGGGCGCAGGGCCGATCGCATAGGCTTCGTCCGCCAGCTTCACATGGAGCGCATTGCGGTCGGCATCCGAATAGACCGCTATTGTGCGCATCCCCATTGCTTTGGCGGTGCGGATCACGCGGCATGCGATCTCGCCCCGGTTCGCGATCAGGACGGAGCGGAGAGGAAAATCGGCTTTGGCGTTCATTTTGCCGGCATACTACAGCGGACGGTCTCGACCGCCAGCCCGCGCCTGACATTTCCGGATCAGCGGCCGAAGATGCCGAACGGCGAGCGTTTCTGCTGCTCCTGCGGCGGTGACGGCGCAGGCGTGTCGTCCTCGTCGTCAGGCTCGCTCAGGCCATGGCGCGAAGTCACGCGCGGGAGCCCTCCGACCGGCTCCGGCGGGCCACCCTTTTTGCGCGCCTGCGCAGCGGCAGGCGGCGTCTGTTTCTTCTGCTCGCCTGCAACCGGCTGCTGTTTCTGTTTTGCCGGCGCGGCTTTTTGCTGCTTTGCGTTCTTTCCGGCTTCGCCGGGCCGCGCCTGCGGCGAAGGCTGTGTGCCGGTCGTAGCCTGCGGCACGAACGGCTCAGGCGGAGTCTGCGAAGCCTCCTGCTCGCCCCAGTTCAGCGCCTCACTATTTTCCGGCCGCATGCCGAGCGTCAGGATGTCCGATACTTCGCCGAACTGATCGCTCGCCGGGTTCTTCGCCCAGCTTTCCCTGTGCTTCAGGAGAAGCCGGTCGAACGCACGGTCTGAAAGATTGGCTTTGATCTTCTCGGCATTCCTGAAAATGCGCAGACGCGGACATGAATCCGGCAGACATTTGAACTGGGCCGAGAGCACGTGCGAGACGATTCCGTACGGATCGCTTTCGAGCGAGCGGCGCAGCGGCTCGAAGCGTTGCGCGAAGGCAGGCTCCCTCGCGGCAAACGCGTCGATATCTTCCAGCAGCGTCAGGCGATCCGCGATTACGGAAATTGCCGAGGTGATGCGTTGCGGCTCCGCAAACACGGCCTTCTCGCAGGCATCGTCCAGGGCAGGTGCGAGCGACACGTTGAGGCAACCCAGCACGGAGTCCGGCTGGCCCGACTGCGCGAGCAGGACAGAGGCGCGCTCCTCGATCGCGATGCGCTCGGAGAGCCGCGTGTTGTCTTCGTAGAGCTTGAGACCGAAATAGGCCGCGCCCGCGATTACGGCAACGAGCGACAATTGCGCGAGCGTCGCAAGGCCGCCGCGGTCAGCGCGCGAACGCGGGATCAAAACGAGGAGCAGAAGCACGACAACGCCGGCGGACGCGATGGCCCACCCCGGCAACGTCAAAGTTACCCCAGCGAAGAGGTTATTCAGGTCCATGGAATGATCTTACCGCATCTGCCGCGCCGCCCGAAGGAATCCGGCTACTCGAAAATAGTGACAAATTCTCCGCCGCCAAGGACTTTTTCGTTAACGAAGGCCCGGCACGAAATCGCCCGCTCTTGCAGATGTCAGATTGCGACCTGCGTGCCGACTTCCACGACCCGTTCGGACGGAATCTGGAAGTAATTGGTCGCATCGTCCGACGTGCGGGCAAGCGAGATAAAGAGCTTGTCCTGCCAGTATGGCATCAACGAGTTCTTGGCGGGTCGGAGCGTACGACGGGACAGGAAAAACGACGTCGACATGATGTCGAAGGTCCAGCCGGCCTTGCGGGCGATCGCGAGCGCCTTCGGGATATTGGGGCTTTCCATAAAGCCGTAGTGTAGTTTTACCCGCGAGAACGTCTTGCTGACCGCCTCGAGCTCCACCCTCTCCTCGAGCGAAACCCGCGGCGTGTCGGCGGTCACCACCGTCAGGATAACGTTGTGTTCGTGCAGCACCTTATAGTGCTTCAGACTGTGCAGAAGCGCGGTCGGGGCGTTCTCGGGATCGCTCGTAAGAAATACGGCAGTACCCGTCACGCGGTGAATTTCCTTCTTATCGAGGTTTTTGACCAGCGATTCGAGCGGCACTTCTTGGCGCCGGGTCTTCTCGAAAAGCTGCCGCGAACCGCGCCGCCAGGTAAGTGTCACAAGGACAATGAAACCGGCGATCGAGATCGGCGCCCAACCGCCATCGTGGAACTTGAGAAGGTTGGAACCGAAGAATGCGATATCGATAACGAACAGCGGCACCAGCAGGGATAGGGATGCCGGCAGGCTCCATTTCCATATCCGTCGAACGACGACGAACGCCATCAGCGTCGTCATCAGCATCGTGCCGGTCACTGCGATGCCGTAGGCGGTCGCGAGCGCGCTCGATGTGTGGAAGACGCCGACCAGCATCACGACGCCGATCAGCAGGAACCAGTTCACGCGCGAGAGATAAACCTGTCCGTAATGCGACGCCGAGGTATGTTTGATTTCGAAGCGCGGCAGCAAGCCGAGCTGGATCGCCTGCTGCGCAAGCGAATACGCGCCTGTGATAACCGCCTGACTCGCGATCACGGTCGCGCAGGTGGCAAGGAACACCATCGGCAGCAGCGCCCACTTCGGATAGAGCAGATAGAACGGATTTGTGATCGTCTTCGGATCATGCAGCACGAGCGCGCCCTGACCGAGATAGTTGAGCAGCAACGCAGGCAGCACGAGCCAGAGCCACGCATCCTGGATCGGCCTGCGGCCGAAGTGGCCGAGGTCCGCATACAATGCTTCCGCGCCGGTCACCACCAGCACCACCGCGCCCAGCGTGAACAGCGCGATCCATCCGTTACTGATCATGAACGCGATAGCATAGTGCGGGCTGAACGACGCCAGCACGATCGGGCTGTCCGCAATGTGGATGAACCCGCCGACAGCCAGCGCCAAGAACCAGATTACCGTGACGGGTCCAAACAGCTTCGAAACGCTCGCGGTGCCGCGGGACTGCACGGCGAACAGCGCAATCAGGATCACGAGCGCGATAGGAACGACGAATGGTTCGAGCCGCGGCGTTGCGATCTTCAAACCTTCGACCGCGGAGAGCACGGAGAGCGCTGGCGTAATCATGGCGTCGCCGTAGAACAGCGCCGCGCCGATCAACCCGAACATCAGAATGACCGGACTCGATCTTCCGAGCCCGCGCTGCGCGAGCGCCATCAGCGCGAGCGTGCCGCCCTCGCCGTTGTTGTCTGCCCGCAGAAGAAAAATCACGTATTTGACCGTGACGACGAAAAGCAGCGCCCAGATGATGAGCGAAAGAAGGCCAAGCACGGTGGCTTCGCTTACCGCGCTGACGGCCCCATGCGAGCCGGTGGCCGCCGCAATGGCCTCGCGAAACGCGTAAAGCGGGCTGGTGCCGATGTCGCCATAGACGACACCGACCGCCCCCACCACGAGGGCGAGGTGGCTCGGCTTGGCGGTAGATCCGTGGGGATCGGCCGGTACTGACGCGGGATCTGCGTCAGAAGGTGTCATGGCCATGATTTCTTCGCTTCTCGCACTGCACAAAAGCCGAAACGGCGCGGCTTCTAACACCCAGCCGGCGTAACCGCCCCATGCATTTTGGCATAAGACCGCCCCCCTTTTGCATGAGCCTGCCGCCACGGCAACCTGACGTTACGGAAGCACGGGAACCTCTGCCCGGCCAAGGCGTTATCTGCCCGACAAACGGGAGATATTCCGCAATGCGCTTCCTTCTCGGCATCTTTGTCGGCGCAGCACTGACCGTGCTCACGGCCTACGTCGTTGACAATCGTGCGGCCATCGTGGGCGTTGAAAACACGACCTCCACTCGCCACATGGTGAATTGGGACATCGTTTCGCAGAACTGGCAGCAGCTCTCGGATCGCATGCGCGGCGAATGGCGCCGCCTCACGACCAGTTGAACGGTGGCAGCCTACATAATGCGCTAACTTTCTCTCTCTTCCCCCGTCCGGAATGGCGTTCCCCCCTCGCACATTCCGGAAAATGCAGAAGCCCGGCTCTCCCCCAGCCGGGCTTCTTTTTTGTTCGGCGAGCGAACCTAGACCCACTGCTGGAACGCTTCCGCGCTCGTCTTCGTCAGGTGCACCTTCTCGTCTACATGCTCGACCCAGTCGACCGGAATGAAGTGGTGCGTGCCTTTGGATGCCGGATCGTTCTTGGTGAGCTTGATCTGATTGACGCCTTCGAGGTGATCGACCGTGCCGACGTGCTCGCCGTCGGATCCGACGACCTCCATGTGCTCGGCGATTTTGTCTTTGACTGCCATGCCGTCCTCCTCTTCGTGAACTCCGCCCTCCTTACGTGACAACGCATGGGACGCGAGTAAGTTCGGCAGACGCAATCGCAGCGAGCCCACAATAAGCGCGGTTGCAGGTTTCGTCCCGCTGTTTTTTCCACGCGGACGTATTCCCGCGCTCTTTAAAAAGCCGAGGCATGCGCGTGCTGTCGCTATCCGTGCGTTCGACCGAACGCACACGCCGCTAAGTACCGTGCTTGCCCGGCGTCCAACCCTCGGCCTTTAGATTCTTCTCGCCGGCGGCGATGCCGATCGGTTCAAGTTCGGTCGCCATCGAGTCGTTCCACCGATTGAGATATCCGAACAACGCGACAACGCCGAGTATCTCGACAATCTCGTCCTCGGTCCAATGCTTCTTCAGGTTCTCGCCGATCTCGGGCGTTACCGCGTTTGGTACGCAGGCGGCCGCCAGCGCGAAATCGAATGCGGCTTTCTCTGCTGCCGTAAATAGACTGCTCTTTTGATATTCCCAGATTGCGGCCATGCGTTCGGGCGTCGATCCGAACCTCTCGGCGGCAAGAATGGTATGGGCCTGACAATAGCGGCAACCCGCTGCGTGCGAGGCGATGTACCCGATAAGACGCTTTTGTTCGGCGGTAACGCGTCCGCCGTTTTCCATCACCGCCTTGTTCAATTCGGTAAAAGCACGCGCGATCTTGGGGCGCCGCTGCATCGTGAGAACGCTATTCGGCACCGTCCCGAGCGGCCCGCGAAAGAACTGGATAAGATCGATAAGATCCGGATTGTGGTCTTCAGGCAGCGGGCTGATCAGGGGCATTTTACTTCTTCCAATAGATACAAGTTTCTTTAATTCCCAAACTCACATCCGCTTCGCGACTTCCTCGAGCATCACTTCGGTCGCGCCGCCCCCGATCGCCTGCACCCGCGCGTCGCGGCTCATGCGCTCGATCGCACTCTCGCGCATGAAGCCTAAGCCCCCATGGAACTGCACGCAGTCGTACATCACTTCGTTGACGAGCTCGCCGCAGTAGGCCTTGACCATCGAGACTTCCTTCGTGGCATCGAAGCCCTGCGCGTCGAGCCATGCTGCGTGATAGACGAGTTGCCGGCCCGCCTCGACGCGGCCGGCCAGTTCCGACAAGCGCTGGCGGATCGCCTGCTTCGACCACAGCGGTGCACCGAACGCCTCGCGGTTCTTCACCCAGTCGAGCGTAAGCTCTAGCGCCGCCGAGCATTCGCCAATGCACATCGCGCCGATGGTCGTGCGCTCGTTCTGGAAATTCTTCATGATCGAATAGAAGCCGCGGCCTTCCTGCCCCAGAATGTTTTCGGCGGGCACGCGGCAGTTGTCGAAGGAAAGCTCGGCAGTATCGGACGAGCGCCAGCCGTGCTTGTCGAGCGGACGCGCAACCGAAAAGCCGGGCGTGCCTTTCTCGACAAGGATCATCGACACGCTCTGCGAAGGCGGCGCTTTCGGGTCCGACTTCGCCGCAACACAATAAAGGTCGGCATGCACGCCGTTCGTGATGAAGGTCTTCGAGCCGTTGATGATGTAGTGATCGCCCTCGCGCCGCGCGGTGGTGCGGATGCCTTTTACATCCGAGCCCGCGAAGGGCTCGGTCACGCAGACCGCGACGATCTTCTTGCCGGCGATGACGTCCGGCAGGAACTTCGCCTTCATTGCAGGCGGTCCCGCGTGGAGAATGTGGACACCCGCCATATCGGTATGCACGAGCACGGTGATCGCGAAACCGCCGAAAGTGGAGCGCCCAAGTTCTTCCGCGAGCACCACCGTGCCGAGCGTATCCATTTCCGAACCGCCGTATTCAGACGGATAACGGATGCCGAGAAAACCGAGCGCGCCCATCTTCTGCAAGATCTCGCGCGGCACATAGCCCTGCTCTTCCCACTTGAGCCCGTGCGGCTTTACTTCCTGCTCGACGAAGCGGCGCAGCTGCGCGCGCAATTGCTCGTGTTCTTCGGAGAAATAGATCGAGCGCGCGGGCGCGGAGGATTTATCCAACATCGTCACATCCTGAAAACGCCGAACTTGGTTTCCGGCACCGGCGCGTTAAGAGAAGCCGCGAGTGCAAGCGACAGCACGCGGCGCGTTTCCGAAGGCTGGATGATACCGTCGTCCCAGAGCCGCGCGGTCGCGAAATAGGGATCGCCCTGCTCTTCGTATTGCTGGATGATCGGCGCCTTGAACGCCGCTTCTTCTTCCGCGCTCCACTTTTTGCCTTCGGCTTCGATGTTGTCGCGCCGCACGGTCGCGAGCACGGACGCCGCCTGTTCCGCACCCATGATCGAGACCCGGGCATTCGGCCAGGTGAAGAGAAAGCGCGGGGAAAATGCGCGGCCGCACATGCCGTAGTTGCCGGCTCCATACGAGCCGCCGATCACGAGCGTCAGCTTCGGCACCTGTGCGCAGGAAACGGCGGTAACCAGCTTCGCGCCGTTCTTCGCGATGCCCTGGCTTTCGTATTCGCGTCCGACCATGAAGCCGGTAATGTTCTGCAAGAAGAGAAGCGGAATCTTCCGCTGACAGCACAACTCGATGAAGTGCGCGCCTTTCAGCGAACTCTCGGAATAAAGAATGCCGTTGTTCGCGATGATGCCAACCGGCATGCCGGAAAGATGCGCGAATCCGGTGACGAGCGTGGTGCCGTAAAGGGCCTTGAATTCCTCGAAGTGCGAGCCGTCTACGACGCGCGCGATAATCTCGCGGACATCGAAGGGCTTCCGCTTGTCGGCCGGAATGATGCCGTCGAGTTCGCTCGTGTCGAACGCGGGCTCTTCCGCGTCGCGCAGCTCTAACCCTGCCCCCGCCTCGCGGGCGAACGTCGAGACGATATTGCGGACGATTTTGAGCGCGTGCTCATCATCCGCCGCCAGATGGTCGGCGACGCCGGATTTCCGCGCATGCACGTCGCCGCCGCCGAGATCCTCGGCGCTCACGACTTCGCCGGTCGCGGCCTTCACGAGCGGCGGCCCACCGAGAAAGATGGTGCCCTGGTTCTGCACAATCACCGTCTCGTCCGACATCGCCGGAACGTAGGCGCCGCCCGCGGTGCACGAGCCCATCACGCTCGCAATCTGGGGGATGCCGAGCGAAGAAAGCGTCGCCTGATTGTAGAAAATCCTGCCGAAGTGCTCGCGATCCGGAAACACATCCGGCCATTGCGGCAGGTTCGCGCCGCCGCTATCGACCAGATAGATGCACGGCAGGCGGTTTTCGCGCGCGACTTCCTGCGCGCGCAGATGCTTTTTCACCGTCATCGGGTAGTAAGTGCCGCCCTTGATGGTGCTGTCGTTCGCGACGATCACGACTTCGCGCTCCGAAACACGGCCGATACCGGTGATCATGCCCGCGCCGTGGATCGGCTCGCCATACATGCCGTTCGCGGCGAGCGGCGACAGCTCCAGAAACGGCGCGCCGAGATCGAGGAGCCGCATCACGCGCTCGCGGGGCAAAAGTTTGCCGCGCGCAGTGTGGCGGGCACGCGACTTCTCGTTGCCGCCGAGCGCGGCTTCAGCGCGCCTCTGTTGCAGCGTTTCGCAAAGCGCCGCCATGGCGGCGGCATTGGCTTTGAAGTCGGCGGCGTGGACGTCGAGCTTGGACTGGATTTTTGTCACGGGCGTTTCCTTGCCCGGAAAGTGCCGTGGCCCGCTAAGGAAGGCAACCGCCGGGGCGACAGACTACACCGCGTCGTAATCCTGCTGCGCCCAGGGCTCTTTCAGCGCGGCTTCCTTCCAGCGCTTGAAGGAAGCGAGTTCGTGGATCGCCTCCACATATTCCTCGCAGGGCTCGTCAAGCCGCACGGCATAGGTTCTGAGCCGGGTTGCTACGGGAGCGTACATGCAGTCGGCTGCCGAAAACGCGCCGAACAGGAATTTTCCCCTCGCACCGAAGCGCGTGCGCGCATCGCGGAAGATGTCGCAGATGCGTTTGATGTCGGCCTTTACGTCGTCGGCGATGCCCGCCTTCGGCGGAGCGATCTCCCGCTTGAGGTTCATCGGCATCGCCTTGCGCAAAGGCACGAAGCCGGAATGCATCTCGGCCGAGATCGAACGCGCCAGCGCGCGGGCAGCGGGATCCTTGGGCCAGATGTCGAATTGCGGAAACTTGTCGGCGAACGTCTCCAGGATCGCGATCGAATCCCAGACCGTGTTCTCGCCGTCGATCAGGATCGGCATTTTCCCGGCCGGCGAATAGGACAATATCTTCGCCCGGGACGCCGGGTCGTAAATGTTGATGACCTCCTCCGAAAACGGAATGTCGTGTTCGGCTAGCGCGAGCCACGGCCGCATCGACCAGGAGGAGTAGTTCTTGTTGCCGAGGATCAGCTTCAGACTCATGCCTCACACAATAAAAACGCGCGGGGCGTTTGTCACCCCGCGCGCTGAATCGAAGAAGCCGGGCTTATTCTTTGTTGCGGATCATCGCATCGAGGCTGAGCGGGCCGGCCCCTGCCGCCGCGAGATAGAGACACGCGAAGCTGAACATGATCGCGAGCGTTCCGCCGTTGATGATCGGGAAGAAATTATTTCCTGCATGGCCTAGGAAATAGGCGAAGGCCATCAGACCGGAGAGAATGAACGCCGCCGGACGCGTAAACAGACCGATCACGAGAAGCGCGCCGGCCACGAGTTCGATACAGCCGGCGATGCCCGCGGGCCAGCTTGTCGGGGTCAAGTTGGCGAGACCCGGGATTACCGGGAATTTCAGAATCTTCGCCGTGCCGAACTGCAGGATGCAAAGGCCGGTGATGATGCGAAGCAGGCTGAGAATCTGCTGCCGCCATGAACTCAGGAAGGTCTCCATAGGGAATCTCCATCAGGATTGGGATGCTCGTAACTCGTCTGCGGCATCCCTCGCGTCAATATGAGCGGATGCAAGCGGCGGCTTGCCGGATTGCGTGCCGGTCATTTGTTGCGCGCGACCGCGCAAAAAAGCAAAAAGCATGCGCGGCACGCAATGCCGCGCATGCTTTGGTTTCGTTCGCCGCAGTTACGATTTCTTGCGAAGAATACCGTCGAGGCTCCAGGCGCCCGGTCCTGCCGCCGCGATGTAGATCAGGGCGAAGGCATAAAGCGCCGCGAGCTCACCGCCGTTCACCACCGGATAGAAGCTGCGCGGCGCATGCGCGTAGAAATACGCGACAGCGGCGAGACCCGAGAGGATGAACGCAGCCGGCCGCGTGAACAGACCAAGCGTAAGTAGCGGC
>JAGXQU010000029.1 GCA_018335895.1 Hyphomicrobiales bacterium | reverse complement strand
GGCGCCGCGGGCTGCCGCCGTCGAAGCGGCCGAAGTCAACTTCAACAATCACCCGGGCGCCGTGACGTCGCCGATGGTCGGCACCGCCTACCGTGCGCCGGAACCGGGGGCACGCCCGTTCTGCGATGTCGGCGACACTGTAAAGGTCGGGCAGACGCTCCTCATCGTCGAAGCCATGAAGACCATGAACGCGATCCCCGCAACGAAGGCGGGCAAAGTCACGCATGTACTGATCGAAGACGGTATGCCGGTCGAATTCGGCCAGCCGCTGGTCATCGTCGAGTGAGCGTGGCACGCGATGTTCGATAAAGTCCTGATTGCAAACCGCGGCGAGATTGCGCTGCGCGTGCTGCGCGCGTGCAAGGAACTCGGTATCGCCACCGTCGCGGTCCACTCCACCGCCGACTCCGAAGCGATGCACGTGAAGCTCGCGGATGAGAGCGTCTGCATCGGCCCGCCGCCCGCGCGCGAAAGCTATCTCAACATTCCCTCGCTGCTCGCGGCCTGCGAAATCACCGGCGCGGACGCGGTGCATCCCGGCTACGGATTTCTATCCGAGAATGCGCGCTTCGCGGAAATTCTCGCCGAGCACGGCATCGGCTTTATCGGCCCCAAGGCCGAGCACATCCGCATCATGGGCGACAAGATCGAGGCCAAGCGCACCGCGAAGCGCCTCGGCATTCCGGTCGTGCCCGGCTCCGAAGGCGGCGTGTCTTCCTATGAAGAAGCCATGCGCGTCGGCAGGGAAATCGGTTTCCCGCTGCTCGTGAAGGCGGCAGCCGGCGGCGGCGGACGCGGCATGAAGGTCGCGCGCGACGAAGCCTCGCTTTCCGAAGCGCTTTCTTCCGCACGCGCGGAAGCGAAAGCCGCGTTCGGCGACGACGCGGTCTATCTCGAGCGTTACCTCGAAAAGCCGCGTCACATCGAGATCCAGATTTTCGGCGATGGCAAGGGCAACGCGATCCATCTCGGCGAGCGCGACTGCTCCCTGCAGCGCCGCCACCAGAAAGTGTTCGAGGAGAGCCCCTCGCCCGCACTCAATTTCGAGATGCGCGCGCAGATCGGCGAAGTCTGCGCCAACGCGATGCGCGAGCTGCAGTATTCCGGCGCCGGCACCATCGAGTTCCTCTACGAGAACGGCGAGTTCTTCTTCATCGAGATGAACACGCGCATCCAGGTCGAGCATCCGGTGACCGAGATGATCACCGGCCTCGATCTCGTGAGCGAGCAGATTCGCATCGCTTCCGGCGCGTCGCTTTCGATCAAGCAGGAAGACGTGCAGTTCAACGGCCACGCCATCGAGTGCCGCGTGAACGCTGAGGACCCGCTGACGTTCGCGCCATCGCCCGGCACCATCAAATACTACTTCGCGCCGGGCGGACTCGGCGTGCGCGTCGATTCAGCCGTTTACGGCGGCTACCGGATTCCGCCGCACTACGACTCGCTGATCGGGAAACTGATCGTGCACGGCAAGACCCGCAACGAATGCATGATGCGGCTCAAGCGCGCGCTCGACGAATTCGTGGTCGACGGGGTGAAGACGACGCTGCCTTTGTTCCGGACGCTCGTTCGCAACGCCGACATCCAGAACGGCGACTACGACATCCACTGGCTCGAGCGATACTTGGCGGAGAAGACCTAGCGCTTCGGCACGCGCATCGCGACAAAGAGAAAAGTGTAGCCACCGCTCCGGACCGTCGCTGTATAGGAGAGCCCTTCGCAAGGGAGGCCATCTTGCACGCCGTCTTTGCGCTCGAAGACCGGCTTCTCCGGCATCGCGAAACTGAACGAGCCGTCTTCTGCGGTGAACTCCTGCGACTGCGCACCGGCAGTTCGCGGAACCAGGCACTCCCTTTTGTGGAACTCTAGCTTGTTCTATTCCCGCGGGGAGCCAAGTCGCGCTAGACTCCAGCCGAGCCGGAGAGGACCGCGAACTTGGCCCGCCACGACGAACCTCGCGTCGAAATCACGCCCGAAGTGCTGATCAAGGCCTATTCGGTCGGCATCTTCCCGATGGCGGAAAGCGCCGACGACCCGTCGCTGTTCTGGGTCGAGCCGGAAGCGCGCGGCGTGATCCCGCTAAACGGCGGCTTCCACATTTCGCGCAGGCTCGCGCGTACGATCCGCTCGAACAGATTTGAGGTTCACGTCGATCGCGATTTCGATGCCGTGATCGATGCCTGCGCGGCACCCGCCGCCGGACGCGACTCTACCTGGATCAACAGGCGCATCCGCAGGCTCTATCGCGCCCTGTTCGACCGCCGCCAGTGCCACACGGTCGAGGCTTGGCGCGATGGCAGGCTGGTCGGCGGGCTCTATGGCGTGAAGATCGGGGCAGCCTTCTTCGGCGAAAGCATGTTCCACTTCGAACGCGATGCCTCGAAGGTCGCGCTCGCGCATCTCGTGGCGCGGCTGAAGGTCGGCGGCTTCAAACTGCTGGACGCGCAGTTCATCACCCAGCATCTGAAAAGCATGGGCGCCGCTGAAATCTCGCGCGTCGAATACCAGAACCTGCTTGCAAAATCCGTCGCGGGACACGCGCAGTTTTACTGCTGGCCCTCGGACGGCGTGGTCGACGGCGGCGTGGTTTTGCAGTCGATCAGCCAAACGTCATAGATCGGGTGCTCGACGGCGTTCAGGCCGGGCGAGCTCGCGAACATCCAGCCCGAAAAGATGCGGCGGATTTCCGCTTTCAGCGTGATCTCGTCCACTTCGACGAACGCGGTCGTGTTCTGGGTTTCGGTCGGCGGGCGCGTGTAGCAGGCGCGCGGCGTCACCTGTAGCGCGCCGAACTGCACCGTTTCGTTCAGCGCCACATCGAAGCGGATGATGCGCCCGGAGATCTTGTCGAGCCCGGAGAAAACGGCGGTCGGATTCGCGATGCGCTCGCCTTCCGGCGTCTGCGTCAGGGTTTCCGGCGTCGTGCTCGGCGGCGGCAGCTCCTTGCCGTCCTTCTGCTTCGTTTTCGTCTTCGACTTGGTCGTCGTTTTCTTGTCCTGCTTTTCTTGTTTTTCCTGCTTTTCCTGCTTCTCGGCAGGACGCGTCAGTTCGGGCGGAAGCTGCGGACCCTTCTGCTGCGTTTGCGGCTGCTTCTGCTGTTCCGCCGGCGCAGGAAGCGGAGCCTGCTGCACGTCGGCCGGCGGACGCGGCGGCTGAAACTGTCCGAGTGCGGAACCGGCGGCGAAGGCCGCGGTGAGCACGCCCGCCGCAATCAAACGGTGAAAGTTTCGGATCATTCGGGAAAGCCGCCGCCGCTTGCGGAAAATCTGGTGCCGCCGTTTCAAATCACTCAAGGGTCGTTAACATGGGGATTGAGGCGGCGGAAGGGCCGTGTCAAAATTTGCAGGTTCGTAAATTCGTTTTTGGAACAATGGGGATTTCAGATGAAGCTGTTGTTGACCTCGGTTTGCTACGCAATGGCAATTGGCCTCGCCGTGTCCGTTTCGCCTGCGGCTGCGCAGAACAATAACGTCCAGGCGCTTTGCAACAACAAGCACGGCCTCGGCAAGAATTGGCCGACCGCGAGCGAAGAGCAACGCAAAACTGCGGCCGCGAAGATTGCGGCTTGCGTGCGTTCCGGCGGGAAAAGCTAGAACGCGTCAAGACCGCGTCGCGGCGACGCGGAGACGGACGTAATCTGCGGTCCAGTTTCCGGTCTGATCCCGCAGCGCCGGAGCAAGCAACGCCTCGAGCTCGGCAAGGATCTCGGGGCGTTTCCGTTCCGGCCACTGCTCGAAGTAGCTCTCGCGAAACGTCGAGAGCCAGCCGCGAAGGCCGGTCGGCAGCGGCGTCGGCCGCGGAAACAGGCCGATCCGGTCCACCAGGAATCCGTTCGCTTCCAGAAGCGCGCGATACTCCGCGGGCGTCGGGTAAAACCATCCCGCCGCCCTCGCGGGATCCTTGCCGTGCGCAACCGCAACCGCGCGAAGCGCAGTCACGATCGCCGCGATGTTGCCATGTCCGCCAAACTCGGCGACGAAACGCCCGCCCGGTTTCAGCGCACGGGCCACGC
Source organism: Hyphomicrobiales bacterium (assembly GCA_018335895.1). Classification (GTDB taxonomy): domain Bacteria; phylum Pseudomonadota; class Alphaproteobacteria; order Rhizobiales; family Xanthobacteraceae. The sequence continues at coordinate 16,131 of JAGXQU010000029.1, read as the reverse complement.
CCTTCACGACATCTTCCGCGCGGGTCATCCAGTGCAGCGCCGCGTTCGAAAATACGGCGTCGAATTCGGGGCCATAGTCGAGCGCCTGGCCGTCCTTGAACTCGACGTCGAGCCCGCGCTTGCGCGCGGCCGCGAGCAGCGCTTCGCTGTTATCCGCGCCGGTGACAATCGCTCCGGCCTGCACGAGTTTCTCGGTAAGCACCCCGTCGCCGCAGCCGAGATCGAGAATCCGCTCCCCGGCCCTTGGGGCGAGCCAGGCAACGACCTCGCTCGTCATGTCGGAGACAAAGCGGGCGTTCTTCTCGTAGTTCTCCGCACCCCAGACCTGTTTCAGCGCGGCATTCGAAGCATTGGCGGCTTTTGCGGTCATTCCTTCACAATCCGGTGTGCCCGCACCTTATAGACTGCCATCTTATCGCCTCGCGAGCCTCGCAGAACTGGAAAATCGGAGCCAAATACCGCAAACAGGGCGTAACGGAACCCGGGTTCAGGCCCCGCGGTTTACGGCAGGCTGGATCAGGACCACCACAGGCATGAAGAACACGATTTCGCGCAGGCACTTTCTCGCAAGCGCCGCGGCACTCGCCGCAGGCACGGTGCCTTCGCTCGCGCAGAACTTCCCTACGCTTCCGCCGCCGTTCCGTCAGGACCGCTATCCGACCGACCGTCCGCCCGCGAACATGGGCCCGCAGCAGGGACAGCAGCAACCGCAACAGCGCGGCCCCGGCGAAGGACCGCCGATCCCGGAAGGCCCGCACGACAAGGCCGCGATCGAGCAATGGTATCTGCCCGACGCAATTCCCGATGCGCAGTTTCCGATCCGCAAGGTGCGCCAGGAATTTCTCAATCCGGAATTCCGCAGGCAGCTCGTTCCGTTCCGCCACTCGGAGCAGCCGGGCACGCTGGTCGTCGATGCGAAAAACTATTTCCTCTACCTGCTGCGTGAAGGCGGACAGGCAATCCGCTATGGCGTCGGTGTCGGGCGTGAAGGCTTCGGCTGGACCGGCAACGCGATTGTCGGCCGTGTCGCCGAATGGCCGGCCTGGGTGCCGCCGAAGGAAATGCGGCTACGCCAGCCCGAACTGCCGGAGCGCATGGAAGGCGGCTACGACAATCCGCTCGGCGCGCGCGCTCTCTATCTCTACGAAGGCAACAAGGACACGCTCTATCGCATTCATGGCACCGCGGAGCCGTGGACGATCGGCACCAACGTTTCCTCCGGCTGCATCCGTCTGCTCAACGAAGAAATCGCTGATCTCTATCTGCGCACGCCCGTCGGCACCAAGGTCGTCGTCATCAGCGCGCCGCAGAATCTCCCGGTACAGAACCAGCAGGCACCGCAGCAGATTCAGCCGCAACAGCAATACCAGCAGCGTCCGCCGCAGTATCAGCAGCAGCCGCAACAACAGCAGCAGCAGCAGCAGTCCGCGCCGCCACTCCCGCCGCCGACGCAGTTGCGGTAACCTCCGCCGGCGCTGCGCAGGCAGCGATTCCTGATCGGCGGTGTATGCATGGCGCTCGGCATTCTGCAGAACACACCCTACTGGGTGTGGGGTATCTTCCTTTTGTTGCTCGTACTCGGTCTCTCGCAGACCCGCGCGCGCAAGGTTTCGCGCGTACTGGTTTACGTGCTTCCAGCAATCATGATCCCGCTGTCGCTTTCGGCGATCCTGGGAATGTTCGGTGCCGGCCCGCTTCCGCTGACGGCGTGGGCGCTTGGCATCGTTGCGGCGTTCGTTTTGAACGTGTTCGTATTTCGCGCGCCTTCCGCCGTTCGCTATGACCGCGCACAGCAGAAGTTTGAGGTGGGCGGAAGCGTTGTTCCTCTTCTGCTCATGATGACGATTTTTCTCGCGCGTTTCGTCGTCGGCGTCACACGCGCGGTGAACCCCTCGCTCACCGTTACGCCGGCCTTCATCGGCATCGTCAGCGCGGTGCTCGGGCTGTGCAGCGGTTTGTTCGCGGCGCGCGCGATGAAAACGCTCGCGGCCCGGCCCGCGGCCTAGCGCAGGGCCGCCGCGATCGTCTTTGCGTTGTGGCGCATCATGTCGAGATACGTCGGCGCGGGGCCGCTCGCTTCCGATAGCGCATCCGAATAGAGCGTGCCGCCGATCTTCGCACCGGTTTCCTTCGCGACCTGCTCGATGACGCGCGGGTTCGAGATGTTCTCGATAAAGACCGCTTTCACGCCCTGCTTCCTGATCTGCTGGATCAGGCGCGCGACATCGCGTGCGCTCGGCTGCGTATCCCCGCCCGCGGCCTGCGCCGCAAGAAACTCAATGCCGTAGGCATCGCCGAAATAGTGGAATGCGTCGTGCGAAGTGATCACGCGCCGCTCTTTCTCGCTCAAGCCCGCGAACAGTTGCTTGATTTCGGCCTCGAGCGCGTCGAGCTTCTGCAAATAGGCCGCCGCGTTCCGCACGTAGACTTCCTTGTTCTCCGGATCGACGCCGGCCAGTGCATCGCGGATATTTGCGACATAGATCTTTACGTTCGCGACTTCCTGCCATGCGTGCGGATCGTAGCGGCCGCTATGCGTGTGCTTGTGGTTATGACCGTGGCCTTCGGTCTCGGCCGACAGTGCTTTCACGCCTTTGCTCGCGACCAGCCGCGCGCCCTTGTAGTTCGCGGCCTTCACGAGCCGGTCGGCCCAGCCTTCGAGTCCGAGGCCGTTGATGACGACGAGTTTCGCGCCGGCCACGGCCTTGGCGTTCGCAGGCGTCGGCTGGAAACCGTGCATGTCCGTGTTCGGGCCGACGAGCGTCGAGACCTCCACGCGCTCGCCGCCGACCTCGCGCACGAGATCGCCGAGGATCGAGAAGCTCGCGAGCACTTTGATCTTCTCCTGGGCCTTATCCTGCGCCTGCGCAGGCAGCGCGAGCGCGGCGGCGGCAAGAGCGGCGAAAAGCAGTTTGCGCATGACGCGGTCCCCTAGAATTCAAAGCCGGCTTTGAGACGAACCTGATTGCGCTCGAAATTGGCGAGATCGAGACGCTCCGGATTCCCGAGCTCGGCGCCCCACACCTGACGATTCCACGCGAGCGACAGCCACGCATTGTCCGCAAGCTTCGCATAGAGCGTAGGCCCGAGATAGAGCGCCTCGCCCGTGAAATCGTTCAGCGTCAGGCCGTCATAGGCACGCAGGTATCGCGTTTCCAGCCCGACATAAATGTGATGCGCGATCTGATGCGTCATCGCAAAGCCGAAGCCGAATTTCGACGCGCGCTCGATGTCCGTCTCGCCCTTTTCCTGCACGCGCTCCACTTCGTAGAGCAGGTTGAAGGCCGCGAACCATTTGTCCTTCACGAGTTCGGTATCGAAGATCAGCTTGTTCTCGGCACCGTATTTGGTGCCGCGCAGACCGGAAAGCTCGTCATGCGTCTGCCATGACGGTTCGAAATGCAGGGTCACGCCGACCGGCGAAGGCCCGCGTTTCGCGAGATTCCAGCGCAGCTCGCCGCCGATGCCGTTGAACGAGAAAGTGCGCACGTCGTCGAAGCCGGTCACTGCCGTAATGCGCTGGTTGATCGCGAACAGGCCGACCCCGGCGCTCACCCTGTCTGTGATGCCGTAAGCGAATTCGAGTTTCTTGCCGATGCCGGTGTAAGAGCCGTCGCGCTTGCCGAAGCGGCCGACGATTTCGAGCGCGATGCCTCTTGCGCCCGCATGTTCGGTATCGGAGCCGAGCACGAAGCCGAACAGGCTCTCGGTTTCGATACCGTGCCCATGGCCGAAATGCGCGTCGCCCGGATGCCGCCCGTGGCCGTCATGGTTGTGCCCGTCGTGCGCGTGATGATTGTGACGCCCTTGCTGCGGCGCGCGCTGATAGCGCGGCGTCCGCGTCTCCGCGGTTTCCTGCCCGAACGTCTCGCTTCGCGCAGAAGCTTCCTGAGAGATGCCCAATCCCGCCGCGAGCAGTGCGGCACCCAGCAATCCGAATTTCACGAAACGCCCCCATCTGGATACTTTGTATCGTTATTGATATAGTATATCAATTGTCAGTCAAGCGCTTCGGGAGCCTGTCCACGCCCGCTCCTGCAAGTGAGTTGCATTCGGGCATCCGCAGGTTGCGAAGAGGGAACGAACCGCCTAGACCGGCGCCGTCCGTCAGATCGCAATCCCATGAAGCGCCTCGAAATTCTCGCAGCATGCAGCATCGCGGTCGGCCTCGCCGTCCTCGCGCTGAAATACCTCGCCTATCATCTGACCGGCTCGGTCGCGCTCCTGTCCGACGCGATCGAAAGCATCGTCAACGTGCTGACCGCGATCGCGGCCCTCATCGCGATCCGTTTCGCGGCGCAGCCCGCCGACAAGGATCATCCCTACGGCCACCACAAAGCGGAGTATGTTTCCGCGGTTATCGAAGGCGTGCTGATCGTGATCGCCGCACTCGCGATCCTGCGCGCGGCATGGGACGCCTATCAGATCCCGCGCATGGTCGAAGCGCCGTGGCTCGGCCTTGCGGTCAATGGCGCCGCCACCCTCGTCAATCTGCTCTGGGCCTCGGTGCTGATCCGGCAGGGACGCAAGCACCGCTCGCCCGCGCTTGTCGCCGACGGACGGCACCTGATGACGGACGTGATTTCCTCCGTCGGCGTCCTCGCCGGGCTCGTGCTCGCGGTCTATTCCGGCATTCGCGCGCTTGACCCGCTGCTCGCGGTGCTGGTCGCGCTGAACATCCTGTGGGCCGGCTGGAAACTCATGAAAGAGTCCGCCGGCGGGCTGCTCGACGAAGCGCTGCCCGAGGAGACGCTCGAGCGTATCCGCGCGGCGATTGCGAAGAATGCCGACGGCGCGATCGAGGCGCACGATCTCCGCACCCGCCACGCGGGGCCGATGACCTTCGTCGAGTTTCATCTCGTGGTGAAAGGCTCGATGTCGGTCACCGATGCACACGAAATCTGTGACCGGCTGGAGCGCGCGATCAAGGCCGAGGTGCACGACGCGCTGATCTCAATTCACGTCGAGCCCGACGACAAGGCGAAGCATTCTGGGATCGTGGTGCTTTAGATGTTTGAGCGGCTCAAGGCATGGGGGCGCGCTTTCAAGCGGGACATCCATGCGATCTACCTCGCTGCGCGAGACCCGCGTGTGCCGTGGTACGCAAAGCTGCTTGCACTTTTCGTCGCGGGATATGCACTTTCGCCCATCGACCTCATTCCGGATTTCATTCCGGTGCTCGGCTATCTGGACGATCTTCTCATTGTGCCGCTCGGTCTTGCGTTAGCGCTGAAAGCGATTCCCGCGGGTGTTTTGGCTGATTGCCGCGCACGGGCCGAAGCTGCCGCGAGGCCGGTTAGCTACGCAGCAGCCACAGTGATTGTACTGATCTGGATCGCCGCGGCAGTCGTGGCCGGTTGGTTCGCTTACGGCTGGTTCGTGCGCTAGCCGCCCACAATCTCCGGCTCGCACTGAACCGGAAAATTCACCGAGTTCGCGACGAAGCACTTTTGATGCGCGTCGCCGTGCAAGGCCCGCGCGACTTTAGCATCGCCGGATGAAATCCGGACGCGCGGATGCAGCGTCGCGCGTTCGACCTTGCCCTCGCCTTTCGCATCCAGCCGCAAAAGGATTTCCGCCTCGTCGCGATAATCGACGACCACAACCCCGTTCTCCGAGCACAAATGCAGATACCAGAGCATGTGGCACGACGAGAGCGAGGCGAGCAGCATCTCGTCCGGATTATAGTGATCGAGCGAATGAAACGCCGAGGTCGCGACAATCGCGGGCTTCTCCGCGCCGCTTTTCGTCTTCGCCGTGATCGTGTGCGTGCGGGCGAATGACCTATAGGTCTTCGTGCCCTCGCCGCCGTCGGCGGACCAATGCAGGAATGTTCTGTAGTTGTGGTCGGCCACTAGTCGATACCAAATCGGATATGTCCGACTGGATCAATCATTCGGAGACCACGCCTTGTAATCCCCCGTCGCCTGCGGGCGCTTGCCTGAGGCGAGCGTCGAGCCGCGCGGACGCCACGCATTCGGCGTACCGGTGTAGTTCGGGCGATGCGGCTTTTCCCAATCGCGCGCCTTGTAGTTGTCCTCGGTCGGCAGCGTATCGACGGTGTGATGCAGCCAGCCGTGCCAGTCGGGGCCGATGCGTGAAGGCTCGGCGAGGCCGTTATAGATCACCCAGCGGCGCTCGAACTGGAAGTCCTTCTCCACCCGGCCGCGATCCGTCCGGTAATAGCGGTTGCCCTGGCTGTCGGTGCCGACATGCTCGCCATAGAGCCATGTCCACCAGAACGTGCCCCAGGTCGCGGAATTCCACCACGTGAAGATGCCGAGGAAGAAGGTTTTCATGGCGCCCGTCTAGCACGCAGCCGCGCCCGCGCAAACGCGGCACTTTAAATGTCCTCACCCTTCGAGACGCGGGTTTCGCCCGCTTCCCAGGATGAAGTTCGCGACCTGGCCTATGCAGCGCCCTTCGTAGCGGCGGCGAGCTTGTTCGCTATACCAAGTTCCTTGAGCCGCGCCGCGATGTGGACCACGACCCCGCGCACCACGCCCGATTGCAGGTCCGGGTCTTCGGCAAGCACGAGATGGGCGATCTCGGAAAGATGCTGCTTCGGGTCCACACCCTTCGCGAGCGCGGCCACCGTACTCTCGTCGAGCAGCCGCTGCGCCTGTGCGATCGCGTTCACGCCTTCCTGCTTCTTCAGTTCGCGGAAATGCGCGATCAGTTCCTGGTTGGTGCCTTCGAAGGTGCCGCGAATGCCGTTCTTCGCCGCGGAAAGCCCGACCGTGATCGCGTCGGCCGCTGTGACGGCAGCCGGACCCGTTTCGGGCTTCTTGGCTTCGCCGGCATTCTTCGGTTCGGCTTCCGATGTTTTCGTTTCCGGCTGCGCGGGGTCCTTCTTGGCCGAAGGTGTACCCGCCGGCGCGGCAGCGGAAGACATTTTCGATTTCTCCGCCGATGCGGTTGCGGGACTAGCTGACGAACCGCTTCCGGCGGATGAGCTTGCTACCGCCTGCTTCTTTTCTTCGGCGGCGAGGATCTGCTCGAAGGTTTCGGCGGCGTTGCCCGCCGCTTTCGCATCCGGCTGCGTCGCGGCCTTGTTCTTGCCCGGCAGCGCTCCCGCGATCGCGCCGAACACGAAGGCGATCGCAATCGAGCCGAAGTAGAGCAGCATCGAGCCCGAGCGGTTGAGATGCAGGTCGGCGCCGCACAACGCACGGGAATCCAGCGTCGGAAGCGAAAATCCACCGCGGCAGAAGAACGGTGCCGCCACGTAATGCCCGAGCGCAAGAAGGGCCACGAAAACGAAAATGCCTACAAGCCCGGCCCGCATTGAATACCCCTCACCCGGACGCAACAGTCGCGCAGTGCATTTTGGGACAAGGGTCCGGGCGTGTCCAGAACGCCCAGCCGTGCGAACTGCCGCGCCGCCCGGACTGTTATCCAGCAGCCCGCCTGCGGAGCTGCGCGAACACGATGCCGTGGGCGATCAGCATGTAAGGGACCAGCACCGTCGGAATCAGAGTCCAGGGCAGATGCAGCATCGCGCGCGGGCCGATGGTTTCGGGGATGATTTGCAGCGGCGAACCCGGCGTCGTGATCGTCGCGAGGCCGACCGCAATCACCAGATCCAGCGCACCGACCAAGGTCGCGAGACCGATAAACCAGTCGCGCCCGGACGGAGGACGTGCGGCGATATAGGCTGCGGGGATCGCCAGTGCTGCGGTCGCGATGTCGCCCCAGCCGGCAGCATGAGGAAACGGACCGCCTAGCCGTCCGGCCGCCGCAAGCAGCAGAAACAGCCCGCCAAGAAAGCGAAACGCATTCAGGCCGACCAGAAGCGGCATCGGGACCGAGAGCATCGCCTTGCGCGCGGCAGGCGACAGCCACGCAAGCAGCGCAACAGCAATGAGCGGCGTCACGACAAAAACCGCGACCAGCGGTACTGGCCGCCGTCCGGCATCGTCGAACGCGCCGGCGCCCGCGAGCGCGCCTGCGAGACCGATCCAGATGCCGACCACAGCCCCGAGCAGCAACCGCGCCCGCAAGCTGGTCTGCATGGTCGCGGTAAAACCTGCGAGCGCGGTTGCCGCGAATACGCCAACTGCGATCGCGCCGATGAAATCAAGCATGACTTTCTCCTGCTTCCCGTTGTGAAGGCATCTCAAGTTGACTTTGCACTGGCCGAGCGCCGAGCTTTCGAAGTACAGCCGCACTGTCGCTGCCGATCGAGGCGACCATCGCGGCCTGCGCTTCGCGCCAGATCGGCAGCGCTTTCCCGATCAGATCCGAGCCTTTGCGGGTGATTCTGATTGTCCGCTCGCGCGCGTCTTCGCCGGGCTCCAGCACAATCAGCCCGGCTGTCTCGAGCAGTGCGAGATTCCGCGACAGCGTCGTGCGTTCCGTTGCTGACACTTCCGCGAGCGCGCCGATGCCGATTTTGCCGTGTCCGAGAATTAAAGTGAGCAGCGAAAACTGCGTCGCGCGAATACCGAGCGGCCTGAGTCTGGCTTCATAAGTGCGTGTGATCGTGCGCGCGGCCTTGCGGGAAGCAAGGCACAGGCAATCGAGGCACTCCATCACTTCTTCACGGGCGATCATGTAATATATGTATATACATCTATTTAGCCTTGTCCACTGGATCCGCTCTTGCGAGCGGACGGGCGGCCACAAATTATTTTTTCGGAAGCGGGATTCCGGGGATTGCGGGCAAAGCCCAGCAAACGGGGCTATCGACTCGCGGCCTAGCTCTTACGGTGGTCGCGTCAACTCTTGTTCTGGATCGGGAATCGCCCCCGAATACCGCCATAGGGTCCGGGGATTCGGGCAAGTCGATATGCCCAAAATTCACAGCTGACCCACCACTTTTAGTGTTTCGTAACGGTTGGCGTACTATTACTTGACGCAATGGGTAGAGTCACCGTAGCGTCATGTTTCGTCCGGGACCGCGGCGTTTGGGGTCGATTCCGGACATCTCCAAGCGGAGGCTAGAGGCGCGGCGCCGGGCGAAATGCCTGCCCGGCGAATGGTCGCTCTGTCGCGCGCAGGGGTCTAAAATCCGGGTCCGAACCCGCCCGATAGAGGCGGGTTGGTCCCAACACAGTGAGGCCTCGGCGGAGATCGGGCCTGCAACATAAGAGCGACGGAACGACAGGTTCCGGCGCCTGAATCAAGGGGACGATAAAGATGCGTATTCCGCGCCGGTACACCAAAGCAGGTCAGTCGCCGTATTCCGCCATCACCTTCCGTAAGGCGACGAGTGAAATTCGCAATCCGGACGGCTCCGTCGTCTTCAAGCTCGACAACATCGACGTGCCCGAGCACTTCTCACAGGTTGCGACCGACGTGCTCGCGCAAAAGTATTTCCGCAAGGCCGGCGTCCCGAAGGCGTTGAAGCGCGTGGAAGAGGAAACCGTTCCTTCCTTCCTCTGGCGCTCCGTCGCGGACGACAAGGCGCTCACCGGTCTCCCCGAAAAAGAACGCACCATCGGAGAGACGCAGGCGACGCAGGTATTCGACCGCCTTGCCGGCACCTGGACCTATTGGGGCTGGAAGGGCGGCTACTTCGACACCGAGCAGGACGCCTCCGCCTTCTTCGACGAGATGCGCTACATGCTCGCCATGCAAATGGCGGCGCCGAACTCGCCGCAGTGGTTCAACACCGGCCTGCACTGGGCCTACGGCATCGACGGTCCCGGCCAGGGCCACTTCTATGTCGATCCCTTCTCCGGCAAGCTGACACAATCGGCATCCGCCTACGAACATCCGCAGCCGCACGCCTGCTTCATCCAGTCCGTCGCCGACGATCTCGTGAACGAAGGCGGCATTATGGATCTGTGGGTGCGCGAGGCGCGCCTCTTCAAATACGGCTCAGGCACGGGCTCCAACTTCTCGATGCTCCGCGGCGAGAACGAAAAACTCTCCGGCGGCGGCAAGTCGTCGGGCCTGATGTCGTTCCTGAAAATCGGCGACCGCGCAGCCGGCGCGATCAAGTCGGGCGGCACCACGCGCCGCGCGGCCAAGATGGTCGTGGTCGACGCCGATCACCCGGATATCGAGCAATACATCGACTGGAAAGTGATCGAGGAGCAGAAGGTCGCCGCACTCGTCACCGGCTCCAAGGTCGTGCAGAAGCACATGAAGGCGGTGATGAAAGCCGCCATCAATTGCGAAGGCGAAGGCGACGACTGCTTCAATCCCGAGCGCAACCCGGCGCTGAAGCGCGAAATTAAAGCCGCGCGCAAGGCGATGGTGCCGGACAACTACATCCAGCGCGTCATCCAGTTCGCCAAACAAGGCTACAAGGACATCCACTTCCCGATCTACGACACCGATTGGGATAGCGAGGCATACCTCACCGTCGCCGGCCAGAACTCGAACAACTCGGTGCGCGTCACCGACGACTTCCTGCGCGCGGTCGAAAACGACGGCGACTGGAATCTCCTCCGCCGCAAGGACGGCAAGGTCGCAAAGACCCTGAAAGCCAAAGAGCTTTGGGAAAAGATCGGCCACGCCGCCTGGGCCTGCGCCGATCCCGGCATCCAGTTCCACACCACCGTGAACGACTGGCACACCTGCCCGGCAAGCGGCCCGATCCGCGCGTCGAACCCGTGCTCGGAATACATGTTCCTCGACGACACGGCGTGCAACCTCGCCTCGCTCAATCTCCTGCGCTTCCGCGCCGAGGACAAATCCTTCGACGTCGACAGTTACGAACACGCCGTCCGCCTCTGGACCATCGTGCTCGAAATCTCGGTGATGATGGCGCAGTTCCCGAGCAAGGAGATCGCGGAGCTTTCCTACCGCTACCGCACGCTGGGCCTGGGCTACGCCAACATCGGCGGCTGGCTGATGACCGCAGGCATTGCATATGACTCGGCTGAGGCCCGCGCGTTCTGCGGCGCCGTCACCGCGATCATGACCGGCGTGTCGTATGCCACCTCCGCCGAGATGGCGGCCGAACTCGGCGCCTTCCCCGGCTATGAGCCGAACCGCGAGCACATGCTCCGCGTCATCCGCAACCATCGCCGCGCGGCGCATGGCGACAAGGACGGCTACGAGCAGCTCTCCATCCCGCCCGTGCCGCTCGATATCGCGAACTGCCCGGACCAGCGCCTGATCGCGCGCGCGGCAGCCGCGTGGAACCGCGCACTCGAGCTCGGCCACAAGCATGGCTTCCGCAACGCGCAGGCCACCGTGATCGCGCCGACCGGCACCATCGGCCTCGTCATGGATTGCGACACCACCGGCATCGAGCCCGACTTCGCGCTCGTGAAGTTCAAGAAGCTCGCCGGCGGCGGCTACTTCAAGATCATCAACCAGGCGGTGCCCGAAGCGCTCCGCACGCTCGGCTACTCGGAAGCCCACATCGCCGAGATCGAGGCCTACGCGGTCGGCCACGGCACGCTCTCGAACGCGCCCGCGATCAACCACGCCTCGCTCGGCGCGAAGGGCTTCTCGGCCGACACCATCAAGATGCTGGAGAGCAAGCTCGCCACCGCCTTCGACATCAAGTTCGTATTCAACCGCTGGACCCTCGGCGACGACGTCATGCGGGCTCTCGGCGTCACCGACGAGCAGATGGCGGACCCCGCGTTCGACCTCCTCTCGCATCTCGGCTTCTCCAAGCGCGATATCGAGAGCGCAAACACCCATGTCGCGGGCGCGATGACGCTCGAGGGCGCTCCGCACCTGAAGCTCGAGCACTATCCGGTGTTCGACTGCGCGACCCCCTGCGGCCGCATCGGCAAGCGCTATCTCTCGGTGGATAGCCACATCCGCATGATGGCGGCGGCGCAGCCCTTCATCTCGGGTGCGATCTCGAAGACGATCAACATGCCGAACGACGCGAGCGTCGAAGACTGCAAGGCGAGCTACATGCTCTCCTGGAAGCTCGCGCTCAAGGCCAACGCGCTCTACCGCGACGGCTCGAAGCTCTCGCAGCCCTTGAACTCCGCGCTCATCCAGGACGAGGACGACGAGGACGATCAGCTCGAAGCGCTCATCGCGGCACCCAACGCTGCCCGCGCTGCGGCCCTTTCCGAGAAGATCGTCGAGCGCATCGTGGAGCGCGTGGAGCGCGTCCGCGAGCGCGAGAAGCTGCCCTCGCGCCGCAAGGGCTACACGCAGAAAGCCGTCGTCGGCGGCCATAAAGTGTACCTGCGCACCGGCGAATATGACGACGGCCGCCTGGGCGAGATCTTCGTCGACATGCACAAGGAGGGCGCGACGCTCCGCTCGCTCCTCAACAACTTCGCGATCGCGATCTCGCTCGGCCTGCAATATGGCGTGCCGCTCGACGAATATGTCGACGCCTTCACCTTCACCCGCTTCGAGCCCGCGGGCATGGTGACCGGCAACGACACCATCAAGATGGCGACCTCGATCCTCGACTATGTGTTCCGCGAGCTCGCGATCTCCTACATGGGCCGCTACGACCTCGCGCACGTCGATCCCTCCGACATGGACGGCGGCGCGCTCGGCAAGGGCGAGAACGAAGGCAAGCAGGCGCCGGTGATTTCGCGCGGCCTGGTGCGCGGCAAGGCGCCGACGCTCTCGGCGGTGTCCTCGACCGACGCGCGCGGCACGGAAAGCCCCCGCGCTACGGCGGCCGCGAATGTGGTCTCGGCGTTCCTCGCAGGCGGGCCGGTGGCCGGTGCTGCGGTTGCGCTGAAGCCCTCGCCTGCCGTCGAGACGGAAGTCGATCGCGCCAAGGCGCTTGAAGTGAACCAGCGCGCGGCGGCGAAGGCCAAGGGCTACGAAGGCTCCTCCTGCCCCGAGTGCCACAACTTCACGATGGTGCGGAACGGCACCTGCCTCAAGTGCGACACCTGCGGCTCGACGACGGGGTGCAGCTAGTTGTCGGCTAAACTTTCCGACAAAGAGCTTCGTCAGCAAGCTCTCAAATTATCCGATCCGTATGAGCAGCGTGATCTCGCTTGGGAAATTCCCGCGGACGTTACGTTGCTCGACATTTTGAACCTTTACACATTCGACCGGTGGCCGAAGCAGAAGGTCTATTGCGTTCAGTGTCGTGGTCATCACCACAAGAACGGGTTCACGGCGCTTCTTTCAAACGGACAGCGCGTTCTTTTGGGAAGCAAGTGCGGTGGTGAACTCTTCGGTGAAAGCTGGACCGACGCTGAAAAGCGCATGAAGGAGCGGACCGACCGCCAGTGGGAACTGGCTCAACTTGACCGTCTCAAAACGGCAATCCCGTCGTTTCAACGCGTGCTACCGTCGTGGCGCAACACGGTCGACAAAGTCGTTGCGCGGCGTGAGACATTTAAACGCCATTTGGGCGAACTCGCCTCGCGCGTATCGGAGGCAGCTTCCGTTCACGGTGGCCAATTGACGGCCCTCAAAGACGTGTCAGAACGACCGACCGAGGCTTCGCCGAAGGGCGTCCGCTCCGTTCGCTACACGATTGCGGCCTTACCTGGAGCCGAACTGTTCAAAACAGAAAGACCGCTCGTAGCCATCGACGAGGCGATCGAAGCTGTGGAGCTAATCACGCGCACGGTTGGCCAGACGGACTTGCTCAGAACCACAATGTTGCGCCGTGCTCGTCGCGCGTTAGAGGACACGTTTGACCGCCTAATCGACGCCGCCGCGCTTTGCGAGGCGGCGGAAGACTTCTTTACAAAAGAGTGCTTTGCGCTTCTTGTCGACTGGATGAATAATCACGTTGGAACGCGAGATCCGCTTCTGTTACTCGACGACGGTATTGATTATCGCGATGGCCGTCGCGGCGTCCGCTTGCCCCCAACTCCACTGCCAACCCTCGATACCGTTCTACTGCAACTGATCCGCGAATTTAAGTCCGGCGACTAGCCCTCGATCTTCGTCACTCTGAAACGCTCGTCATTGCTGGGTTTGATCCGGCAATGCCGAGTGAGAACTTGCAGTCGTTTCAACGAGATGGACGGGAGCTATACCGGATTCGACAGGTTGCCCGACTCAGGCGACTTTGGGTTCCTGCTCAGCGCTAAACACAAGGAGACTGTAAGATGCTCCGTTCTCTTCGCGTCGCTGCTCTCGCGCTCGTTGCCACCTTTGCGCTCTCCGCCTCGGCCTTCGCCGACACCTGCTCGATCCGCATCCACTTCGTCAAAGCCGGCTGGGTGATCGGCGGCACGGCGGGCTCGGGCACGCTGACCTGCGGGGGCCGCAGCTATCCGCTCTCGATCGGTGGCCTGTCTTACGGCTTCACGTTTGGCGCGTCCTCGGTCAACCTGCGCGGTGTTGCGCGCAACGTCCGCCGCCCGCGCGACATCGAAGGCGTTTACGGCGCTGGCAGCGCGGGTGCCGCCATCGTGCGCGGGCCGCAGGCGGCGGTGCTCACGAACCAAAAGGGCGTCGTGCTCGAAGTCGCCGGCGCGCAAACCGGCGTTATCGTCAATCTCGATTTGAGCGGGATGGCGGTGTCGCTGAAGAGGTGAAATACGTCAATGCTTCGACTACTTATTGCTTAAGATAGAAAAGGGCCGCGGAGAAATCCGCGGCCCACTTTTTTATAATGCGGGCTTTTAAATGCTGAATGGACAATGGATGGGCCGATATACAGGCTCAAATGATGGCGAGGCGATTTTAGAACTCGACGAGACCGATTTTGACTATCAAGGCGCTGTTTATCTTTACGATGACAACAAGCAATTGCCTGGAACAGCCGCAGCGATTAGCGCTCCCAAAGCTCAAAACTCATTTCAGCTAAAGACGCCTCTTTTGGCGCTTGATAAATTAATGAACCCAGTAACTTGGGCTCAAATTTCACCTCAATACCCCGGTGTTACTTTTCCAACGGTGGCGGATTCCTCATGGAAGGTCATCGGAGATAAGATGGAAGTAACATGGACAACCGATATCGGCACAAGTGGCAAGGCAGAACTTCATAAGAGCGCTGCCCACACGCCTTCGTTCTATACTCCTCCCAAAGCATACACTTGGAATGACTTCAAAAATTTTGCGGCCAGTCTTGACCCTTACCGGTTCATATTTCGCGGACAAGAAGACAGCACATGGCGACTTCGTACGCATTTCCATCGCACCGGACGCGCCGATCTCGTTAAATTCATTACTGAAGATACTCCAGCTCTGAGCAAGAACTTAAGTAACCTAACAACGCACAAATTTAACCTGCTGGATCCCGTCGAGAATGGTGCGTTTTATAGTCTCGTGCAGCACCATGGCTATCCCACTCCATTGTTGGACTGGACACATTCACCGTTTATTGCCGCGTACTTCGCTTACAAAAATATTCGACGGCGAAGCTACGAAGACTCAAAATTCGTTCGAGTTTTCATATTGATCGCCTGCAATGGATAAAAGACTTCAATCAACTTCAAAAATTAGCTCCTTCCCTCCCACATTTCTCCATCTTAGATGCTATGGCATTTAACAACAGCCGCCTTGTACCCCAACAAGCAATTTCGAGCGTGACAAACGTTGACGACATTGAAGGGTATATTTTCACCCGCGAACTTCAGCAGGGTAAAAAGTATCTTCAAGTAATTGATTTGCCGGTTTCGATTCGAAAAGGAGTAATGCAAGAATTAAGTCTAATGGGTATAACGGCAGGCTCGCTATTTCCCGGTCTGGATGGCGCATGTGAGCAGCTCCGTGAACGTTATTTTGATCTGTGAGCCATGACACCGTGTGGAATGAAACTTCAGTTAGCACTTGAGCAAGAGCAGTTGCGCATGGCAAACGAGTGGTTCTTCAAATGGCACTCGATTGGCCGCAATAGCGTAACCGAGATAGATGGATTTGATGGCCGCATGATCCGTTACAGGTAAAGTGGTTTTTTCCGGGTATTTTGCCTTAGCCGCGATTTTCTCCGTGCTAACCTAAATCCATGTGCGGACGCTTCACCAAGATGTACACATGGGAGCAGCTTCACCGGCTCTACATGCTGACGCATGAGGCGACGTGGAAGTCTGGCAATCCCGCCGCGCGCTCCAACCTCCAGCCGCGCTACAACATCTGCCCCACCACCCAGATCGACATCATCCGCGACATGAACGGCAGGCCGGAGATTCTCGCCGCGCGCTGGGGGCTGATCCCCTCCTGGTGGAAGAAGCCGCTCAAGGAACTCCCCGCCACCTTCAATGCCCGCGCCGAGACGGTCGCCGAGAAGCCGATGTTCCGCGCGGCGTTTAAGTCCCGCCGCTGCATCAT
>JAGXQU010000028.1 GCA_018335895.1 Hyphomicrobiales bacterium | reverse complement strand
TTCTTTATCGTTCAAAAGTTGCGCGGACCCTAATGGGACGCGCGAGTACCGTCAAGCCTTTATGCGCCCGCTCGAGCAGGGCCGCAAGCCGCGTTTTTACGGCAGCCATTCTCACGGGATTGTGGTCCGCAGCATGTTCCGGCCGGGCCCGGCACAGCCTAGCGTGGCCCGAACCGGAGCCTGCCGATTTGCCGTTCCTGCGCGAGAAAAACGGGGCGATTTCCCCGCACAAGCTGATCGCCTTCGTGGGCTCCTGCCTGCCCGCCCTCTATCTGCTTTGGCTTGCGCTCAACCGCAACCTTGGTGCGCAGCCGCTTGTGGAACTCACGCACCAGACCGGCGACTGGTCGGTGCGGCTCTTGTTTCTTTCGCTTTGCATCACGCCGGCGCGCCGACTGTTCAACGCGCCGAAGCTCATTTTCATGCGGCGCACGCTCGGCGTCGCGGCATTCTTTTATGTGCTCGCGCATTTCCTGCTCTATGTCATCGACCAGAACTTCGTGCTCGGCACGGTCGCAAGGGAAATCGCGCTCAGGCTCTATCTGACCATCGGCTTCGCAGCGCTCGTGATAATGATCGCGCTCGGTGTCACCTCAACCGACGGCATGATCCGCCGCATCGGCGGCCAACGCTGGAGCAAGTTGCACAAACTGACGTACCTGATTGCGATTCTCGCCGTCGTTCATTTCATGATGCAGAAGAAGCTCAACATCTATGAGCCGACCTGGATGGCGGGATGCCTCGCGTGGCTTCTGTTCTACCGCGTCGTGCAGAAGCGCGTTCACGACATGCGGCTACCGCATTTGATCGGACTCGTGATCGCAGCGGCGCTGTTCACGGTCGCCGCCGAAGCGCTGTGGTACGGATTGCTGACCGGCGTGAACTGGCAGCGCGTCTTGCAGGCGAACCTGATGTTCCCCGATGTGATGCGGCCGGCATGGGTCGTGCTCTTCGCAACTTCCGGCATCACGCTTGCGTCCCTTGCGGCGCAATGGCTCTGGCCGAAGCAAGCCGCGCGGGAGAAGCTGCGGGCGGCGGAGTGATCTTGCTCTTTGTCGTCCCAGCGAAAGCGGGGACCCAAAAAATTCCGGCCTTGCTGAATAACTGCTAGAAATTAAGCGCGTCTATCGCCCTCTCTGCTCTCACCCACCGAAACTCCGGAAGCTGGTTTCGGAACCACGTCTCCTGCCGCTTCGCATATTGCCGCGTGTCGCGCTTGCCGAGCAAAGCGGCTTCTTCGAGCGGTATTTCGCCGTCTAGATATTTTGTCAGCCACGGCACGCCGTGCGCTTTCAGTGCGGGCATCTTCGGATCGAGATTGCGCGCTTTCAGCGCCTTCACTTCTTCAATCGCGCCTTCGGTCAGCATCATGTCAAAGCGTGCATCGATACGCTTTCCCAATGCTTCACGGTCAGTCTCCAGAAAAATCGCGCGATAATCGTCCGAAGCCAGCACCGGCACGCCGGGATCCTCGCGCCACTCGGCAAGCCCCCTTCCCGTGGCCTCGACAACCTCAAGCGCACGTAAAATTCGCTGGCGATCGGGAACGCGAAGCTCGGACGCCGTACGCGGATCGCGCGCGGCAAGGTGCGCGTGCAGCGCTTCGTTGTCCTTGGTATCGCCAAGAGAGCGAACCTGTTGCCGCACATCGGCGGGTACTTCCGGCACCGCCGACAGCCCTTTCAAGAGTGCGCTGAAATAAAGCCCGGTGCCGCCGATCACGATAGCAAGCTTGCCAGCCGCGCGCACTGCTGCGATCTCCGCTTCCGCCTCGCGCAGCCAGCGTCCGGCGGAATAAATCTCCTCTGCCCCGATATGGCCGTAGAGCCGGTGCGGCGCCTGCCGCATTTCCTCGTCGCTCGGCCGCGCGGTGATGATCCGCAGATCGCGGTAGACCTGCATCGAGTCGGCATTGATAACGATGCCGCCCGTGCACGCGGCCACTTCCAGCGCAAGCGCGGACTTGCCGCTCGCCGTGGGCCCTGCAATAAGCACCGCGCTTTTCATCATGATAGCGTCCATGTCTCACGTCGCGACCCTCGTTAGCAATCCCGTTCGCCCCGCGATCGATGCCGCGGCGATTGCGAAAGCGCGCGCGCTCCTGCCGAATGCGATTTCGGAGACCGTACTGAAACCGGGCATCGCCGCCGATATTTTCTTCGCGCCCGGGCCGGACGCACAGGAACGTGAGTTAAGCGACCTCGTCCGCGCGGCGCTCACGCCCGCTCCAATCGACGTCGTGGTGCAGGAAACGAAGTATCGCCGCAAGAAGCTGTTCGTCGCCGACATGGATTCCACCATGATCGACCAGGAATGTATCGACGAACTTGCGGATTATGCAGGGCTGAAGGCGCATGTCGCGGCGATCACCGAGCGCGCGATGCGTGGCGAGCTTCCGTTCGAGCCTGCACTGCGCGAGCGCGTGGCACTGCTTAAGGATTTGCCGCTTTCCGTGATCGAAGAGACCATCCGGGCGAAGATCACGCTGGCCGCAGGCGGCAGGGAATTGATCGCAACGCTCAAGGCCCATGGCGTTTACACCTGCCTCGTCTCCGGCGGCTTTACGCTGTTCACGAACGTAATCGCAGAAAAGCTCGGCTTCGACGAAAACCGCGCGAACGAACTGCTCATCGAGAACGGCAAACTCTCGGGCAAGGTAAGGGAGCCGATCCTTGGCCGCGCAGCCAAGCTCGCCACATTGCAGGAACTAGCCGGCCGTCTCGGCATCCGGATGGAAGAAACCATCGCCATCGGCGATGGCGCCAACGATCTCGACATGATCACGGCATCCGGTCTCGGCGTTGCGATCCACGCAAAGCCCGCGGTCGCAGCCGCCGCGCAAGCCCGTCTCGATCATGCGGACTTGAGCGCGATCCTCTATTGCGCAGGCTTCGGCGCGTAGTCCCGCGGCGAACCCTACGGAATCGAGACGGCGACGAAGCGCTGCTCGCCGCCCGGCGCCAGCAGAAGTAGAAGCGCGGATTTCTTGCCCGACTTCCTGAGCGCTTCCACGCGCGCGCGCATCTCGGCGATCGTTGCGACCGGCTCGCCAGAAACTTCGAGCAACAAGACGCCGGCCTGAACGTTCTGGTCGGCGGCGTTTGATGCGGGATCGACGCTGGTAATGACCAGACCTTTCGTATCGTTCTTCAACTTGTAGCGCCGCCGCAGTTCTTCGCTCACGACCGAAAGTTCCAGCCCCAGTGGGCGGTTCAGCGCGGGCTGCTGCTTGGGCTGCTCCGGCTCGACTTTGGTCTGCCGGTTCGGCTTCTTGTCGGGCTCTGCGAGTTTCGCAACCTTGAGCTTGAGCGTGACTTCCTTGCCTTTGCGGATGACGACGACGTCGACCGTCTGGCCGATGCCGGTGCCGGCGACAATCCGCGGGAGGTTCCGCATTTCGCGGACTTCCTGCCCGTTGAAGCGGATGACCACGTCGCCCGCGAGCATGCCGCCCGATTGCGCCGGCCCGCCCTCGGCGATCGAGGCGATCAGTGCGCCGCGCGCGGCGGGAAGGCCGAGGCTCTCCGCGATCTGGTCGTCCACGGCTTGGATCGATACCCCGATCCAGCCGCGTTGAATTTCGCCGGTATCGCGAAGCTGCTTGATTAGCGGCGCGACCGTATTCGCGGGGATCGCGAAACCGATGCCGATGGAGCCGCCGGTCTGCGAAAAGATCGCGGTATTGATACCGATGACTTCGCCTTGGAGATTGAAGAGCGGCCCGCCCGAATTGCCGCGGTTGATCGCAGCGTCGGTCTGGATGAAGTCGTCGTAGAGACTCGAGTCGATGTTGCGGTTCCGAGCGGAAATCACGCCGACGGTGACCGAGCCGCCGAGACCGAAGGGGTTGCCAATCGCAATCACCCATTCGCCGACCCGCGCCTTGTCGGAGTCGGCGAAGCTGACGGCCTTCAGCGGCGTCTTCGGCTTCACCCGCAACACCGCGAGATCGACCTTCTCGTCGCGTCCAAGCAGTTCCGCTTTCAGCTTCGAGCCGTCGGCAAAGTTGACGATGATTTCGTCGGCGTCCGCGATCACGTGATTGTTGGTGATCACGATACCCGCCGGATCGATGACGAAGCCGGAGCCGAGCGACGAAACCTTGCGCTGGCGCTTCGGATCACCGTCATTCTTGTTCTTGAAGAACTCCTCGAAGAATTCCTCGAACGGGGAACCCGGCGGCAGTTGCGGCATCTGCACGCCCTGCGACGGATTTACGTTCTGCGAAGTGGAGATGTTCACGACAGCGGACTGCACGCGCTCGGCGATATCGGCGACGTTGTCCGGACCGCGCGTCTGGGCACGCGTGACGTGCGGGGTCGCAAAAACGATGACGGCAAGAACAGCCGCCGCGCCAAGCCGGACGAGCAGCGGGGTTACGGGGTCGCGCACTTCGGGCATGAAGAGCCTTTTCCTCTGACAGAGCGGCATGAGACTGGAAGCCGTTGACGGCAAAACTGCGCCCGAACGGCCTATGACGCAAGCAGCGGCGCGCGGAATGGTTCCCGCGTCAGTGCAAATTCATGTGAACTAGTGCCGCACGAACCAGACCAGTACGACCCCGGCGATCGCCGATCCTAGCCCGAGCAGGCGCAGCGTGCCTTCCGGCGCTTCGATGATCGCTGCGGCTGCCCGTTTCGCAGCCGCCGGGAAAGCCGCGAGTGTGAGCCCCTCAATTGCAAGCAGGAGCCCGAGTGCGGCCAGAAAGAACGCCATGCGCAGCTAGCGGGCCGGCGCCGGAAGCGGAGCCTGTTTCGCGCCGGATGGATTCTGGAAGTAGCGGAAGAAGTCCGAATCCGGCGAAAGCAGCATCTTGGTGCTATCCTTCTGCAAGCCGAACTCGTAGGCCTGCATCGAGCGGTAGAACGCGAAGAAATCCGGATCCTTGCCGTAGGCGTCGGCAAAGATCTTGTTCCGCGTGGCGTCGCCGTCGCCTCGAAGCTGCTCGCCCTTCGACGTCGCTTCCGCGATGATGACGGTCACGTCGCGATCGGCTTTCGCGCGGATCGTCTGACTGGCCTGATTGCCTTGCGCGCGGATTTCCGCTGCCTCTCGCTGACGTTCGGTCTGCATTCGTTGATAGACAGCCTGGCTGTTCGCGTCCGGCAGGTCCGCACGCCGCAGCCGCACGTCGACGACTTCAATGCCGAAGTTGTTCTTGGCTTCGGCGTTCATGCCGTCCTTGATGCGGGCCATCAGATCGGCGCGGTCGTCGCGCACCACCTCGATGAACGTGGACTCGCCGAGCACGCGGCGCATGGATGCGTTGAGCACCGGCAGAAGACGCGAATTCGCGCCTTCGACGGTCGCGACCGACTGATAGAATTTCAGCGGATCGGTGATCCGGTAACGCGCGAAAGCGTCGACCACGAGACGCTTCTGGTCGGAAGCGATGACTTCCTGCGGCGGATTGTCGAGATCGAGAATGCGCCTGTCGATCAGGATCACGGTATCGATCAGCGGCGCCTTGTACTGGAGGCCCGGCTCGAGGATCACGCGCCGCGGCTCGCCGAAGCGAAGCAGCAGCGCCTGCTGCGACTGATGGACGAAGAAGATCGAAGAATAAAGCGCGATCGCGGCAAGCGCGACCAGAACGGCAAAAACGCCGGTAATCGTTTTCATCGGCGCGCTCCTTGCGGCGGCTGCTGGCGTAGCAACTGGTCCAGCGGCAAATAGGGAATCACGTTCGAGCCGTCCTTGCTCGGATCGAGAATGATCTTGTCGATTCCGCCGAGCACGCGCTCCATGGTTTCGAGATACATGCGGCGGCGTGTGACGTCTGGAGCCAGCCTGTATTCCGCGTAAATGGCCACAAAGCGTGCCGCCTGGCCTCGCGCTTCGACGACGGTTCGCTCTTTGTAGCCTTCTGCGGCCTGGAGAATGCGCGAGGCTTCGCCCCGCGCTTCCGGCACGACGCGGTTCGCATAGGTCTGCGCTTCATTCTGCAAGCGCTCGGCGTCCGCGCGTGCGGCCTGCACGTCACGGAACGCATCGATCACCTGCTGCGGCGGATCGACCTTCTGCATCTGCACGCGCGTAACCGTCACGCCGGCGCGGTAGCCGTCCAGAATCTTCTGCATCAGCTTCAGGACTTCCTGCTCGGTCGCGGCGCGCGCGCCGGTCAGGATCGGTTGAATCTGGGCACGGCCGATCACTTCGCGCATCGCTGATTCCGCGACCGCCTTGATGGTCGATTCCGGGTTCTGAAGATTGAACAGATAGAACCCGGCATTGTTGATGATCCAGAACACCGAGAAATCGACGTCGACGATATTCTCGTCGCCGGTGAGGATCAGGCTTTCTTCCAGGACATCGCGGGTCACGGTACCGCGGCGGAAATCTTCCTGCGTACGGAAACCAATATCGATCTTGTTTTCGAAGGTGACGCGCGGCGTCAGTGCGGTCTCGATCGGATAAGGCAGGTGATAGTTGAGGCCCGGCTGCGTGGTCTGCACGAACTTGCCGAAGCGAAGCACGATGCCCTGCTCGTCGGTATTAACCCGGTAAAAGCCGGACAAGAGCCAGATCACGATCACAGCAAACAGCAAAATAAGCCCGCCGCGCCCGCCGAAATTCCCGGAGCCCGGCAGCACGCTCTTTAGCTTGTCCTGCCCGCGCCGGATCAGATCCTCGAGATCCGGGGGCGGATTGCCGCCACCGCGGCCTGGACCCCCGGGCTGCTGCCCCGAACCCCACGGCCCACGAGGTCCACCGCCCCACGGCCCGCCACTTTGATTCTTCCAAGACATTGAAAAGCCTCCGGCCATGCGGGCGTTACTTGGTGCCCGCTCTCGGTGTCGCGATGGTTATAGGGTAGCGAATGTGGCGGTTCAACGCGCGGACCTGTCGCGCTCAAAGGCGCGCGACACCGCATTTCTACCGCCTTCAGGCGCGCGAACGCCCGCCGGAATAGTGTGCGCGGTAGTAGTCGAGTACGAAAAGACGAATCGCGGAGGACAGATTTCCCTGTTTCCGCTTCTGATCGACTTCCTGCACGACGTCGGAAAGGGTCACCTTTCGCTCACCCGCGATGTGTTTCAGCGCCTCCCAGAACTGATCTTCCAGACTGACGCTCGTTTTATGACCGGCTATGACGATCGACCGCTTTACGACTGGGCTCTTCATTTCTGACCTTCTCTATCTGCAAGCAAATGCAGACTGAGAGAGCGCTTTCTTTTTTCCTCGATGGTGGCGTTCAGCTTGCGCTCATGCGCAGGACGACCGAAGCGTGCACGGTTCTCCGCGGCAACGGCTTCTTTTTGCTCGCGCGCCTTTGTCTTGCGCACGTGCCGCAAATTAATGATCTCGGCCATCGGCCGCTTCCTCGTCCCACCCCGACGCAACGGAATCTTGCGTTCCGTTTGCGTCAACGGCGACGAACATTAGTGACAATAATCATTGGCGCAAGTGACAATTCGTTTGATTTTATTGAGCGGTACTATGATGTTGCGCGCAATCGCTCGCACTGCCGAACGTTCGTTGCATTGCGAATAGCGGTATTGAGATAGGCAGCACGCAAGATGTGGATGTAGAGAAGAACAAATGACCAAGACACGCACCGAAACCGACACCTTCGGTCCCATTGATGTTCCGGCCGATCGCTATTGGGGCGCTCAGACGCAGCGCTCGACGATGAACTTCAAGATCGGCGTCGAACGCATGCCAAAACCTGTCGTGCGCGCCTTCGGACTGCTGAAAAAATCGGCGGCCATGACGAATATGGATCTGGGGTTGCTCGACGCGAAGCTCGCCGATGCAATCTGCAAGGCCGCGGACGAAGTCATCGAGGGCAAACTCGACGATCATTTCCCGCTCGTCGTCTGGCAGACCGGCTCAGGCACCCAATCTAACATGAATGCCAACGAAGTAATCGGTAACCGCGCGATCGAATTGCTCGGCGGCGTCATGGGCACGAAGAAGCCCGTGCATCCGAACGATCATGTGAACATGAGCCAGTCGTCGAATGACTCCTTCCCGACGGTCATGCACGTCGCCGCGGCCGAGGAAATCACGCACAAGCTGCTCCCCGCGCTCGAACACCTGCACAAGGCGCTCGACAAGAAAGCAAAAGACTTCGCCCACATCATCAAGATCGGGCGCACGCACACCCAGGACGCGACACCGCTCACGCTCGGGCAGGAATTTTCCGGATACGCCGCACAGGTCCAGACCTCGATCCGGCGCATTCGCGAGTCGCTTGGAGAATTGATGCTGCTCGCGCAGGGCGGCACGGCGGTCGGCACCGGCCTAAACGCGAAGAAAGGTTTCGCGGAAAAGGTCGCGCAGAAAATTGCGGACATGACGAAGCTTCCTTTCGTCACCGCGCCGAACAAGTTCGAGGTCATGGCCGCGCACGACGCCTTTGTCGCGGCGCACGGCGCGCTGAATGCGGCCGCGACCGCGCTCTTCAAGATCGCGAACGACATCCGCTTCCTCGGCTCGGGTCCGCGCTCGGGCTTGGGCGAGCTGTCGCTCCCCGAAAACGAGCCCGGCTCCTCGATCATGCCGGGCAAGGTGAACCCGACCCAATGCGAGGCGCTCACGATGGTCTGTTGCCAGGTGTTCGGAAACAACACCGCGGTCACGGTTGCGGGCTCGCAAGGCCATTTTGAATTGAACGTCTACAAGCCGGTGATGGCTTACGCGCTATTGCAATCCGTGCGGCTCCTCGGCGACGCCGCCGTTTCCTTCACCGACAACTGCGTCGTCGGCATCGAAGCGAACGAAGACAAGATCAAGGAGCTACTCGAACGCTCGCTGATGCTCGTCACCGCGCTCGCGCCGAAGATCGGCTACGACAACGCCGCGAAGATTGCGAAGACCGCGCACAAGAACGGCACCACGCTTCGCGAAGAAGCGGTCGGCGGCGGCTACATTTCGAACGAGGATTTCGACGCGCTGGTCCGGCCGGAGAAAATGATCGGGCCGGACTGATCGAGGGGATTTGGGGCCGGAGCGATCCGGCCCTTTTCCTTTCCGTTTCATTACGGCGCGGTAACCTCCGGCTTACATAAGTTTCATTTGAAGATCGCGATTGCCGGCTCCATCCTTTCACCATTGGGAGATGTCTCCCCTTGGAGAAAGTTGCGCCATGAAGAAATGGGTTATCGCCGGCGTCGCCACTGTCGCGGTCGTCGGCACGGGTCTGGGCGTTGCCGCTTATGCCCAGGGTCCAAAGCATCACGGTTTCGACCAGCGCTTCGATCGCATGATGGAGCGCGCCGACTACAGCGGCCACAAAGGCTGGCGCGGCCCGCGCCGTCCGGTCAGCGCCGAAGATCGCGCCGCGTTCCTCGATGCTCGTATCGCCGCCGTTAAAGCCGGCCTGAAGCTGACCGCGGAGCAGGAAAAGTTCTGGGGTCCGGTCGAGACCACTGTTCGCGAACTCGGCAAGAAGTGGGGCGACCGCATGGCCGCACGCCGCGACGAATGGCAGAAGCGCCGTGAAGAACTGAAGGACGGTAAAGAGCCGCCCGCAGTCGACCACGTCGATCGCCTTCGCAAGCGCGCCGACTCGCTTGCGGAACGCGCAGCCGACATGAAGCGTTTTGCCGATGCCGCAGAGCCGCTCTACGCGAAGCTGGATGAAGGCCAGAAGCGCCGCCTCCAGTCGCTGATCGGCCACCGCTACGCGGGCAGGATGCACCACTGGAACAACGACCGCGATTACGGTCCGCGCCGCGGTTAATTCAGAGATCGGAAGCCTGTCGCTGACCTCCAAAGGGTCATTCTCTCCATCCTTGTAGCGACACTTTCGTAGTTGGGCCGCGAGTTGCCCCCCTCGCGGCCCAACGCCTTTTTAGGCGGCCTCTTTCTGGCCGTTTCCGGGGAAACAATTCTGGAACTGAGGCGTTTCCTCCGGTCGAGAGGAGACCGCCCGATGAAGCGTTTCGCCAGACCCTTGGCTTTACTCGCCGTCGTGCTGCCGCTTGCGGCAGTTCTGTCTTTTCCCGCGCATGCCCAGAACAAAAACAACCGGCCTACGCTCACGCAACTCGTCGCTCATGACGAAGCCCGTATTGCCCAGTTGAAAGCCAATCTCCGCATCTCTGAGGAGCAGGAGCGCGATTGGACCCGGTTCGAAGCCGCGCTCAAGAGCGTTTCGAAGAAGCGCGCCGAACGCCGGCTCGCGCTGATTGAAGAATGGGACAACCGCGAGACCAAGAATAAAGAAACGCCGATCAGCCATGCCGAGGCGTTGCGCAAACACGCCGAGGGGCTGGAACTGCGCGCAGCTGAAATCCGCGCCATCGCCGACGCCGCCGAACCGTTCTCGGAAAAGCTGAACAACTGGCAGCGTCAGCAGGTCGACCAGATCATCCGCACCTACGTGCAGGCCCCCTTCATTCCCGAAGACCCGCGCCGGCGGAATTTCTAAGCAGCACGGACGTTACTGCGGCGGCTTGTAAAGACCGCGCAGATTGCCTTCGCTCCAGAAGATGTCGTCCACGCGCCAGCCGTTCGGCGTGAGGACGAGCGCAAGCCGCACGGTGACGGTCTTACCGAAATTCTTGAAGGTTGCGGTCGCGGTCGCACGATCGCCGGCCGATTCCTGAATCGTCACGACCGGATCGGTAATTTCCCAATCCTGCCCGTCGACGAAGGGATCGCCATTCAAGAGCGGCGCTTCCTGTAATTTCTCCGCTTCCTTTGCGTCCTTCTCGATCAGATCGGCAAGGGAAGCGGTGAAGTACAGATCGAGCGCCGCCCGCGTCGAGAGATCGAGACCCGGCGTGTTCTTGCCGAGATAGGTTTTGTAGATCGCTTCGACGAATGCCTTCGGTTCGGGCTTCTGCGCCTGCGCAGGCAAAACGAATAGCGAGATCGCTGCCAGCGCAGCCAGCCAACCGCGCCGCATATTCACACCGCGACTTCAGCCTTGATCGCGGGATGCGGATCGTAGTGCTCAAACGAAATGTCCTCATAGCGGAAGGAAAAGATATCCTTCACGGCCGGATTAAGCTTGAGCGTTGGCAGCGCACGCGGCGCGCGGGAAAGCTGCAACTCCGCCTGCTCGCGGTGATTGTTGTAAAGGTGCGCGTCCCCGAACGAATGCACGAACTCGCCTGGCTTCAGGCCCGTCACCTGCGCGACCATGTGGGTCAGTAGCGCATAGGACGCGATGTTGAACGGCACGCCGAGAAAGACGTCCGCCGAGCGTTGATAGAGTTGGCAGGAAAGTTTCCCGTCGCCGACCCAGAACTGAAAGAGACAGTGACAGGGCGCCAGCGCCATCTTCGGCACGTCGGCCGGATTCCACGCACTCACGATCAAGCGGCGGGAATTCGGATTGGTTTTGATTTCCGAAATCAGATCCTTGATCTGGTCGATGGCGCCGCCGTCCGGATTCGGCCAGGAGCGCCACTGCTTGCCGTACACGGGGCCAAGCTCGCCGTTCGCGTCCGCCCATTCGTCCCAGATCGTGACGCCGTGGTCCTTCAGATATTTGATGTTGGTGTCGCCCGCGAGAAACCAGAGCAACTCGTGCACGATCGCCTTGAGCGCCAGCTTCTTCGTCGTCACCAGCGGAAAGCCGTCCGCTAAATCGAAGCGCATCTGGTGCCCGAACACGGAGAGCGTGCCGGTGCCCGTCCGGTCGCCCTTGGCGACGCCGGTCTGGATGATCCGCTCCACGAGATCGAGATATTGCCGCACTGACGTTCTCTTCCTTGAGTCGCAGCCGAACTTACGCCTAAGCGCCCGGCGCTGCATCTCCCGGAAATTCCTTGTCCTCTCGAAAAGTAAGGAATATTAGAATCTATATTCTAATTAAAGGCAGAAAACACCCCGGCGCGATGGCCGGGGCGCTTTGTGCGTCAGTTAGTTGTAGAAATCGTCGTCGAAATCCGGCGCATAGCCGAGCGGGCGCTGCTGGTAGGCCGGTCCCGGCTGGTAGCCATACTGCGGCCAGCCATTGAGATCGGGCGCCGGGCCGCGCATCTGGGCGGCATTGATATTCCCGCGCTCATGGAAATAGGCGTCCTCGCCCGGCTCGGCACCGGCCACGCTGATGCCGACAACAAAGGCTGTCGCGGCAAGAGAGGCCAAAATAGTCTTCTTCATTACGGATCTCCTGATCGGTTATTCCCTTCACCCGTACCGAAGGAACGCAGCGTATCCCGGGCAGTTCCTCCGAATTTGTGCATTGCAGAAGGTTTCTTGTGGAGGACCCTTGTATTATTTAGAATATATATTCTAATACTGTGATGAGCCGGCCCGCCGAAATCAGCCAGGAAGAATTGATTGCCGTCGCGACGCTGGTCACCGCCCGTCTGGGGCCCGCTGCGACCTCGATTGCCGCAGTGTCCAAGGCCGCGGGAATACCGACCGGCTCTATCTATTACCGCCTGCCCTCGCGCGACGCCCTGCTCGCCGAAATCTGGCTTTCGGCGGCCGAGCGTTTTCAGGCGCTTGCACTGGAAAAGTTCAGGGCGGCCCGCTCGCTCGACGAAGCAGCCGAGGCCGCGCTCGTCACACCTCGCTTTGCGCGCGAGCAACACGCAGCCGCCGTCGTTCTGAATTCCCACCGTCGCGAGGAATTCCTTCGCGCCGGCGTGCCGGAGGCATATCGCGCCCGCGCGGCGAAGCTCGCCGCCGAGATGCGTGACGGAATTGCCGCGATAGCCGAGCGGCTCCTGCCGGGCGACCCGAGAGCGAAGGAAATTATCGCCGTCGCCTTGATCGGTATTCCGCTCGGCGCGGTGCGCGTATTTCTCCCGCAGGCGGTGCCGCCGATGGAGATCGACGCGGCGATCGAAGCTGCAGTTCGCGCGGCACTTGGCGCGCAATGAAAATCTTCAACCGCCACGAAATCGGGATTGCAGCGGGCGAAGCCGACATCGGCAGGCTGATCGACACCCTCGCTTCGGCGAACGACCTCTTATGGCCCCGCTTCCGCTGGCCGCGGATGCGTTTCGACCGGCCTCTTTCTGTAGGAGCGCGGGGCGGCCACGGGCCGATCGGCTACTCCGTCGAGAAATACGAAGCGGGCAAACGCATTCTTTTTCGATTCGAGAACACCCACCGGATTTCGCTAGGCCTCGAAGGCCATCACCGGCTGTTCATGGAGCGCGGCACGGACTGCACGCTGCTGGTGCATGAAATCACGGGAACGATCCGCGGCCGTGCGCTCGCGATCTGGCCGCTCATCATCCGGCCGCTGCACGACGCGCTGATCGGGGACGCGCTCGCGCAGGCGGCGAAACATTTCGACGCGTCCCGTCCCTTTCCACCTTGGCTCTCACCCTGGGTCCGCGTTCTACGCTTCGCGCTGATGCGCGGAAGGGGCAGGAAAGCGCGCCATCTGGAAACGGCCGCCTAGGCCGCAGCCGCACAGCCGTCTTTCTTGACCTTGCGTATTGTCGACGCCGGATATTTCACGAGCATCGCCTCCGTGCGAACGGGACGGCGGACCAGCTCCCCCTTGCAATTCGGACAGATGCCCTGAAGGACACTATCCGTGCAGTCCCGGCAGAAGGTGCATTCGAAGGTGCAGATGAAAGCCTCGCGCGATTGTGGCGGCAGATCGCGGTCGCAGCATTCGCAGTTTGGACGCAGTTCCATTGTCGGCATCGGCGATTCCTCCCGCGTCCAGCGTAGAAGCGCGGGCCGCCATTGACGAGCCCGAAATAAGAGCCAAGACTGCATCCGTTCCGAGGGGTGCCCGCGTTAAGCGGGCTGAGAGAGTCCCTTTGAACCTGATCCGGGTCATGCCGGCGAAGGGACAGGACAACGCCATGCAAACGTCGAAGCTATTTGCCCGCTTCATCGGCCCGATCTTCATCGCGATCGGGCTCGCGCAGGTCATCAACACGGAAGTGTTGCGCACGCTGGCCGGCCAGTTCCTGGAAAGCTATGCGCTGATCTTTATCGCAGGATTGATGGCGATGCTGGCGGGTCTGGCCATCGTGAACTTCCACAATCTCTGGGTTCGGGACTGGCGCGTAGTCATCACCGTGTTCGGCTGGCTCGCGTTGATCGGCGGCGTCATCCGCATCGTGCTGCCGCAACAGACCGCCCGGATCGGTACCGCGATTTTCGGCATACCAAACATCACCGTCGCCAGCGGCGTCATCACGATCGCGCTCGGCGCGTGGCTCGCCTATGCCGGCTATATCGAGAAACCCAAACCCACACCGCGCGCAAAACGCAGGGGCAGGAAATGAACATCCACGACCGCGAACTGAAAACGCCCGAAGTCACGACCGGAGCCCTCCCCGCATCGCGCAAGATCTATTCGGTGCCGGAAACCGCAAGCGATCTTCGCGTGCCGTTGCGCGAGATCGCGCTCTCGGACGCTGCAAAAGAGGCGCCGCTCCCGGTCTACGACACCTCCGGCCCCTATACCGATCCGAATGTCTCGATCGACGTCGAAAAGGGCCTCGCACGCCAGCGCGTGCAATGGGCGAAAGAGAGGGGCGGCATCGAGGAATATGAAGGCCGCCCGATCCAGCCGCTCGATAACGGCAACGCCACCGGCAAATACCTCGCCCGCGCATTCCCGAACACGCCGAAGCCGATGCGCGGCGTTGGCGATGCGCCCGTCACGCAATACGAGTATGCGAAGCGCGGCATCATTACCAAGGAAATGATCTACGTCGCCGAGCGCGAGAACCTCGGCCGCAAGAAGATGCTGGAGCGCGCGGAAGCCGCGCTCGCGGACGGCGAACAGTTCGGCGGCAGCCTGCCCGCTTTCATCACCCCTGAATTCGTGCGCGACGAGATCGCGCGCGGTCGCGCGATCATTCCCGCGAACATCAACCACGCCGAGCTTGAGCCGATGATCATCGGCCGCAATTTCCTGGTCAAAATCAACGCAAACATCGGCAACAGCGCGGTAACTTCTTCCGTTGAAGAAGAAGTCGACAAGATGGTCTGGGCGATCCGCTGGGGCGCGGACACGGTGATGGACCTCTCGACAGGCCGCAACATCCACAACACGCGCGAATGGATTTTGCGCAATTCGCCGGTGCCGATCGGCACCGTGCCGATCTATCAGGCGCTGGAGAAAGTGAACGGTGATCCGGTCAAGCTCGATTGGGAGGTCTACAAAGACACGCTGATCGAGCAGTGCGAACAGGGCGTCGATTACTTCACGATCCACGCCGGCGTGCGCCTCGCCTATGTGCCGCTCACCGCGAACCGCGTCACCGGCATCGTCTCGCGCGGAGGCTCGATCATGGCGAAGTGGTGCCTCTCACGGCACAAGGAAAGCTTCCTCTATGAACGCTTCGACGAGATTTGCGACATCATGCGCAAATATGACGTGTCCTTCTCGCTCGGCGACGGCCTGCGCCCCGGCTCGATCGCGGACGCAAACGACCGCGCGCAATTCGCGGAACTGGAAACGCTCGGCGAGCTGACGCAAATCGCATGGAAGAAGGGCTGCCAGGTGATGATCGAAGGCCCCGGCCATGTGCCGATGCACAAGGTCAAGATCAACATGGAGAAGCAGCTGAAAGAATGCGGCGAGGCGCCGTTCTATACGCTCGGACCGCTCACCACAGACATCGCGCCGGGCTACGACCACATCACGTCCGGCATCGGTGCCGCGATGATCGGCTGGTTTGGCTGCGCCATGCTTTGCTATGTGACCCCGAAAGAACACCTCGGCCTGCCGAACCGCGACGACGTGAAAACCGGCGTCATCACCTACAAGATCGCAGCACATGCTGCGGACTTGGCGAAAGGCCACCCGGCAGCGCAGTTGCGCGACGACGCGCTAAGCCGCGCGCGCTTCGACTTCCGCTGGGAAGATCAGTTCAATCTCGGATTGGACCCGGACACCGCGCGCGAATTCCACGACGAGACGCTGCCGAAAGACGCGCACAAGGTCGCGCATTTCTGCTCGATGTGCGGCCCCAAATTCTGCTCGATGAAGATCACGCAGGATGTGCGGGATTATGCGGCGACGTTGAACGAGAAAGAAACCGGCATGGCGCAGATGAGCGAGAAGTTCAAAGCGCTGGGCGAGCAGGTCTATGTCTCAGAGGACGCCGTGAAGAAGAGTAATCAGGCGCTCTAGAATATTAGCGTTTCCATTGTTACGCTGCGCTCTGGAGCGCAGCATGCACGACGAATGGTGTCGAAATATAAGGAAAGAGTTTGAAACTGCCGACGACAAAGCTCAGATTTTTTCTGCTCCAACCGTTACCGCTGCAGGTAAAGATTTTTTCCAAACACTCCAGCGGACGCTTGGCGTCATAATTTTCCTATCTACGACAGCTTCATTTGCAGATAATGCGGCTCTCGTAGCAAAGAAAATCACTTCTGGAGACTCGGATCTTCCTAAAGATTACGACCCAAGGGTGCCGCTTGATAGCGCGCCCGGACCGTTCGATCACAACTGAAATATTTAGCTGTGGCTCCAGCTATTGCGCTGACGTTGATCGGACGCAGCCGCAATCAAGGACGAGAATGCGGTTAAAAGAATTTTTTGTCCTCACCAATAAGCATATCTCGCAAGTTATTCGTCACTGGAAAGCCGTATCCTTGGGCTGGCTCAAGCCACATTAGCTTGCCTGCGGCGTGGTGGTCACTCGCATAAAGAAGAGCGCCAATCATCTTTAAGGCGAGCTCGATTGCCTGCACACTATCCGAGCCGCTTGCATCCATTTGTATTTCGCCATCTGGCCACTCAATCGTGAATTTGCACAGCCATGCCCCATCAATCTCTCTGGGCAAATAGATTGAAATAGGAACCTCAACATCGTCGGTTGAGGATTTAATCCTGAGACTACGTTCCGCTATCAACATGGCTGGGCTCAATAGTTCAGAGGTGGAATTGGCTGTCCTGCAATGCAGCTGGCAAGACGTTGGGTCGCTTGAGCCCGACATCCAGCTCGACGCGGCGCAGGTTCGACGAAACTACCATGCAGTATCGAACTGAGCGCCCCCCGCGCTGCGACTTCCTTGCCGCCGAACGGAACGAAGCAGGCGTGATCCCAGTCCGGCCTGCGATTGTAGCCGGGCCGCCAGCCGTTCATGTCGATCGCACAGACGAAGAAACATTCCTTTCTGCTCGGGTCGGCGGTATGCGGGTCGGTACTCACCGGTTCGCTCTCCGATCGTGGCAAACCTTTCCGCACCCTTGTCGTATCTCCCAGATACAAGCGCTCGCCCGGACACGAATGTACCCGGAAGTAACATGGTGAAAATCGCCCTGACCAAAACCGAAATCCACCATTCTCCTTCGCCTACCCGGTCTCGAATACCGATGTGCCCTTTTTAGAAGCGGTCGCGAAGATCGCCAGAAAATCCAGATGCGCCACCGGAATACCGCTTCACACGCGAACGTGAATGATGCTGTGATGGCGATCACGCTGCATTCAGGTTCGGGGACCTAGGGTGCATTTCATGGAGAGAGCCTGAAGGGGAGAAATCCGATGCTTCGTAAATTGATTGCCATTACCGCTTTCGCGGTGCTTTGCATGTCCGCACCGACCGCCGCGCAGGCGCAGCGCCTGATCGTCAACCAGCTTTCCGGCAAATGTCTCGACGTGCCGGGCATTTCGAATTTCACGCCGGGCACGCCGCTCCAGCTGTTCGATTGCGAAATCAACGGCGTCGATTACAGCGGCAAGCCTTCGGACCAGTTCTGGTTTTTCGGCGTACAGGGCCCGATCCGCAACCGCCTCTCGGGCCTGTGCATGGACATTTCCGGAACGCACCCGGGCGCGCTGATCACGATCAACGTCTGCAATCCGGCGAACCCCGCGCAGCTCTGGATCGTCCGGCAGGATGGCTTCATCCAGAACCAGGCTACCGGCAAATGCATCGACGTTGCGGGCTATCCCGGCGTCGCCACCAGCACGCCGCTCATGCATTCGGACTGCGAATTCGGCAATCCGCAGACTGACCAGCGCTGGCGCTGAACAAGCCTGCACGGCATACGAAAGGGCGCCGCTGGAAAACGGCGCCCTTTTCATTTCCCGCACGACCTTCGGCGTAGAAGCGAGCGTGTGATCTACGCGCGCGGCGTTCCCAGAAAATCGAGTTTTCCGAGTGGAACGCCCTTATGCCGCAGGATCGCGTAGGCGGCCGTCACATGAAAGAAGAAGTTCGGGATCGCGAACCCCTGCAAGTATTGCACGCCGGTGAAGTTATACTCGTTCTTGCCGGCCTTGAAGACGATCGCGCGGTCCTCGCTGCCGTCGATGGCGGAAGCCGGCACGCTGTTCAGATAGCCGATCGTCTTGCGAATACGCTCCTGCAAATCCGCAAAGGTCTTCTCGGTGTCGGGAAATGACGGCGGCTCGTTCCCCGAGAGGCGTGCCGCACAGGCTTTCGCGGAATCGCTCGCGCGCTGCACCTGCCCCACGAGCGTCAGCATATCCGGATAAAGCCTGGCCTCCGTCAGGCTGGCGGAGTCGGAATGCGCCTCTCCTTTCTTGAGAATCTCCGAGAGGTTCCGCAGCGCGCGGGTAAACAGCGGCAGCGAGGATTGCGACATCGAAAGCGGCATTGCGTGTTTCCTTTTAAATGGCAGGCCTGAAGGCTCGCGCTGCCTTCCAGATCAGCCATGCGAAGAATGAGAGAACGATCAGTTGCGCGGCCGCAAACGGCGGCTCCATCAGGGTCGGCGCCGCGGCATGCAAGGCCGGCACCTTCTTGAAGAGCTGCGCCACGAGCACGAATACGTTCAGGCAGAACGCAAGCAGTGCTGCGACCGCATAGATCCACCGCCAGGAACCGCGATAACGGAACAGATATTGCGCGGAGATCGCAGCGGCGAGCACGATCAGCGAGATCAGCCCGACCCAATGCGAGTCGCCGAAGTTTGAGAATGGGAACAGGAATCCGGTCAAACTCGTCAGCACCGTGGCTACGAGAAACACCACGGTCCAGAATTTCGTGGCTCCCGCCCGCAGCAATCCCATTGCGACGGGAATACCCGCCGCAAGCGCAATCAGGCTAAGGCCCGTATGAATATAAGTCAGAAGCGTGAGATTCATGTCCATCCCCCTTCGCAGAATACCGAGATGCTAGGCCGGAAGCGCAGCAACAGCCAGCCAACCGCACGAAATACACCTATGCATCTTCACAAGGCGCGCTCGCTCCTGCTGTGGTACGGTCTGGTCAAACCTATGATCGTCAAACGAGAAGCGGCGGCGCAGACAACAATGAATAAAACG
>JAGXQU010000027.1 GCA_018335895.1 Hyphomicrobiales bacterium | reverse complement strand
CGCGACTTCCGAGCCTTCGTTCCTCAAGGGCGATTTCGAGGTGCAGGACGAGGGCTCGCAGCTTGCGGCAATGTTCGCGGGCGCGGAGCCCGGACAGCAGGTGCTCGATCTCTGTGCGGGGGCGGGCGGCAAGACGCTCGCGCTCGCGGCTGCGATGAAGAACAAGGGGCAGTTGTTCGCCTACGACTCCGATCTGCGCCGCCTCAAGCCGATCCATGAGCGGATTGCGCGGGCGGGCGCACATAACGTGCAGGTCGTGTCGCCCAAGGGTAAGCAGGACGTGCTTTCCGACCTCGCGGGAAAAATGGACCTCGTGCTGCTCGACGCGCCGTGCACCGGCACCGGCGTGTGGCGGCGGCATCCCGACGCGAAGTGGCGCATCCGCCCCGGCGCCCTGGAAATCCGGCAGCGCGAGCAAACGGCGCTGCTCGACGAGGCTGTGCGGTTCGTGAAACCGGGCGGCAGGCTCGTCTATATCACCTGTTCGATGATCGACGCGGAGAACGGCGCGCAGATCCGCGCATTCCGTGAGCGCGATGCATCGTTCCAGATTGTGCCGCCGGATGAAGTGGTGAACGCGCTCGGAGAGAATGCGCTGGTGTTTTCGCGCGCCGCGAAGCTCTCCGCCGAAGGCATCCAGATGACGCCGCGGCGGACGGGGACGGACGGCTTTTTTGTGAGCGTGTTGAAGCGCACCTAGTTGTCGTTCCCGCGAAAGCGGGGACCCATAATCCCTGTGCTTAAGAATGGACCCGGTGGTTATGGGTCCCGGCTCGCGCGGCTTCGCAAGTCGGATTTATCCGACTTGCGCATATTTGGATCGGAAGTCGGGTAAACCCGACTTCCGCTCGCTTGGCCGAGACGACGACGAACTATGGGGTGAGCGCTTCCATTTTCTCACCCGGCATCCAGTCCGCAATCGACTTCAGATCCGTCTCGCACTGCCACCGGCCCGGACGGCAGATTTCCATCGTGCCGCGGTCGAGGATCGCCTGCAGTTCTGTACGCGGAATCATGCGGAAGTTCATTTCGTTGATGGTCGGCGTCGGGTCCTTGCCGTCGTTGAGCAAGAATCCCCACTTCGCGAGATGCCAGTTGAACAGCATGAAGCCCATCTTCGAGGTGTTGCTCTCGCGCGAAAATTGCGACTCGGTGAAGAACACGCCGTTCACGGCAACACCGTAGCCGCCGCCCACGAGCGCGCCGTCCCTGTTCCAGACTTCGAACGAGTGTGCGTGGCCGGCGTCGAATAAATCCGCGAAGGCGTGCATGATCTGCGGGCGAAGCCAGGTGAGACGAAAGCGCCCCGGGCGGCGCTCGGCGCAGGCGCGCATCACGCCTTCGAAATCGGAATCGAAGGTGACGCGGTACTCGTTCTGCTTCATCTGGCGGCGAAGGCGTTTCGCGATGTGCAGTTCGTTGAAGAAGAGCACGCAGCGCTCATCGGTCGAGAGCCATTTGAACGGCCCGACATGACCCCACGGATAAAGCGTGCGCTTGTAGGCTTTGAGCAGCGTTTCGACGGAAAGATCACGTGCGATTCCTGCGACGCCGCCTTTGTCCGCTATGCGCGGGTCCGGCAATCCGCCGCCGCTACGGAACGCGTCGCGCAGCCAGACGCGGGCGAAGCCGGGCAGGTAGCCGATGCGTTTTGGCATGAGCGGCCATACGAGCCCGAGCGCGATGCGCTCCAGCTTGTCGCGCGGGGTTTCAAAGAACAGGGCCTCGCGGCGGGCGCGGGTGTCCGGGATCGGCGGTACGATGGAAGGCGAATTCATGCCCGGTTTTTAGCCCGGCTCGGCCTAACGCAGGGTTAGGAGCGGGCGGGGCGCGGTAAGTTGTTGGAAAGCATATTGGCGAAGCAAACCCTCGCTTGCGGGCAAGAACGGCATCCCTTACTCCCGTGGCATGAGCAGCCCCGCCAAAGCGGCCCCGCCGCCAACCGCTTCCACCCCCGACCACGACAAGATCCTGATCGTCGATTTCGGCTCGCAGGTGACGCAGCTGATTGCGCGGCGCGTGCGCGAGATGGGCGTCTATTCCGAGATCGTGCCGTTCCAGTCGGCGGAAGCGGCTTTCAAAAAGCTGAACCCGAAGGCGGTGATCCTGTCGGGTGGGCCGGAGTCGGTGCATGAGGAAGGCTCGCCGCGCGCGCCGCAGGCGATCTTCGACGCGGGCCTTCCCGTGCTCGGCATCTGCTACGGCCAGATGACGATGGCAGCACAACTCGGCGGCAAGGTCGAAGGCGGGCATCACCGGGAATTCGGCCGCGCCGATGTCGAGGTGAAGGCCGCGAGCCATCTTTTCGAGAGCGACTGGAAGGTCGGCGAAAAGCATCAGGTCTGGATGAGCCACGGCGACCGCATCACGCAGATGCCGCCGGGATTTCAGGTCGCGGGTGTTTCGCCGAACGCACCGTTCGCGATCATTCAGGACGAGAAGCGGAAATATTACGGCCTGATGTTTCACCCCGAGGTGGTGCATACGCCGGACGGCGCAAAGCTGATCCGCAACTTCGTCCACAAGATCGCGGGCGCGAAGGCCGACTGGTCGATGCGCGCCTTCCGCGAGGAAGCGATCGAGCGCATCCGCGCGCAGGTCGGCAAGGGCCGCGTGATCTGCGGGCTCTCCGGCGGCGTTGATAGTTCTGTTGCGGCGCTTCTCATTCACGAGGCGATCGGCGAGCAACTCACCTGCGTATTCGTCGATCACGGCTTGCTGCGTTTGAACGAAGCGAAGACCGTGGTCGATCTGTTCCGCAATCATTACAACATTCCGCTCGTTCATGCCGACGCCAGCGAGACGTTTCTACGAGAGCTTGCGGGCGTCACGGACCCGGAGCAGAAGCGCAAGATCATCGGGAAACTGTTCATCGATGTGTTCGAGGCGGAAGCGAAGAAAATCGGTGGCGCAGAGTTTTTAGCGCAGGGCACGCTCTATCCCGACGTGATCGAGAGCGTGAGCTTTACCGGCGGCCCTTCGGTGACGATCAAGTCGCACCATAATGTCGGCGGGCTTCCTGCGCGCATGAACATGAAGCTCGTGGAGCCTCTGCGCGAACTCTTCAAGGACGAAGTGCGGAAGCTCGGGAAAGAGTTAGGCCTGCCGGATGTGTTCGTCGGCCGGCATCCGTTTCCGGGGCCGGGCCTTGCGATCCGCTGCCCGGGTGCGGTCACGAAAGAGGCGATGGATATTCTGCGCCTCGCCGACGCGATCTATCTCGACGAAATCCGCAAGGCGGGATTGTACGACGAAATCTGGCAGGCGTTCGCGGTCATTCTTCCCGTGAAGACCGTCGGCGTGATGGGCGACGGCCGCACCTACGATCATGTGCTTGGACTGCGCGCGGTGACCTCGGTCGACGGCATGACCGCGGACTTCTATCCCTTCGACATGAAGTTCTTAGGCGCGGTCGCAACCCGCATCATCAACGAGGTGAAGGGCGTGAACCGCGTCGTTTATGACGTGACGAGCAAGCCGCCGGGGACGATTGAGTGGGAGTGATGTTCAGGGCCTGACCATGGGATTTGGGGTTTTCGTACACCGCGCTGATTCAATCTACGACGATAGCCCTGCGGAACAGTATCAGTTCCCCAAGCAGTATCTCACGCGTATTGAGAAGTGTGTAGGCGACTGGATAGTCTACTACGAGCCGACGAAAATCACTGAATCTCGCGGTTACTATGCGGTCGCTAAAGTTCAGCAGATAATTCCCGATCCTAAGAGCCTAGATATGTACTTGGCGCTTATAGAGCCAGGGAGCTATCTTGAGTTTTCGAATGCAGTGCCTTTCAAGGATTCCGCTGGCCCTGTCGAGCGAGGGGTTCTGAATCTTGAGGGCAGAATTTCTGGTCGTGCACAATCGGCTGTTCGGTCTCTTTCTGCTGATGATTTTAAGCGAATTGTGGGGCGAGGACTGGAGGAACGAAGCCCGCTTCTACCTCGTGTCGAGGACAGCCAGACAGCAGGCTTGCAAGAGGACGCATCGCCATTCTTGTTTGACCAACAACGCGAACGCGCGAGTTTTACAGTTTCAAGAGTCGTTCGGGATCGCGTATTCAGAGAAGTGGTACTGCGCGCCTACGATCAACGCTGTGCAATTTCGGGTCTCCGGTTTATAAATGGCGGAGGAAGGGCAGAAGTAGCGGCCGCTCATATCCGGCCAGTAGAAGCCAATGGCCCTGACATTGTGAACAATGGCATTGCGCTTTCAGGTACAGCCCACTGGATGTTTGACCGCGGACTGATTAGTTTGTCTGACGACCTACAAATTCTGATTTCGCGCCAGGCAAACGACCAAGATGGCATGCGCGCTTTCATAAACCAATCGGGACGAGCTCTTGAACCATTGAAGACCTCTCAGCGACCTCATCCTAGTTTTCTAAACTGGCATCGAAATAACTGTTTCAAGCAATAGACAATGCCCCGCCCCCTGAAAATCTTTCTCGCCGTCATCGCCGGTCTCGTCGTCGGCGAGGCGATTCCGATTGTCTGGTACATCCTTGCTACGAATTACTTCGGCATGTTCGACCGCGACGGCGGGGGCGCGATGGGCGCGATCTTCTTGATGGGGCCGCTCTGCGCGGTCGTCTGCGCGATCATCTTCGGGGTCATTGTCGCGAAGCGCACGAAGAAGGTTTAGCGCGCGAGCCCCTCGCGATAGCTGCGGTACCGCGGCTGCCAGCCGAGTGCGGCAACGGCGCGGGCATTTTTCAGACGGAAAGACGGAAAACCCGGAGGCCCGCCCGCTTGCGGCGGCTCCGCGCCGACGCTCTGACAGATGAAGCCGAACAGATCGCGCCATTGCACGGGTTCAAAATCGCAGATCGTGAGCACGCTGCGCGATGAAAATTTCCGC
The DNA here is from genome assembly GCA_018335895.1 of Hyphomicrobiales bacterium. Lineage (GTDB taxonomy): Bacteria > Pseudomonadota > Alphaproteobacteria > Rhizobiales > Xanthobacteraceae. Next base: position 13,888 of record JAGXQU010000027.1, on the reverse strand, counting down.
GCGGCCAGCACGGCCGCCGCCGCCATGTCGGCGATATGCACGAGTGAGACGTATTCGAGTCCGTCGCCGGGCAGGCGCAGTTTGCCGGCGGCAGCACGCGCGAACCAGCCTTCGTCGAAGCCGGTGCCGGGTCCGTAGAACAACCCGCCGCGCAGGATCATCCAGTCGAGGCCGCTCTGCCTGATCGTCTCTTCCATCGCGAGGGCCGCGCGGATCGCGCTGTTCGAGATGCTTTCGCCTTCCGGGCGATAGACGTGGTCTTCATCGGTCCATGCATCGCTGCCCGAGGCCGCGACCCAGCCGATGCTCTGCTGGATGATTTTCGCGACACCCGCTTTGCGGCAGGCTTCGACAAAATTAGGCACGCCTTCCACGCGCAGCCTGTCGTTCGCGGCAAAATCCCCGCGCCCGCTCGGGCCGGGGAGCGAGGTCGCGAGGTTGATCGCGAGATCGCAGCCCGCGAAAGCCCCGCACATAGAATCTATGTCGAAAATATCTGCGGTTGCGACGGCGGCACCGCAGGCGCGGGCGAAACCCGCAGCTTCCGGCCTGCGTACGACCGCGCGGACGTCAAAGTTCTCCGCGGCGAGGCGCGGGATCAGGTGCCGGGCGAAAACGCCGTTCGCGCCGAGAATTGCGATCTTGTCTGTCATCGGAGTCTTATCGGCCCGCCGCGCTTCGGTCGCGATCTAATCTTGCGTGCTCACCGGGTCGCGCTCGCTTGCGGCATCCGTATCCTGGCCTAAGGTCAGCGTGTAGCGCACGCCGGACGGTTCGTAAGCGAGCTTGCCTTCGCCATGGAGGTCGCGCGCGACCAGTTCCAGCAGTTTGGTGCCGAATCCAGATATTGCCGGTGTTTCCACCTGCGGGCCATTGGTCTCTTTCCATTCCCAGCGGAAACGGCCATCGCGGATCTTCCAGCGTATGTCGATGCGCCCTTCCGGCACCGAAAGCGCACCGTATTTGGCCGCGTTGGTCGCAAGCTCGTGAAGTAATAGGGTAAGCGAAAGCGCGCGCTTCGGGGACAGGTCGACATTCTTCCCGTCCAGGTGAATCTGTGAGGAGGAAAACGTCTGCAGCGTACGCGCGATCACGTCAGTCAGCTTTGCGCCGGTCCATGCGCGCATGGTCAGCAGATCGTGCGCCTGAGCCAACGATTTGATGCGCCCTTCGAGCGCCTCCCTTGCGGCAGGGATGTCCGTTGCACTGCGTAATGTCTGTGAGGTAATCGCCTGCACCGTCGCGAAAGTGTTTTTTACGCGGTGATTGAGTTCATTAAGCAGCAGCTGCTGCAAATCCTCGGTCTGCTTTTGTTTGGTAAGATCCCGGCTCGCTCCGGCAATCGCAACCGGCTTCCGGTCGGTTCCTTCGCCCTCGAACTCGACGAGACCCCACGCGCTCAGCCATCGCCAGCGGCCGTCCGGCTGCTTCACCCGGTATTCCACCTCGTAGCGGCCGTCGCCCGCAGGATCGAGCGCCTTTTCAACGCGCGACCACATCAAGGGCAGATCGTCGGGATGAAACTTGTCCTTCACGCCCTCTTCGTCATGAAGGAAGCGCGCTTCGCTCAGACCGTAGAGGCGTTGGGCATTGTGATCGTATTCGCAAATGTTGTCGGCCAGCGTGTAACGCCAGGTTCCCATCTCCGACGCGACCATGGCGAGATCGATCGTCCGGAGCTGGCGTGCCAACTCCGTGGAGAGCAACAGCTCTGTATCCGGTCTTTTTTCGGACCGGGCACGCACAACTTTCGGGACGCGCAGTTCCGCCACCGCGGGGCCGCCAGCGCCCGGCACCACGAGATGGTGCCGGCTCATGATCTGGAGATGGGCGCTATCCGCTAGCCCGTCGGTACAGTAGCTGCACATGCAGATCATGCGCCGCCCCTGCATGAGCTCCTGCACGCGCTGTTCGTAGTCGAGGAAATCGTCCCACTGGGATTGCGAAACCCACGAACAGTTGCCGTTCGTCCTAAGGCCCTTGAAACCGCTGCCGAGCGCTTCCTGTTCCCGCTGGATAAGGCCCAGAGTCAGTTCACGTGGCTTAAGCTTGTCGTTCGCCGAATACCACGAACTTGCGTTGGCGATTTCGATTTGCCGATTGTGCTCGCGGCGGTCGAGGTCGGGGACTGCCGCGCGCAGGGCGGAGCGCGCGTCGTCCGCGGAGAATTGTTCGCCCGTCACCCAAAGGCACCGCTCGTCGTTTTCCAGTCCGGCCTTGAAGTAAGGGACGAGCACGTCCCGCAACTCGTGGCCCACTCCGAAGAAGTGTGCCATGTGGGTTCCCCACTGCAAGCTGGGAACGTTGGGCAGGCCGGAAGGGGAGGTCTCTTGCATCGACTAAAATCAATTGTTTGCAATGGACAATAACGAGTCACTTTAACAACTGGGCGGCTTTCTGAGAAGCGCGCAACCTTACGGAAGTAAGCTGCAGGCCATAACCGGTAGGCATCCCGGCGGAAAGTTCCATCGCTCGCCAAATAACTTTGAACGCTCTCAGGACTCGGCTCGGTACTGATCGTCCGTCACCTGCTCAAGCCAATCCACTGCCTTGCCGTCGAGCGCTTCCTGAATCGCGATATGCGTCATGGCGCTGTTAGCACTCGCGCCATGCCAGTGCTTCTCGCCGGGCGCGAACCACACGACATCGCCCGGTTTGATCTCCTCGACCCGCCCGCCTGCGGTTTGTGCCCAGCCGAGGCCCGCGGTCACGATCAAGGTCTGGCCGAGCGGATGCGTGTGCCACGCGGTTCGTGCGCCGGGCTCGAAGCTCACGGTTGCCGCGCGCACGCGGGCTGGCGCCTCCGCTTCGATCACGGCCTCGATAGATACGGTTCCGGTAAAATATTCAGCCCGCCCCTTGCTGGCATTGCGGCTGCGTTTAATTTCCATACGCGCTCCTTCGAAGATCTCGCTTTACGCCAATCCTTGCACGTCATTGCGACCGGATTTCATAAACGCGGATACTGGTGATGTAAGGATTTCCGCTCGCGATTTTCTCGGCAGCTTCAAGGCTCTCGGCCTTTACAATGACGAGACCGGTTAACGACTGCAAATTCCAGGGTAAATCGCGTGTACCTTCGCGCGAAATTTCTCGCCCGGCGCCGAAGCCCATGGTTTCGACAACATGGTCCTTGATCGAGCCAAACCACGCTCCCCACGCCGCCATGATCTCCGGCGTCGGTTTCTCAAATCCGTAGGTCAGCAGTGCAAATCGCTTCATGAAAGTGTCTCCGGCGGCATTTCATTTGCCCCTTCCTGCTTTGCAGATCCGCATTGTCGGGCTAGGAAACCGAGATGGCAATCACGATCTACGGCATCAAGAACTGCGATACCATGAAGAAGGCCCGCGCCTGGCTCGACAAAAAGGGTGCCGCCTACGCATTCCATGACTACAAGGCGAGTGGCATCGAGAAAGCGAAACTCGAAGGCTGGGTGAAGAAGGCTGGATGGGAGGCGCTGCTCAATCGCGCGGGCACGACCTTCCGCAAGCTTTCCGAGAAAGAAAAAGAAGACATCACCGAAAAGAAGGCGATCGCGCTGATGCTCTCGCAGCCTTCGATGATCAAGCGCCCGGTGCTGGAATTGCGGGGAGGGAAATTGCTCATAGGCTTCAAGCCGGAAGAATATCGGAAGGCGGTCTGAATTATTTCGAAATTTCCGATTGTTGCTTGCGATCACGCATTAACCAGATCGAAGTAACGTTCGTTCATGGTCGCTGAATTGCGCCGGGAACATCGATGGCGAAGATTGTCCGCAAAGCAGAACTTCTCGGTGCGCTCAGCCGCGCACTCGACCTGACGGAAGGGCAGCCGGAAGGCCATTGCGTCCGCTGCTGCTGGATCGGGATCAACGTCGGGCGAAAGCTCATGCTCCCGGACGAAGTGCTTCACGATCTCTATTACACGCTGCTGCTGAAGGACCTCGGCTGCAGCAGTAACGCCGCGCGAATCTGCGCGCTCTATCTGGCGGACGATCTTTCGTTCAAGCGCGACTTCAAGCTACTCGACGGAAAGCTCCCCGAAGTTCTCCGCTTTGTTTTCGCCAAGGTCGGTGCCGGCAGCGACCTTGCGGCACGCTTCCGCGCAACCGTGAACATTCTGAAGAATGGCGGTCCTATCGTGACCGAACTGATCGAAACGCGCTGTCAGCGCGGCGCCGAGATCGCGAGACAGCTGCGCTTTTCGCAGAACGTCTGCAACGGCATTCTGGATCTCGATGAGCACTGGGACGGCTCCGGCCGTCCTGCGGCTAAGAAAGCGTCGGACATTTCGCTGCTTTCCAGAATCGCGCTGCTGGCGCAGGTCGCGGATGTTTTTGCGACCGCATCGGGGAAGGAGGCAGCACTCGCCGAAGTCGCCGCGCGGAAGGGGCGCTGGTTCGATCCGGCAATCGCCGAGGCGTTTCTTGCGTTCGCCGATGACGAGAATTTCTGGCGTGTCCTTTCGAGTGACGAACTCGAGCATACCGTTCTGAAGATGGAACCGGGCATGAGTGCCGCGCATGCAGACGAGGCCTATCTCGACGACGTCGCCTATGCCTTCGCACAGGTCATCGACGCGAAGAGCCCCTATACCGCGGGTCACAGTGAGCGGGTCGCGCTCTTTGCCGACCTGATCGCCGAGGAACTGGGATGGAATGCGGAGCGGCGGCGGCACATCCGGCGCGCGGCACTCCTGCACGACATCGGCAAGCTCGGGGTGAGCAATTCCGTTCTCGACAAGCCGGGCAAGCTCGACGAACAGGAATGGCGGCTCATGAAACGGCACGCTGAACTTTCGGAAGCGATCCTTTCGCGGATCGATGCCTTCGCCGACCTCGCGGCCATCGGCGGCGCGCATCACGAGCGGCTCGACGGCAAGGGATATCCGCGCGGTCTTGCCGGAGACGGGATCGATCAGGAGACGAGAGTGGTTTCCACTGCCGACGTATTCGACGCGCTGACGGCCGACCGGCCTTATCGAAAGGCGATACCAGTGTCGCAGGCATTGGCGATTATCAGGGCGGATGCCGGCACCGCGCTCGATCCGGTCTGTGTCCTGGCGCTGGAAAGCGCGATCGCGAAATCCAGCATCATCGACAAGGCGGAGGCTTCGCCGCGCCTGAAGTCCGCCTGATCTCGCGCTGATTGCAACGCAGATCGTACGCTAACGCGGCAGCGGCCAGAGCCTTGCAGCACCCCGCACACCCGAGTCCGGCCCCCACCTGCTTTTCACGATGCTCGTCGCGAAGCGCGGAGACGCCGGCGAAGAGTGAAACATATGCGCCGCGATGCGCTCGGGGAGTTCACGGTAGATCGCGTGAATGCTCGATACGCCGCCGCCGAGTACGATGACTTCCGGGTCCAGCACGCCGACCACGGTGGCGAGCGCCTTGCCTAGATTGTCGATGTATTCCGTGAGCACTTCGCGCGCGACCGGATCGCCGTCCGCGACCATCTTTTCGATCTCGTGAAGCTGCGCGTTCTCGCCGGCCGTCGCGTCGGCGTAAGCCGCGACCAGCGCGGGACCGCTCAGCACCGTCTCGATACAGTTGTCGCGTCCGCAATAGCAGGGGCTGCCGGTGTGTCCGCCGTCGCGGTCTGGGAATGCATTGTGACCCCATTCTCCCGCAAGGCGATTGTTGCCGCGCCACGCTTCGCCGTTGATCGCGACCCCGCCGCCGACGCCAGTGCCGAGGATCACGCCGAAGGCGACGGTCGCGCCTTTCGCCGCGCCGTCATGCACTTCGGAAGAAATCAGGCATTGCGCATCGTTTGCGATACGCACCGGCTGCCCGAACACGCGCGCAAGATCGGCTTCGAGATCGTGACCGATCAGGCAGGTGCTGTTCGCGTTCTTGACGGTGTTCGAGACGACGTCGATCTCGCCGGGAATGCCGAGGCCGATCGAGGCGTGTGAGGCTTCCGGCACGGCTGCGTGCGCCTGTTTCAGCAGGGAAGAGGCGACCTCGAGAAAACCCGCATAGTCGTCGCGCGGCGTCGGGCTCTCCGTCTTGAAGACGTAGTTTCCGGAGGCGTCCAGCACGCAGATCGAAATCTTTGTGCCGCCGACGTCGAACCCGATCCTGAGCCCCTGTCGTTCCGGCATCTCCTCGCTCTTGTTTTCTTCCCCGCGGGGATCATAACGCGGCGCGAGGCTGCGCCAAGCGCTTAAGCTACCTCGAAGCGCGGCAGGCGCGGATCGGCGGGATCGCTCCACTGTTTTTCTTCGGGAATCCATTCGATGCCGCGATAGCTGCGCTCGACAGGTACCCAATCCGCAAATTCATGCGGCAGTTCGACATGACGCACCTCGAAGCCTGCATCCCGCGTCTCCACGATCGCGTAGTTGCCGGCGATGTAGTTGCGGCAGTCTTCCTTGAGCCAGACCGGCTTGTTCTTCGGTCGCGAGGAGATTTGCCGGTCGAGCACGCCGAGGTTCACATATTTCGTGGTCCTCACGTCACGCTGCTCCATGACGTGCGTATGGCCGTAGAGGTGCAGCGCGAGGCCGGGGAAGTCCTTCTCGATGCCGCGCAGTTCGTAGTGGCACAGGAGGATCGTACGGGAGAAATCCGCTCCCGCTTTCTTCAGCGCGCCAGCGACGTGCCGCCGTGCGGTGCCGTCCGGTTTGTCGCTGAAACCCGCGAGGGTGAAGCCATCGAGCGTCACGGAACTGCGGTGCAGGATCTGCGCGCTCGGATGGTATTTCGTATCGGGCGAGAGTTCGATGTCCCAGTTCCCGTAAACGTAGAACACGGGGCATTCGAACGTCGCCAGAATTGCGAAGAACTGCTCCGGGATTTTCCGGCCGATGTCGCCGCCGAACAGGATGGCGTCGAACGCGTTCTTCTCCCGAGCGCGCATCTTGCGCACGCAGGCGAGGTTGTTATGGACGTCGGAGAAAGCCAGAAACCGCATCGATTCGGAATCCTAGCCGCCTTCCGGGCTTGACCCAACCGCCCGGATCGTGGATGCACTCCGCGCCTGAAACAGAGCCATGTCCGACACCTCTCTCGCCCATTCCCGAGCCAACGAGACGCCGATCGAGCGCGAAGTCGCGCGCAGGCGGACGTTCGCGATCATCTCGCACCCGGACGCGGGCAAAACCACGCTCACCGAAAAGCTTCTCCTGTTCGGCGGCGCGATCAATCTCGCGGGCGAGGTGAAAGCGAAGAAGAACCGCATCAACACGCGCTCGGACTGGATGGCGATCGAGCGCGAGCGCGGCATTTCGGTCGTGACTTCGGTGATGACCTTCGAGTTCGGCGGGCTCGTGTTCAACCTGCTCGACACGCCGGGCCACGAAGACTTCTCGGAAGACACCTACCGCACGCTGACGGCGGTGGACTCAGCCGTCATGGTGATCGACGCGGCCAAGGGCATCGAGGCGCGCACGCGCAAGCTGTTCGAGGTCTGCCGCCTGCGCGACATTCCCATCGTCACCTTCATCAATAAAATGGACCGCGAGAGCCGCGATCCGTTCGATATCCTGGATGAGATCGAAAAAACGCTCGCGCTTGATACCGCGCCGGTGACCTGGCCGATCGGAAGGGGCCGCGATTTCGTGGGCACGGTCGAGCTTGGCTCGGGCGGCGTGCGGCGTCTGGAGGCCGATGCCAATGCGCCGCGCGAGCAGATGGACGCGAAGCAGATGGCTGCACTCTCTTCCAATCTCGATGCCGCCGCGCTCGAAGAAGAACTGATGCTGGCGAAGGAAGGCACCAAGAAATTCGAACTGGCGCCGTTCCGCGAGGGGCATCTGACGCCGGTGTTCTTCGGTTCGGCCCTGAAAAATTTCGGGGTGCGCGATTTGCTGGAGGCGCTCGGCGATTACGCGCCGCGCCCGCGCGCACAGGCCGCCGACAAGCGCACCGTGGAAGCGGCAGAGCCGAAGCTTACGGCGTTCGTGTTCAAGATCCAGGCGAACATGGACCCGAACCACCGCGACCGCATCGCGTTTGCGCGGCTCTGCTCGGGCAAGCTCACGCGCGGCATGAAGGTGAAGGTCTCGCGCACCGAGAAGCAGATGGCGCTGAACGCGCCGCAGTTCTTCTTCGCCAAAGACCGCGCACTCGCGGAAGAAGCCTACGCGGGCGACGTGGTCGGCATCCCGAATCACGGCATCTTGCGCATTGGGGACACGCTCACCGAAGGCGAGGCGCTGAACTTCGTCGGCGTACCGAGCTTCGCGCCGGAAATCATCCGCCGCGTGAAGCTCTCCGACCCGATGAAGGCGAAGAAGCTCAAAGAAGCGCTTCAGCAGCTTGCGGAAGAGGGCGTGGTGCAGGTGTTCCAGCCGATGGACGGCGCCCCTGCGCTCGTCGGCGTGGTCGGGCCTTTGCAGCTCGACGTCCTGAAGGCGCGGCTGGATGCCGAATACGGGCTCCAGATTTCGCTGGAGCAGAGCGAGTTCGATCTCGCGCGCTGGGTCTCGGCGGAAGACCGCACCAAGTTAGATGCCTTCATCACCGCGAAGAACTTCTCGATGGCGAGCGATCTCGACGGCGACCCGGTGTTCATGGCGAAGTCGAACTTCGACCTCGACTATACGCGGGATCGCGCGCTCGGGATCGTGTTCTCGGACATCAAGGATGTGAAGAAGGCGGCGGCCTAAGCCAAATTCCGCTCCAGCTCGTTATGAATCTTCGTCGCCGCGATTGCCGCGTGACCGATGCCGACGCTGATCTGGTGCAAGTCTGAGACGACGTCGCCCGCGGCGTAAATCCCTTTCACCGAGGTAAGCTGCGCGTCGTTCACGATCAGGTTGCCGGTCTCGTTTGCCTTCGCGCCGAGCGCGGTCGCGAGCGTGGATCGCACCTCGCTACCGAGCGCGGGATACAGAACGTCGAACTCCATCCGCTTTCCCGATTCCAGAACGGCGACAACCTTCTCGCCGCTGCGGTCCACATCCACTGCGCGCTCTTGCGGAAGATTGACGCTCGCGTCGTTCAATTCGCGAAGGCACTCTTTGGACGCCTTGCCCGGATCGTCGATGCTGACAAACGTGACGTCTTTCGAATAGGTGCGGAGGAAAAGCCCCTTGCGCCAGCTGGTCGCGATGTTGCCTAGCACGGCGATGTTCTGGCCGCGGACTTCGTAGCCGTCGCAGATCGGGCAGAAGCGCAAGCTGCCTTCGTAAACCGCGTCACGTAGGCTAGGCAGGTCGGGCGTTTCGTCGACAATGCCGGTCGCCATCAGCACGCGCTTGGCGGCAACGGTCTTGCCGTCCACCGTCGCCACGAAGCCGTCGCGCGCCTGCTCGAGCTTTGTGACTTCGCCCTGACGCAGTTCGGCACCATATTCTTCGGCCTGTTCGCGGAGCTTGGCGAGCAGCGCCTTGCCGGAGATGCCGTCCTCGAAGCCGGGATAGTTGTGCGTCTTCGGTATCCAGGCCGCGCGGCTTTTCCCGCTATCGACGACAAGCACGTTCCGCCGGTAGCGCGCGAGGTAGATTGCGGCCGTAAGGCCGGCCGGTCCGCCGCCGACGATCAGACAGTCATACATATCCGGCATGGAAAGGGCCCCGTTGCGCTGGTTAACGCCGGTCGCGGGCGGAAGTTTCGCATTGCGGCAAAAGACTCGCCCCGCCACCCCTTCCATTGTAAAGAGCGCTTCTTATCTGCTGGCCGCGCGGGAAGAAGTTATTCCGCGCAACGATTGGTGGAGACGACCATGTCGATCCAGAACACCGCCGACATCCGCCGCAACACCGCGCCCGACATCCGCGCCCGCAAGGGCCGCGAGCCCATCGTGTCGCTGACCTCCTACCACGCGCACACCGCGCGCTGGCTCGACGCACATGTCGATCTGCTGCTCGTGGGCGACAGCCTCGGTATGGTGATGCACGGCTTCGAGACCACCGTGCCGGTGACGCTCGACATGATGATTCTGCAGGGCCATGCGGTGATGCGCGGCTCGAAGAAGGCGCTGGTCGTCGTCGATCTGCCTTTCGGCACCTATGAGGCGAGCCCCGAGCAGGCCTTCCACACTGCCGCGCGCGTTTTGAAGGAAACCGGCTGCGGCGCGGTGAAGATGGAGGGCGGCGTGAAGATGGCCGAGCATGTCCGCTTCCTCACCGAACGCGGCGTGCCGGTGATGGGCCATGTCGGCCTGACCCCGCAGTCGATCAACACGCTCGGTTCGTTCCGCGCCCGCGGGCGCGAGGAGAGCGAATGGGGCCCGATCCTCGACGACGCCAAGGCGATTGCCGACGCTGGCGCGTTCTCGATCGTGCTCGAAGCCATGGCCGAGCCGTTGGCTGTGAAGATCACAAAGGAAGTGGCGGTGCCGACCATCGGAATCGGCGCGTCTTCGGCTTGCGACGGCCAGATTCTGGTTCTGGAAGATTTGCTCGGTCTCTCGCCGCGCGTACCGAAGTTCGTGAAGCAGTATGCCGACATGGGCCGCCTGATCGAGGAAGCGGTGTCTTCTTACGCGAACGAGGTCCGCGACCGCTCGTTCCCGGCGGCCGAGCACGTTTACGCCTTGAAAAACAAGGCAAAAACGCCCTCCTGAGGGCGTTGCCACGATACGCCCACATCTCTATTTTACGCCCGCTTTAACGAATTACCGGGCATACCAAGGGCTGCGCGCCCGCGCGGCCCTTAAGGATTTGAGATGTCGGACATCATCCGCGAAGTAGACGAAGAACTGCGCCGGGAACGGCTCGCCAATATCTGGAAGAAATACCGCGGGCTGATCGTCTTCGCGATTTTCCTGATCGTCGCCGGTACCGCCGGCTGGCGCGGATATGAATACTATTCGCAGAAGCAGGCCGAGGCCGCGAGCGAGCGCTACGCAAGCGCCCAGAAGCTCGCCGCCGACGCGGGCAAGACGGATGAAGCGATTGCCGCCTTCAAGGCGCTCGCCGCCGACGCGCCCGGCGCCTACAGGCTGCTTGCGCGCTTCTCCGAAGCCGCCGAACTCGGCAAGAAGGATGCGAAAGCGGGAGCCGCCGCCTTCGATGCGATCGCAAACGACTCGTCGGTCGAGCAGCTGATGCGCGAAGTCGCGAGCATCCGCGGCGCTTCGCTGGTCGTCGATACCGCCGACGCCGCCGCGATGCAGAAGCGCCTTGCACCGGCGCTCGCGGATAGCTCCGCGTTCAAGCACTCCGCGAAGGAATTGCTCGCGCTTGCGCATATCCGCGCCGGCGAACAGGCCAGCGCGCAGAAGCTTCTGCTCGAGCTTGCCTTCGATCCCGAAACGCCGCCGGGCATGCGCAATCGCGCCCAGCGCCTGCAATCGGCGCTGTTCAGTAACGCGCCTGCCGCACCTGAGAAGAAGTAAACCCGATGCCGCGTCTGCGCCTGAATCCGTTTTTGCGTGTAGCGCTTCTGCTCGCGCCGCTCTCGCTTGCGCTCTCCGCCTGCGAGACGATGGAGAAGCTTAATCCGTTCGACGATCAGGCGAAGAAAACACCGCTTTCCGGCGACCGCCGCGCGGTGTTCCCTGAAGGCGTGCCCGGCGTGCAGTACAACGCCCCGCCGACGCAGCCGTCGAACTCGAACATCAACGTCGCCCCGCAGGAAATGCCGGACCAGAATCCCGACGCGCAGAGCACAAACACGCCGCGCGCGCCCGGCCCCTCGCAGGGCTCGTCGGAAGATCCTTGGGCAGGGCAGCGCCGCTGACGCGGCGCTTTACGCTGGCCAACGCCACGGATCGCGGCTAAGGCCCTGCCATGCTTCCTTCCGTCGCCATCGTAGGCCGGCCCAATGTCGGCAAATCGACGCTGTTCAACCGGCTCGTGGGCCAGCGCCTTGCGCTCGTTGACGACACGCCTGGCGTCACCCGCGACCGCCGCGAAGGCGAGGCGAAACTCGGCGATCTCAAATTCCGCGTGTTCGATACCGCAGGCTTCGAGGAAGCGGGCGCGGAGAGTCTCGCGGGCCGCATGCGCGCCCAGACCGAGAGCGCAATCGCGGACGCCGACGCCATCCTCTTCATGGTCGATGCGAAGGCCGGGCTGCTTCCCGACGACAAGGTATTCGCGCAGATCGTCCGCAAATCGGGCAAGCCTGCAATCGTGCTCGCGAACAAGAGCGAAGGCAGGGCGGGTGCGGCCGGGGCGCTGGAAGCCTATGCGCTGGGGCTCGGCGACCCCGTGAACATCGCAGCCGAGCACGGCGAGGGAATGGGCGAGCTTTACGATGCGCTCGCCGCACTGCTGCCGGAGCCCGCGGAAGAAGCGGACGAGCGCGATGAAGCGGATGCGGAGAGCGAGAAGGCGCCGGACACGATCCGCGTTGCCGTCGTCGGCCGCCCGAATGCGGGCAAGTCAACGCTGATCAACAAGCTCCTCGGCGAAGACCGCCTCGTCACCGGCCCTGAGCCGGGGATCACGCGCGACTCCATCGAAGTGAAATTCGAATACGGCGGGCGCAAATTCGAGATGCTCGACACCGCCGGCATGCGCAAACGCGCGAAAGTGCAGGAGAAGCTCGAGAAGCTCTCGGTAGGCGACAGCTTGCGCGCGATCCGCTTTGCCGAGGTCGTGATCCTCTTGATGGATGCGACCAAGCCGTTCGAGGAACAGGATCTTCGCATCGCCGATCTCGTGATGCGCGAGGGCCGCAGCTTAGTTATCGGCATGAACAAGCGCGATCTCGCGGCCCCCGAGATGACCATGGGCAAGACGCTGCGCGAGGAGGCCGACCACTGGCTGCCGCAGGCCAAAGGTATGCCGATCATCGCGCTCTCGGGCATGCACGGCGACAACCTCGACAAGCTGATGAAGGCGGTGGTCGAGACCTACGAGGTCTGGAACCGGCGCGTTTCGACTTCGGTCATCAACCGCTTCCTCGAGCGCGCGCTGTCGATGAACCCGCCGCCTGCGGTTTCGGGGGCGCGGATCAAGCTGCGCTACATGACGCAGGCGAAGGCGCGGCCGCCGAGTTTCGTTCTGTTCGGCACGCGCATCGACGCGCTGCCCGAGTCCTACATGCGCTATCTCGTGAACGGCGTGCGCGAGGCCTTCGAGATGCCGGGCGTGCCGATCCGCTTCACGTTCCGTGCGCCGGAAAATCCATTCAAGAAGAAGATGGAAAAGAAGGACGCCCGCGGGAAGCGAAAGAAGAAAAACCGCAAATAGCGTCGTACGTCCTCGCGCATGCGGGGACCCATCGCCCCTGTGCTCAGTATCGACTCGGCGGTTATGGATTCCTGCCTTCGCGGGAATGACAAATTATGCCGGCCCCTGATAGCTCAGCCACTTTTTCGTCGGGTAATTATAGAGCTTCCCGTTTTCCGAGACCGACGGCAGGCACAGGTCCACGATCGCTTCCGCGACCGGCTCGGGCGGGGTGAGCGTCATCGGGTCTTCGCCGGGCATCGCCTTCGCGCGCATGCGCGTGCGCACGGGGCCCGGGTTGAACAGGTTCACTTTCATGGTTGTATTCGCGACTTCCGCTGCATAGGTGCGGACCAGCATGCCGAGCGCGGCTTTCGATACGGCGTACGGCCCCCAATAGGCGGTGGCCTTGTTCGCGGCCCCGGACGTGATGAAGACGGCGCGTGCCGCATCTGCCGCGCGCAGTAGCATGTCGAGCGAGCGGATCAGGCGGAAGTTCGCGGTCACGTTGACTTCGATGACTTCGTCCCAGGCTTTCTGATCGACATGCGGGAGCGGCGAGAGCACGCCAAGCGAGCCGGCGTTACCGACCAGAATGTCGATCTTCTTGAAGCGCTCGAACAGCGCCTGACCCATGCGGTCGAGATCGTCGAACTTCCGGATATCGGCGGGCACCAGCGTGGCCTGGCCGCCGAGCTTCTTGATCTCGTCGTCGAGTTCTTCGAGGGCGCCGGTGGTGCGGGCAAGCGCGATGACATGCGCGCCCTTCGCTGCCAGCGATTTCGCGACGGCGGCTCCGATGCCGCGTGACGCGCCGGTGACGAGCGCGATTTT
>JAGXQU010000026.1 GCA_018335895.1 Hyphomicrobiales bacterium | reverse complement strand
GGCTCGCTGCCACCACCAGCCGGTAGGGCAGGAAATTCTCGAGCCGAAGCACGTAACCTTCGTTGTTTGACATTGGTTTCATTTGTAACTAGTTTGCATGAAACCGCTGTGCGAAGCAAGAAGCAATTGGCGGACAATAGCCGAATGACGAAGGCGAGCAATCGCCGGAGCAACCGATCAGGGAGAACGCCATGGCAAGCGACCGCAGAAGCGCACCCGCGGAAAGCCGCAGGCCCGCCGATATCGAGAGCGCGATCTTGCCCGGATACATGTCAGGCTTCGGCAATAGCTTCGAAACCGAAGCGCTGCCCGGCGCGCTGCCGATCGGCCGTAACTCTCCGCAGAAATGTAATTACGGCCTCTACGCAGAGCAGCTTTCCGGCTCGCCCTTCACCGCGCCGCAAGCCACCAACCAGCGCTCCTGGCTTTACCGGATTCGTCCCGGCGTGAAGCACACCACGCGCTTCACCCGCATCGACCGCGGCCACATCCGCACCGCGCCGGAGCGCGACGAGACCGAAATGCCAATCGGCCAGCTGCGCTGGTCGCCGATGGAAATGCCGAAGGAGAAGACCACCTTCGTCAACGGCCTGCACACAATCACGGTCGCGGGCGACTGCGAGGCGATGAGCGGCATGGCGGCACACATGCTGTTCGTGAACGCCTCGATGGAGCGCGAGCACTTCTTCAACGGCGACGGCGAGTTTCTGATCGTCGCGCAGGAAAATTCGCTCCGCTTCCGCACCGAATTCGGCGTGATCGACATCGGTCCTGGCGAAATTTGCATCATTCCGCGCGGTGTGATCTTCCGCGTCGAGCTGCTGAACGGGCCCGCGCGGGCCTATGTCTGCGAGAATTATGGCGGCGGCTTCACGCTGCCCGACCGCGGGCCGATCGGCGCGAACTGCCTCGCCAATCCGCGCGACTTCCATACGCCGGTCGCAAGCTATGAAGATGTTGAGGGTAAGCACACGCTTTACGTGAAGTGGGGCGGGGAGATGTACCGCACTGAAACCGGCCATTCGCCGCTCGATGTCGTGGCCTGGCACGGCAATTATTATCCGTACAAGTATGACCTGCGGCATTTCTCGCCCGTCGGCGCAATCCTGTTCGATCACCCCGATCCGTCGATCTTCACGGTGCTGACATCGCCGTCGGAGACGCCGGGCACTGCGAACATTGACTTCGTGATCTTCCCCGAGCGCTGGGGTGTCGCGGAGAACACCTTCCGCCCGCCCTGGTATCACCGCAACATCATGTCGGAGTTCATGGGCAACGTGTACGGCGTCTATGACGCGAAGCCCGAAGGCTTCACGCCCGGCGGCATCAGCCTGCATAATACGATGCTTCCGCACGGACCCGACGTCGATGCGTTCGAGCATAGCAGCAACGTCGAACTGAAACCGGTGAAACTCAAGAACACGCTCGCCTTCATGTTCGAGACCCGCTTCCGCCAGCGCGTCACGAAATATGCGGCGCAATCGCCAGCCTTGCAGGACAATTACATCGACTGCTGGGCCGGGCTGAAGAAGCACTTCGATCCGAACCGGCGCGAGCCCAAATAATGAAGCTGGCGTCTCTACGCGAAGGCCGCGACGGGCGGCTCATCGTGGTTTCGCGCGATCTCACGCGCTATGCCGACGCCGCGGCATCGTTGCAAGTCGCGCTCGAGCATTGGGACGAGGCGGAGCCCGAGCTTCGCGCCATCGCCGAAGCGCTCGAAGCCGGCAAGATCGATCATTGGCCTTTCAATTCCGAGGATTGCGCGGCGCCTTTGCCGCGCTCGTTCGGCTGGGCCGATGGCTCGGCTTACGTCAATCACGTCGAGCTTGTCCGTAAGGCGCGCAACGCCGAGATGCCCCAGAGTTTCTGGACCGATGCCCTGATGTACCGCGGAGGCTCCGATCGCTTCCTTGGCCCGCGCGAGCCGTCGAAATTCGCAGATGCCGCATGGGGCATCGACTTCGAGGCGGAAGTCGCAGTCATCGTCGATGACGTGCCTATGGGCGTGTCCGCAGAGGAAGCGCGAAAGAAAATCCTGCTTGTGCTGCTCGTGAATGACGTCAGCCTGCGCAATCTTATTCCCGGCGAACTCGCCAAGGGCTTCGGCTTCTTTCAGTCGAAAGCACCGACTGCGTTCTCGCCGGTCGCGGTAACGCCGGACGAACTGGGCAGTGCGTGGGACGGTGGCGCGTTGAACCTGCCGCTCTATTCCTATGTGAACGGCAAGCTGTTCGGAAAACCGAATGCGAAGACCGATATGACTTTCGACTTCGGAAAACTGATCGCACACGCCGCGCGAACCAGGCCGCTTTCCGCCGGCATGATCGTCGGCTCCGGCACGGTATCCAATAAAGATGCGGACGGCGGGCCGGGCAGGACCATAGAAGAGGGCGGCGTAGGGTATTCCTGCATCGCGGAAATCCGCGCGGTGGAGACGATCCGCACCGGCAAACCCTCGACGCCGTTCCTTTCGTTCGGCGACAGCATAAAAATCGAAATGCTCGACGCAGCCGGAAAATCCATCTTCGGCGCGATCGATCACAAAGTGGAAAAGGCGTGATGGCGACATTTGCTTCGACCGGCGATCTCTCGGAAAAGAAAGTCACCTTCGAGGAGATCGGGCGCGATCTCTATGCCTTCACCGCGGAGGGCGATCCAAACTCCGGCATCATCGTCGGCGACGAAGGCGTGATGGTGATTGACGCGCAGGCGACACCGGTCATGGCGCAAGACGTGATCGCGCGCGTGAAGAAGGTCACAGACAAACCAATCACGCACGTGCTGCTCACGCACTATCACGCCGTCCGGGTGCTCGGCGCCTCCGCTTATGACGCGAAGGCGATACTTGCGTCGGACGCGACCCGCGATCTGATCGTCGAGCGCGGCCAGCAGGACATGGATTCGGAGATAGGTCGATTCCCCCGCCTGTTCCGGGCGCAAGAATCAATTCCCGGTCTGACCTGGCCCACGATCACGTTTCCGCGTGAGATCACCGTCTGGCTCGGCAAGCGCGAAGTGAAAATTCGGCATCTCGGCAGAGGGCATACGGCCGGAGACGTGGTGGCGTACGTCCCGGATGCAAATGTGGTCTTTTCGGGCGATCTGGTCGAATATCACTCGGCCTGTTACTGCGGCGACGCGCACCTCAAGGATTGGCCTAACACCCTGAATAAGCTTGCCGAATTTGGCTCGTCCGCGCTGGTGCCGGGCCGTGGTGCGGCCCTGAAAAGTGCAGCGCAGGTGAAGGACGGCATCGAACTGACGAAAGCCTTTCTCGCCGATCTCTACGGCAGCATCGTACCGGTGGCGGCGAAGGGCGGCAGCCTGAAAGACGCCTGGAATGCAGCCCGTTCGGCCATGGACACAAAATACGCAACATTCGCGATCTACGAGCACTGTATGCCATTTAACGTATCGCGGGCCTATGACGAGGCACGGGGGATCGACCATCCGGTGATTTGGACCGCCGACCGGGACCGCGAAATGTGGAAGGCGCTACAGGGATAGGAACCAATTCTATGCGGACGTTTATCGCGCTCATTCTTTTGTTCTCCGCCGCCGGGCTGGCGGCGGCCCAGACCGGCGCACAGAAAAAGGTCGAGCCGCCGAAGACGCGGGAAGAACTCATGCAGCGCGTGCTGCTAACCGCCTTGGCGAACATCGAGAAGATCCGTTGCGCCGACGATAAAGCCTGTGCGCCCGCGACGGACGCCGAGAAAAAGAATCCGCCGCTGACGCTTTCGGAGACCAGCCAGGTCTTCGGTCGCGGGATTCTCAGCGGCGGCGCCGCCTACTGCGAGATGGACTGGAACAAGCGGAATTATCTGCCGATGATGGCGCACTGGCGCGAGCAGTTAAAAAAGAACGACCGCCAGCTCGCTCTGGTCTCGCTGGTCCATGACATTGCGAAGGATCAACTCATCGCGGAATTCTGGGGCAAGGGAAAATGCCCCGACGAGATGAAGAAGGACATCGAGTCCAAGCTGAATTTCAAGCCGTAGTCTCGAGAGTGGCGGTGCGATGGGGGAACGGAAGTCTGTTTTTCAGTTCGGCTATCGCCGCAGCGCCGATCAGGCCACGGAGCAACCGGTTCGCCGGCCTGTCGTCATCGTCGGCGCAGGACCCGTCGGACTAACCGCCGCGATCGATCTCGCGCAGCGAGGGATCGCATCCGTCATCCTCGATGATGCCGACCGCATCGGCGAAGGCTCGCGCGCGATCTGTTTCTCCAAGCGCACGCTCGAGATCATGGACCGGCTGGGGCTTGGCGACCGCCTGGTCGAAAAAGGCGTCACCTGGAAAGTCGGGAAAGTTTTTCTCGGCGAGCATCAGGTTTACTCGTTCGATCTGCTTCCCGAGGCCGGCCACAGGATGCCAGCCTTCATCAATCTCCAGCAGTATTATCTCGAAGGCTATCTGGTTGAGCGCGCGGCCGAACTGCCGCAAATCGATCTTCGCTGGCGTAACCGGGTCGCGGCGGTCGAGCGGCATGCGGGTTTCGTGCGGGTCACCATCGAAACGCCGGACGGCGCTTATCAACTCGATGCGGACTGGCTGCTCGCTTGTGACGGCGCGCGCTCGAAGGTGCGTGACTGTCTCGGCTTGAAGTTCGAAGGCCATATGTTCGAGGAGCGCTTTCTGATCGCGGACGTAAGGATGTCCGCCGAATATCCGACCGAGCGCTGGTTCTGGTTCGATCCGCCGTTTCATTCCGGCCAGTCGGCGCTTCTGCACCGCCAGCCGGACAATGTCTGGCGCATCGATCTGCAACTCGGACCCGATGCCGATCCTGAGGAAGAGAAAAAGCCCGAGCGCGTGCTGCCGCGGCTCAAGCGCATGCTGGGCGACCGCAAGTTCGAACTCGAATGGGTTTCGGTCTATCGCTTCAACTGCGCGCGGCTGAAGCAGTTCGTGCATGACCGTGTAATATTCGTCGGCGACAGCGCGCATCAGGTGTCTCCGTTCGGCGCGCGCGGCGCCAATTCCGGCATTCAGGATGCCGAGAACCTGGTCTGGAAACTCTCGCTCGTTCTGAGAGGAGAAGCGCCGGAAACGCTCCTCGAAAGCTACGATCTGGAGCGCGGACAGGCTGCCGACGAGAACATCAGCCATTCGACGCGCTCCACCGATTTCATCGCGCCGCGCACGACGCAGGAGCGCGTGCTCCGAAACGCGGTGCTGCAACTCGCGCCGCACGCACCTTTCGCGCGCCGGATGGTGAACTCCGGCAGGCTGTCGGTGGCGTCCCGGTACGACACTCCGCTTTCGACGGCGGATGCAGAGCCATTCGGGGGCAGCGCGCGGCTCGGGCTTCCGGTACCCGACGCGCCGCTCGATGACCGCGACGGCAGGAAGCGCTTTCTCCTGCAGTCGCTGTCTGGGGATTTCGAGCTTCTCTATTTCAAGGATGGCGCGCGGCCGAACGTTCCAGAAGGCGTACGTCTCACCGTAATCGGCGAGGATTTGGTCGATCGCGAAGGTATCTTCGCGGAGCGCTTCGACGCGACGCCCGGGTCGGCTTTCCTGCTGCGCCCCGACCATCATCTCTGTGCGCGAATGCGCCGCTACGACGGCACTCGCGTTCGCGAGGCACTCGCGCGAGCGAAAGGGCTGGCTTCATGAATACGCTCAAGGTCGAAGAGAATCTTTCGAATTCCGATGCAGCCTACGAAGCGCTGGTGGAAGCGCACCGTGGAGCCTCCGAGGCCGCGAGTGCCGCGCTGAACGCCCGGCTCGTTCTGATTCTCGCGAACCACATCGGCGATCTGGCGGTGCTGAAAGCCGCGATCGCACTTGCGAAGAAGGCCGGCTGATTCGAACCCGGGAGCCCGACGCTACCGAGACTGCCGGTTGCCGTACGGCTTTTGACCCAACTTAACATGTGTCAATTCTGCAACGGGCTACGGAATCCCGCAGTTCTACCCCGGGTTTGCTTACCCTTTAGGCACGTTGCCTAAGGCCTGACGTTGCGAAAACCCCCGGGAATAATGGATTTTCTGTGTCGAATACGAGGTTCGGGGTGCCCCGGCGAGTGTGACCTCACTCACCGGCCGTTCCAGGAAAGGCACTTCACAATTGAATTTGGGGTCACACGATGAGGGGTAACAAAATGAAGAAAATCCTGGGAACCGGCGTCGCGCTTGCGCTTATGGCCGGAACCGCAGCAGCGGCCGACATGCCGGTCTACAAGGCACCGGTGAAGGCTCCGCTGTGGGATGTCGCAATCGGCGGCTGGGTTGCATCCGACTACAACTTCCGCGGCGTTTCGCAGTCTGATCGCCACGCTTCGGCCGGATCGTACTTCGAACTTCAGTACAACGGCGTGCTCGGCGGTCAGCTGTATGCCGGTATCGCTGGTGCTGCGATCGACCTGCAGACCGGCACTGAAGTCGACATGTACGCGGGCTGGCGCAAGACGTGGGGCAACTTCGGCCTCGATGTCGGTTACTGGTACTACTGGTATCCGAAGGAGAAGGCGACCTACGGTAACGCCTTCGGCCTCGATACGGACTTCCAGGAAGTCTACGTGAAGGCTTCGTACGCAGTGAACGACGCGCTCTCGTTCGGCGCCCAGTTGTGGTACACGCCGGACATTCTGCACCTCGGTAAGGCTGCAGGCGTCAGCGGCATCGAGTCGTACTACTACGAAGGCAGCGTGAAGTACGTGCTGCCGTTCTCGACCCCGACCGCTTACGGCCCGCTCGGAGCGTTCGTCTCCGGCGCTGTCGGTCACTGGGACATCGGCACGAACGCCGCCGTCTTCGCCGGCACGGACGTGAGCTACACCTACTACAACGTCGGCGTCGCCTTCACGCTGAGCGCGCTGACCCTCGACCTTCGCTATCACGACACCGACCTGACGCCCACGCAGTGTGCGACCTTCACCGGTTTCACTCCGGGCGGCGGCACCACCAATACCTGGTGTAACGGTGCGTTCATCGCGAAGCTGTCGTTCGACACGCTTCTCTCGAAGATCAAGAACTAAGCTTCTTTTCGAAGCTGAAGAATCGGGCGGTGCCAAAAAGCGCCGCCCGATTTTTTTCTAAAGCTGGAAACGAAAAAGCCGGGCAGTGCCCGGCTTCATGTTTGGCGAATTGCCTCGCCGTTCAACGCACGCAGATCACCGCGTACAGGTGATCGCGACCTTCTCGGGGCACTTCGCGCCCTGGCAGGTGGAGCCTTTCATGCCGCCCGGCACCGAACCGGTAATCTCGGTCGGATCCAACCGTCCAAAGTCGACGGCGGCCGCATACTGATGGGACTGACACACCGCGGTGGCCATCGCCTTGCCGCAGGGCTCGCCCCTGGCGAGACAACTGTCGACGCCGTAGCCCTCGGAGCTGTCGATGATGAAGGTGCGCGAATCGGCCTTGGCCATCGCAATGGACGCGAGCAGGCAGGCTGCCAGCGCCGAAAAGCGTATCGTCGTCATGATCGTAGAGCCCGTTTCCCCGGAGATCCCTGTCTCCGTGCAAAGGTTGCGCCTGTTGGGTTGACGGGCCGTTAACGCGGGAACTCTGACCCTTGGAATGCGGGGTAAACGTGCAACTGAATCGGGTCAATGACGGCATTGGTCGCATGGGTGGTCCGGGCGTCCGCGCAGGTTTCGCGCTTGCCGTCGCCCTTGACGGCCTTCCCGCGGCCTAGCATGGTCCCGGCCATGTACACGGCCCACAACGCTTTCTTCGGCATTTGCCGCGAGATTATTCGCCCCTGACAGCAGGCGCGGACGGCCGTTTATTCTCGAAAAACTGAGAGTCGAACGCCCCGCCCGCGGGACGGAGACTTTTTATGGAGCTTCGGCTCTTTAATACGCTTACCAAAGAGAAAGAGGCCTTCGCGCCTCTCGATCCCGCGCGCGGCGTGCGGATGTATGTCTGCGGGCCGACGGTCTACGACTTCGCGCATATCGGCAACGCGCGGCCTGTCATCGTCTTCGACGTGCTCTATCGCCTGCTTCGTCACCTTTACGGCGAGGACAAGGTCAAATATGTCCGCAACATCACGGACGTGGACGACAAGATCAACGCGCGGGCCGCGGAGGAATATCCGGACCTGCCGCTGAATGAGGCGATCCGTCTCGTCACCGAGAAAACCGAAAAGCAGTTTCACGAGGACGTCGATGCGCTGGGCTGTCTGCGCCCGGACGTCGAGCCGCGCGCGACCGAACACATCGGCGAGATGCGCGAGTTGATTGAGCGGCTGGTGAAGGCGGGCTTCGCTTATGTTGAGCAGGATCACGTGCTGTTTGAAGTCGGGAAAATGTCCGACTACGGCAAGCTCGCGCGGCGCTCGCTCGATGAAATGGAGGCTGGCGCGCGCGTCGAAGTCGCGCCCTACAAGCGCAACCCGATGGACTTTGTGCTCTGGAAGCCCTCAAAGCCAAACGAGCCCGGCTGGCCTTCGCCGTCAGGAATTAAAACACCGGGCCGTCCCGGCTGGCACATCGAATGTTCCGCGATGTCGTGGAAGCATCTCGGCGAGACCTTCGATATTCACGGCGGCGGCATCGATCTCGTCTTCCCGCATCATGAAAACGAAATTGCGCAATCGCGCTGCGCGTTTCATTCGCCGGTGATGGCGAAGACCTGGATGCACAACGGCTTCTTGCAGGTCGAAGGCGAGAAGATGAGCAAGTCGCTCGGGAATTTTATCACTATTCGCGAGCTCTTGGACACTGGAAAATTTGGAAACAAGTCTTGGGAAGGGCAAACCGTAAGGCTCGCGATGTTGAAGACTCATTATCGCCAGCCGCTCGATTGGACCGTGAAAAGACTTTGGGAGGCCGAAGATCAGATTGTGAACTGGAGTCTTCGGTATGATGATATCGTCGAACCTCTGAACAATCCGAGACTAAAACTCATATCCAAAGGGCCCCATCCTGAAATCGTCGATGCATTGCTCGACGATCTAAATACGCATTTGGCTGTCAGCGTTCTTGGTCAGCTGGCGAGAGAAGCAAGTTCAAATCAGGAAACACTTCCAACCTTTCTCTCAAGTGCCGATTTGTTGGGTCTAATGCCATTGCGACCTGCAAATCTTGATTATGAAAATGCAGCTCGACGCGATCTACTTGATCGCGCGCGTCCGCTTGTTGAGGCTCGCAATGCCGCTCGCGCCAATAAAGACTGGAAGGAATCTGACCGCATCCGCGACGAACTCAAGGCGATGGGCGTTGTCATCAAGGACAACAAGGACGGCACTACCGATCTGGAGATCGCGCGATGAACTCCTGGAAAACGAAGACCGGCCTCGTCACCATCGTCGCGTTGCTGATCGCGCTCGGCGCGGCTTCCGCATGGCGCGCGAAGATGCGCGCGGACAACCAGCATGCGCAGCAGACCAAGCAGCGGATCGAGCAGGACGTGAAAAAGTCGATCGAGAACGCAACCAAAAGCATCAGGATGTGCCCGCTCTCCGATCCGGACTGCGACAGGCGTGACGGCAATGCGAAACGCTAAGAATCCGAATCTGAATCGAAGCCTTCGTGGCCATCGGGAAGGCATTGAAAAGTCACGTCTTTTCGGCTCGGTCCGGTTATTCGAAATCAACGCGAAGAACCTCGATCTGAATCACAAGGTGAAGTCATGAACGACGAACTCGACGAGCCGCCGTTCCCCCGGCACCGGACCTATTATGTCGCCCTGAAATACGTGGTGATGGCGCTCGGGCTCTTGCTCGCCATTTACGTATTCGGGCTGCTCTGGAGATGACAATGGCGCGCGAGCGGCTCTATCTGTTCGACACCACGTTGCGCGACGGCGCGCAGATGCATGGCGTCGATTTCACGGTCACCGACAAACTCCGTATCGCAAAGATGCTGGATGCCCTCGGCATCGATTACATCGAAGCTGGCATCCCCGGCGCGAACCCGACCGACACCGCGCTCTTCGCGGAAGACAACAAGACCAAGGCGAAATTCACCGCCTTCGGCATGACCAAGCGCGCGGGCCGCTCGGCCTCGAACGATCCCGCGCTCGCAGGCACGCTTGCCGCAAAGTCCGACGCGATCTGCCTCGTCGCCAAGGCTTCCGCCTTTCAGGTGCGTGTCGCGCTCGAGATCAAGCCTGAGGAAAACCTCGAAAGCATCCGCGACTCCGTCAAGGCCATCGTCGATAGCGGCCGTGAGGCGCTGATCGACTGCGAACATTTCTTCGACGGCTACAAGGATAACCGTGAATACGCGCTCGCCTGCGCGAAGGCGGCCTATGACGCCGGCGCACGATGGGTCGTGCTCTGCGACACCAACGGCGGCACACTGCCGAACGAGGTCGAAACGATCGTCGAAGACGTCGTGAAACTCATTCCCGGCGATCATGTCGGCATCCATGCTCACAACGACACCGAGCAGGCGGTCGCAAACTCCTTCGCAGCGGTGCGAGCCGGCGCGCGGCAGATTCAGGGCACCCTGAATGGCCTCGGCGAGCGCACGGGCAACGCGAACCTCTGCTCGATCATCCCTACGCTGCTCTTGAAGGGTGACTACGCCGAGAAATTCGAGATCGGCGTCAAGCCGGAGCAATTGAAGACGCTCCGAACCTGCGCGCATTCGCTCGACGAAATTCTCAATCGCGCGCCGGACAAGTATGCGCCTTATGTCGGCGAAAATGCTTTCGCCACCAAGGCGGGCATCCATGCATCGGCGATCCTGAAAGACCCCACGACCTATGAGCACGTGACGCCGGAAGCGATCGGTAACCGTCGCAAGGTCATGGTCTCGGATCAGGCCGGCAAGTCGAATGTGCTCGCCGAACTCGAGCGCCTCGGCATCGTCGCCGACAAGAACGATCCCCGGCTCGTTTATCTGCTGGAGGAAGTGAAGCGGCGCGAGGCGATCGGCTACTCCTACGAGTCGGCGGACGCCTCCTTCGCGCTGCTCGCGCGCCGTATGCTCGGCAAGGTGCCGGAGTATTTCGATGTCGAGCGCTTCAGCGTGAACGTGGAGCGCCGCTATAACGCCAAAGGCGAACTCACGACGGTGGCCGAGGCCATCGTCAAGGTCCGGGTAGGCAACGAGGTTCTGATTTCGGCGGGCGAGGGCAATGGCCCCGTGAATGCGCTGGACGTCGCGCTCCGCAAGGATCTCGGCAAGTATCAGTCCTATATTTCCGGGCTCCAGCTTACCGATTTCCGGGTGCGTATCCTCGATGGCGGCACCGGTGCCGTAACGCGCGTTCTGATCGAATCTACCGACGAGAGCGGCGAGCAGTGGACGACCGTCGGCGTTTCGCCGAATATCATCGATGCTTCGTTCCAGGCGTTGCTCGACTCGATCACCTGGAAGCTGCTCAAGAGCAACGCACCGGTCTGACAGGGAGAGTGCCGATGATCGATCACATCTCCATCGGTGTCAGCGACCTGAAAGCATCGACCGCCTTCTACAAGGAAGTGCTCGCCGTGCTGGACTATGAACTGCGCGACGAGCGGCCTGAGACATCGGGCTTTGGGCGCCGCGGCAAGTCTCATTCCGAGTTCTGGCTCAACGCGCGTCCGGATATGGCGAAGGTGCCTGCCGGCTCGGGGGTGCATATCTGTTTGCGCGCGAGATCCGCGGAGGCGGTCAAGAATTTTTACGACGCCGCGATCCGGCTCGGCGCGGAAGACGACGGCATGCCGGCCATCCGTCCTCAATACAGCAACAACTATTTCGCCGCTTTCATTCGCGATTTCGACGGCAACAAAATCGAAGTCGTCACCTTCGTCGCGCAGATCTAAGCGATCTACATGTTCTCCGAAACGGCCTGATCTTCGCGAAGCTCCCAGAGCGAAACCGGAGCGGTCGCGTTGCGAAGCTTCGGAAGTATGTCTTCGACATTTTCCGCAACCAGCAGATTATCGATGGCGTGCTGGCCGAGAAATCCGATGTCGCGGAAGTTGTCGAGCAGCGCGAGCAGCGGATTCCAGAAGCCGTTGGTATTGAGGATCAGGAGCGGCTTCTTGTGCTGGCCGAGCTGGATCCACGTCAGTTGTTCGACGAGCTCTTCGAGCGTGCCGATACCTCCCGGCAGCGCGACGAAGGCATCCGCCATCTCGAACATCTTGTGTTTGCGCTCATGCATGTCTTTGGTGACGATGGTGTTCGTCGAATGCGCAGCCTCGGGCCGCTCCCGGTTCACGAGGAACGTGGGAATGATACCGGTCACTTCGCCTCCGGCGTCGGCAGCCGCGCGGGCGACCGCACCCATCAACCCGACGCCGCCCCCGCCAAAGACGAGGCGGATTTTTTCTCGCCCGAGAGTCTCGCCGAATTTCTTTGCATCATCGATGAATCTGCCGTCCCGGCCGGGCGAGGAGCCGCAGAAAACGCAGATCGAGTTGATTTTGGACATCCCCAAGATGTGGCGGCGGGCTGCCTTCGCGTCAAGGCCGGGCTAATGATCGGTGGTCTGTTCGAAGCCTTCGCCGGTCCAGCGATAGCGGAACAGGCGCTGCCGCTTGCGCCCGCTGACCACGCTGTCGTGGTTGGCTTCGATCATGGTGCCGCTGACCGAAACCTGCTGCGACAGGTGGACGATGAGATAGGGCTTCGGCGAGCCGGTGCTTTCGGCGAAGGTCACGGGCGCGTACGTATTGGAGGATGCGTCCCAGCGGAAGACGATCAGCACGCCGCGCTGCTGCGACGAGGTGCGGACAAAGATCTCGTCGACGCCGTCGCGGTCGATATCGAGCGCGATCACCGGCGCGGATCGCCCGCCAGCCCGCATGGGCACCAGCGCATCGCCGACGCCATCGAAAATCTGCGGTTCCGCGCCGCTTAGCGAGATCGTGAGTTGGACGCCGCTCTCGCTTTGACCGGTTTCAACCGCGGCGGTGCCGAGGGGGGTCCGCGCGGCGACCTGCTGCGCGTGGGAATTGGCCGAAGAGATCACCGCACTCAGGACGAACGCGGAAACGAACAAGGCGGAACGACGGAACATCACAACTCTCGAAATTTCAGGATCGGGCACCTAGATAGCATTGGCTGCGGCATACAGGAACGAATTGCAGGAATTGCGACGATAGGTCCCCCTACCGTCCACGTGGTACAATAATAGGCAAGCGGACGGGGCTTTCCCGCGCCGTTCCCGGTCTCTTGAAGGGCCGCAACGAGTAAAGAATGCAGAATACCGGCCCCGAAATCCGCCCCACCTTGTTCTCCACCATCGTTAGCCTGTGGCCGCATATGTGGCCTTCGACGCGGCTCGATCTGAAGCGGAGGGTGTTCTTCGCCTTCATCCTCCTTGTGGCGGGCAAGCTCGTCACGGTGCTGATGCCCTTCACCTTCAAGTGGGCGACGGATTCGCTGGTCGCGCTCTCCGAAGGCAAGCCCATGCCCACGGGCGGGTGGCTTGCGATCCTGTCGGCCCCGCTTGCGCTCGTACTCCTATACGGCGGCACCCGCATCGGCATTGCGCTGATTACGCAGCTTCGCGACGGCCTGTTCGCCAAGGTCGCGCTGCATGCGGTGCGCAGGCTTGCCCAGCTGACCTTCGATCATATGCACGCGCTTTCGCTGCGCTTTCATCTGGAGCGCAAGACCGGCGGCTTAACCCGGATTCTCGAGCGCGGGCGCAACGGCATCGAAGAACTCGTCCGCCTTGTCGTGCTGCAACTCGCGCCGACCATCTTCGAGCTTGCGCTCGTCATCGGCATCATGCTGCTCGCATTCGATTGGCGCTATGCGGTGATCGTGATGGTCACGATGGTGGCGTTCATGGCCTACACCTACCGGGCGACCGAGTGGCGGATCAAGATTCGCAAGGCGATGAACGAGTCCGATAACGACGCGACTGCAAAAGCCGTTGACAGCCTCCTGAACTTCGAGACCGTGAAATATTTCGGCGCCGAGAAGCGCGAGAGCGAACGCTATGACCGCTCGATCGCGAAATACGAGAAGGCGGGCGTGCAGACCTATACTTCGCTTGCGATCTTGAACGCCGGGCAGGCGACGATCTTCACGATCGGTCTGACCGTAATGATGGCGCTCTGCGTGTTCGATATTCAGGCCGGACGCCGCACCGTCGGCGACTTCGTCATGATCAACGCCATGCTCATTCAGCTCTATATTCCGCTGAATTTCATGGGCATGCTCTACCGCGAGATCAAGCAGGCGATCATTGATATCGAGCAGATGTTCGGGATTCTCTACCGCAATCCCGAAATCAAGGACTCCCCTGACGCGAAGCCGCTCGAGGTGCGCGAGGGAACGCTTCGTTTCGAGAATGTCCGCTTCAGCTACGATCCGGAACGCGAAATTCTGAAGGGTATATCGTTCGAGGTTCCCGCAGGTCACACGGTGGCGATTGTCGGTCCCTCGGGTGCGGGAAAATCCACCATCTCTCGCCTGATCTATCGCTTCTACGATGTCGCGGGCGGGCGCATCACCATCGACGGCAACGACATCCGCGACGTGACCCAGACTTCGCTGCGTGCGGCGATCGGCATGGTCCCGCAGGACACCGTGCTTTTCAATGACACCATCCGCTACAACATCCGGTACGGGCGCTGGGAGGCAAGCGATGTCGACATCGAAAAGGCTGCCGAACACGCGCAGATCGACGATTTCATCAAAGTGCTGCCGCACGGCTACGAAACGGAAGTTGGCGAGCGAGGGCTGAAACTTTCGGGCGGCGAAAAGCAGCGTGTCGCCATTGCGCGTACCATCCTGAAGGCTCCTCCGATCCTTCTGCTCGATGAGGCCACTTCGGCGCTCGATTCCAATACGGAAAAGGAAATTCAGGATGCGCTGGAGCGCGTTTCGCGAGGACGCACGACGCTCGTGATCGCGCATCGGCTTTCGACGGTCATCAATGCCGACGAGATCATCGTGATCGACGCGGGACAGGTCGTCGAGCGGGGCACCCACGCGCAGTTGCTGGAGCAAGGCGGTCTCTATGCCGGCATGTGGAACCGTCAGCGCGAGGCGGATGCCGCGCGCGAAAAGCTCCGCGAAGTGGCGGAGGAAATGACACCGCGCGAGAAACCGAATGCCGCTCCGCCGAAAGTTGCCGAACGGGAGGCGCCGCTTGTTACGCCAACCGCGCCGAAGATCGATGCAGCAGAGTAAAGCAGGACGCGGAAGCCGGATTGCGTGCTAGAATCCATCAGGTGATGCGATGAGTTCGCCGGGCGATTCCGACCGATCGTATACGAGGCTGGATCTGTGGTTCGAGCGCGTACTCGGAGACCGCGGGTCTCAGCATTTCGGGTCTGGATGGTTCTCTGGCCTGATCGGCCTGCTGCTTGGTGCCGCATCGTTCTTTGCCGTTCTAGTTTTCCATTTCCATGAATGGCTCACCGTCAACGAGTTGCGGTCTCAGTATCCGGTCGATCTGATGCGGGGCCTGCTCACGCTCGCGATCATCGCCGCGTTCTTTTTCTCGGCCCTGAATCTCTTGCTAAGACCGAGCAAGCGTCTCGGCATCGCAGGTATCGCTTTCACCTGCGGAGCGGTGATCCTTGGTGGCGCCGGCGTCGAGATCGAGCATGACCGACAGGCGCCCTTACATCTCGGTCTAGATTGGCTTGTGCTGAATGTGGTGCTGCTCAGCCTCGTATTCGTCCCACTGGAGCGCCTGTTTCCGCTGAAGCCCGAGCAGGGCACCTTCCGGCCCGGATGGACCACCGATGGCATTTATTTTGCCGTCAGCCACGTCGCCGTTGAGCTCTTGACCTTCTTCACGCTGCTACCGGCGACACTCGTCTCGCAGGCTTGGCAGGCCGAAGCGCTTGGCGTGCAGGCGAAGAGTTTGCCGATCGCGGTTCAGGTCCTGCTTATCATGATTGCCGCGGACGTGACCCAGTACTGGGTGCATCGAAGCTTCCACCGGATCCGCTGGGCCTGGCCGTTTCATGCGATCCACCATTCCTCGCGCAACATGGATTGGCTTGCCGGCTCCCGGCTGCATGTCGTCGATACCGTGATTACGCGCGGGCTGATCCTCGTACCACTCTTCGTCATCGGATTCGCCGAGCAGGCGCTTTACATCTGGCTCGGCATCGTGGCAGCACAAGCGACGTTCATTCACGTCAACATGAAATTCCGTTTCAGATGGCTGGAGCACTTGCTGGTGACGCCGCGCTTTCACCACTGGCACCACGCGGTGAGACCCATCGACAAGAATTTCGCGGTTCATTTTCCCTGGATCGACCGGTTATTCGGCACTTACTATCTACCCGCTGACGGCTCCTGGCCGCCGGAGGTCGGTATCCACGGCGATCCGGTGCCGGCCGAGTTTGGCGCCCAGCTTATTTGGCCGTTCAAGTAATGGAGCGGGCCGCACTACCAGGCGTAGCTGCCGGAAATTCTTCCAAACGCGGCGCGCACGGAATCGAATCCGATCACGACCTCATAGAGTTCGCGCAGCGTCTTTCCCTTTGAGAGGGATTTTGCCGCCTGTAGTTCTTCCGGCGAAGGCTCACGGCCGAACAGCCGGCTGAACACCGCAAGAATGTCGGCTTCGGTCGCGGGATGGGCGAGCGCCGCGGGGTTCAGTTCGGCCGTCAGCAATTCGACCATAAGATGCGGCGAGATGAGCGGCGCACGCGTTAGGAAGGCTTCCGCGAGAACGCCTGCGAGCTTGTGATCGGGATGCGAGGCGTCTTCGAGCGCCTTGCGGTATCGCGAAAGCTGCACCGCCTTGTCGAAGGGATTGACCGGCGCCTCGAAATGGACGGCAAGCGCGGCTTCCTCGTCCGCGAGGTAGTAGCGGTTCAGCCCGTCGAAGAAGACGAAACGATACTTTTGTGAAAGCAGGAACGGCTCCCAGCCACCCCAGTTCGGCTCGGGCGAGGCGGGCATGGTCGCCTCGATCACGACGACACGCGGCCGGTAGGTATTCCAGTCTGCGCCTGCGAGCACATCCTTCTCAGCACCTTCGACGTCGACCTTCAGGAAGTCGATCGCCTTCGGCGCATGCTTCCTGCAAAGCTCGGCAAGTGTGGTGACGGGAAGCGTAAGCTCGTTCGACCTCTTTCCGTAGTTCTCGGCGGCTGCGCGGGCGTTCTCTCCGATCATGGTGGAAAGGCCGTGAAAGTCGTCGACGAGAAAGAACTTCGCCTCGCCGGAAGCCGCGCCGACCAAAGTCTCAGCGCCGATGTCGCGCGGGCGCACGCTGCGGGAGAGCCTCGCGAGCGAAGGGTTGGGCTCGACCGTGATGCCGCGCCATCCTTTCAGGTAGAAAGCGAAAGAAACGTTGTCGATCACGGGATGACCCGCGCCGACATCGATATAAAAGCCGTCCCCGCGCTCGCGGAAACAGCGCATCAGATAGACGTCCTCGAAATGCTGGGCGTAGGAAAGCATCGTGGCTCCGGTTTTGCCTGCTTCTATGCCACAGAATTGGCCGGAGGAAGGCGGAAAGGGAGGGGCCGTTGACGAGCGGCGGGGTCCTCTTTAGCTGTCCCGCGCAAAGGAAAAATTGATGTCGATCATTGAGTCCGTTCGCAAGCAGATGGCGCCGGTTCATCCCGAGGGATACCTTTTTATCGGGGTATTCGCACTCGCCTCGCTGGTGCTGTTTATTGTCTGGAAGCCGCTCGGCTGGATCGGCGTCGTGCTCACGCTCTGGTGCGTCTATTTCTTTCGCGATCCGGTGCGAGTGACCCCCGTGCGGGACGGGCTGGTGATTGCCCCTGCCGACGGCAAGATTTCGTCCGTTTCGCTCGCTGTCCCGCCTATCGAACTCGGCCTCGGCTCGGAGTCACTACCTCGCGTTTCGATCTTCATGAGCGTCTTCGACGTTCACGTAAACCGCAGCCCGGTTTCCGGGGAGATCGAACGGATCGTCTACCGCCCCGGCAAGTTTCTGAACGCCGATCTCGACAAGGCGAGCGAGGATAACGAGCGCAACGGCCTCGTCGTGCGCACGCCCTCCGGCCGCTACGGTGTTGTGCAGATTGCGGGTCTGGTCGCGCGGCGCATCGTCTGTTTCGTGAAGGAAGGCCAGCTCGTTTCGGCGGGCGAGCGCATCGGGCTCATCCGCTTCGGCTCCCGCGTGGACGTGTACCTGCCGGCGGGCACGAAGCCGCTGGTATCCGTGGGCCAATACGCGCTCGGCGGCGAAACGGTGATCGCGGACCTTGCCGCGACGGCAGCGGGGCCTGCTTTCCGCGCGGCGTAACCAAACCGGCAAAGCGCACTTCTTTTACAGGCTTTTCGGGCGTATCCTGATGACTATGGACAGACTGTTTCCTTCCTTCGAGCCAGGCGACGAAAATCCGCGCAAGCGCTTCCGCAAGATTCCGATTCGGGCGCTGCTGCCGAACCTCGTTACGCTGCTCGCGCTTTGCCTCGGCCTGACCGCGATCAGAATGGCGATCGAGGGGCGTATGGATCTTGCGATCGCAGGCATCGTGCTCGCAGCGATACTGGACGGCGTCGACGGCCGTCTTGCGCGCTATCTGCAAGCGCAGTCGCGGTTCGGCGCGGAGCTGGATTCGCTAGCCGATTTCATGAACTTCGGCTGCGCGCCCGCGCTCATCCTGTTTTTCTGGGGCCTCGGCCCGCTCAAGACTTTGGGCTGGGTTATCATGCTGATCTTCGCGCTATGCGCCGCCCTTCGCCTCGCGCGCTTCAACGTGATGCTGGACGACCCGAACCGGCCGGCTTTCGCCGGAAACTTTTTCGTCGGGATGCCTGCGCCTGCCGCGGCTGTGGTGGTGCTGCTTCCGGTTTACATCGAGATGCTCGGAGTGCCGCGCTTTGCGGTGAGCCCGGTTCTCTATCTCGTGTTTGCCCTCGCAATCGCTCTTCTGATGGTCTCGAAGATTCCGACCTGGTCCGGCAAGAAGCTCAGCGCGCGTATTCCGCGCGAGTATGTGCTTCCGATCCTTGTCCTCGTAGTTCTGCTGGTCGCAATGCTGCTGAGTTATCCGTGGGAGTTGCTGACGCTCGTCGTGATTGCCTATCTCGGCACCATTCCTCTCGCGTTCATGCACTATCGCCGCCTTGAGAAGGCACATGTGCTTGCGAGCGGTGGCTTGATGAACGTGCCGGCGGACGAGGAGCAACGTCCGGGCCGCCTCAATTAGGCGAGGGCGGGAGCGGCGGTAAGCTACCGGCGGAGCTTGGAGAGCGCGTCCAATCGCTCGCTGAGGGTCGATTGCGGGAATCGGGTCCGCAGCAGCTTCAGCGCTTCCGCGTCCGAGCGAGGCCTTAGGGCCGAAAGCAGAATTTGCATCCGCTGAGACAGGGATGAAATCCCTTCCGGAGCGATTGCAGGAGCGCCTTCGACGAACTTCAGGTCGGAGAGTGTCGCCATGACTTGCCCAATCTCTGGACGCGAGCCTTGTTCGCACCTGCGAGAAATGCTGTGCCCGAAGCATTAACAAGCCGTTAAGGCAGAAGTTCCGAGTGGAATAAAAGATTGAAACGCCGGTACGAATGCTTTTGCGTGTCGAAATAGGGGTTTGCGGTCGTTGCCAATCTCTCGCCGCACGGGCTATCCGTCCCACACCGCTGCAACTTCAGGGGGAAGACTTGGCAGAGGGAATGGCGCCTCAGAGCGCCAGCAGAATATTGGTTCTTGCAGGGTAGAAATGCAGGAAAGAGTGAAGGGAAAGAGCCCCGGGCTACTGCACGGGGTGATGTACGGGTTGGCAGTCATCTTTGCCTACGCCGGTGGCGCGGTCGTGTCTGCGATCGGGCTGATGTCGGCCGCGCATACCATCGGGCTTTGGCTGTTCGAGTCCCCGATCCGGGGCGACTTCGAACTCGTGGAATTCGGCATCGCGATCGCGGGCACGATGTTCCTGCCATACTGTCAGATCACGCGCGGCCACATCGTCGTGGATTTCTTTACGCAGCGCGCAAGCCCAAGCACGGTGAAGCTGCTCGACTCTTTTGGCGCGTTCGTAATGGCAATCGTACTTCTGCTGATCGGGTGGCGCACGGCAATCGCAGTCGTAAGCATCTACCGCTCGGGTGAGACGACGACGCTGCGCGAACTGCCGATCTGGATCGCCTACGCATTGATGACTCCCGGACTGCTGCTTTCCGGATTCATCGCTTTGGCTCAGTCGATGGATCTAGTGCGGCCGGTCGCGCCGCCGGCAGGAAGCGATGCGACATGAGCAATATCGAATTTGCGCTCGCCACGCTCGGAGGCATGCTCGCGCTGATCGCCATCCGCGTGCCGATCGGCGGCGCGATGTTCATTGCAGGCGCGGTCGCCTACTGGTTCAAGGTCGGAGATATCGCCCTCCTGAACTACTTGAAAGGCCTGACTTGGGCGCGCTTCTCGACTTATGACCTTTCTGTGATCCCTCTGTTTCTGCTGATGGGGCAGTTCGCTGCGGTCGCGGGCCTTTCGCGAAAGCTCTTCCAGGCGGCGAGCACATTGATCGGACACCGCAAAGGCGGTGTCGCGCAGGCTTCCATTGTGGCCTGTGCAGCATTCGGTGCGATCTGCGGCTCGTCGGTCGCGACCGCCGCCACCATGAGCCAGGTCGCGTTGCCGGAAATGAAGCGGCTGAAGTACTCGGATCGCCTCGCGACCGGAACGCTCGCGGTCGGCGGCACGCTCGGGATCCTGATTCCGCCGTCAGTCGTTCTGATCATCTACGCGCTGCTGGCCGAGCAGAACATCGTGAAGCTGTTCGCGGCTGCATTCATACCCGGGCTCATCGCGGCAATCGGCTATATAATCGTTATTGCCGTCTATGTGCGCATGGTTCCCGGCCATGCAACCGAGCAAAAGAAAGCGACGCGTCAGCAACGGATACGCGCGATCATTGAGGCATCGCCGATCGCCCTGATTTTCAGCCTTTTGTTCATTGGCATCTATGGCGGGTTCTTTACCGCAACGCAGGGCGCTGCGATCGGTACCGCTGCCATGCTTTTGCTCGCGCTTGGCCTCAAGTTCATCGCCAACCGCACCAACCAGCCAAATCTGGGGGGTATGACTCTCGGCGAGGCGGTGAAGTGCTTCCTGCCCGCGGCGCAGGCAACCGCCATGATCTTCATGGTGCTGCTCGGCGCTGCCATGATGAACACCGCGCTTGCCGTCTCGCAGGTTCCGAACGCGCTGGCCGACTGGGTGTCCGGTTCAGGGATACCACCGCTCGTGATCGTTGCAGGGTTCCTTCTCATATTCATCATACTCGCAGCGGTGCTGGACGAGATCGCGTTGATGCTCCTCCTGCTTCCGATTCTTCTGCCGAGTATACTTGCGCTGGATCTGTTCGGGCTTACCAACGAATACAAAGCGATCTGGTTCGGCATTCTGATGCTGATGGTGATCGAGATCGGACTGATCGCGCCACCGATCGGATTGAACGTGTATGTCGTCGCAAATATCGCGCGCACCGTTCCGATCGGGGAAATCTATCGCGGTATCATGCCGTTTCTCATTTCCGACTTTCTGCGGGTGGTCTTGTTGCTTCTGATCCCGCAGATTACGCTCGCCGGAGTGTGGATCTACGAGTGGGCTGATGCTCTGCAAAGAGCCACTCGGTGATCGCTTCGGCGAATTACAAGAAGAAGCACGTCGTGTTCCGCCGTCCCCAAGCGGCGAAACAGGAAAACCTTGGAGGGAGAGAAATATGAAATTGCTATCCAGAATGCTCGCTGCGGCGTTCGTCGTCGCGGTTTTCGCCGCGTTCGGCGGGCAAACGGTGGCACAGCAGCAGGTGACGCTGCGGGTCCATCAGTTCCTGCCGGCAAAGGCGCCGGTGCCGAACAACTTCATCGCGCCGTGGGCGAAGAAAGTTGAAGAAGAGTCGAAGGGCCGTATCAAGGTCGAGCTCTATCCTTCGATGCAGCTTGGCGGCACGCCGCCGCAGCTCTTCGATCAGGTGAAGGACGGTGTCGTCGATATCGTCTGGACGCTGCCGGGCTATACCGCGGGCCGCTTCCCGAAGACGGAAGCGCTCGAATTGCCGTTCATCTCTGGCAACGCCGAACAGACCAGCCAGGCTGCCTGGGAATATTATGAGAAGCACCTGAAAGACGAGTTCAAGGACGTCAAGATCATCGCCGTGCACACGCACGGAGCCGGTCTGATCCATGCCAAGGGCAACGGCGTGCAGAAGCTCGAAGACATGAAGGGTCTTCGCGTTCGCGGGCCGTCGCGTGTCGTGAACCGTCTGATCGAAACCCTCGGCGCGACGCCGGTCGGCATGCCCGTTCCGGCGATGCCGGAAAACTTGTCGAAGGGCGTGATCGACGGCACGGTCGTTCCGTGGGAAGTCACGGCGCCGTTGCGTGTGTCCGAACTCGTAAACACGCACACGGGCTTCTCCGGCAACCGCTCGCTCTATGTCGCTGCGTTCATCTTCGCGATGAACAAGGCGAAGTACGACAGCCTGCCGGCAGACCTGAAGAAGGTCATCGACAACAACTCCGGCCTTGCCACTTCGAAGTGGGTTGGTCAGGTGATGGATGCCGGCGACGCGCCCGGCCTTGCTGCCGCGCAGAAGCGTAACAACAAGATCGTGACCCTCGACGCCAAGGAAACGCAGCGCTGGAAGGATGCCGCGAAGCCGGTCATCGCCGCGTGGATTGCGGAAATGAAGGGCAAGGGCATCGACGGCGAAGCGCTCGTCAAGGACGTCGAAGCCTTCGTCGCCAAGTACGCCGGCGCGCCGAAGTAAGCCGCCGCTATTGCAAAAACAGGAACCCGCCGCATGATCGCGGCGGGTTCTTCTTTTATGGAGCGTTCTCCGTGCGTATGCAGAATAAGATCGTCCTGATCACCGGTGCCGCTGGAACGATCGGCAATGCCGTGGCCGATATGATCGCCCGGGAGGGCGGCAAGCCGATCCGGACGGATTTGGCCTCGCACAAGGGACAGGACTACGCACTCGATGTCACTTCCGAAGAAAACTGGAAATCAATCGCCGAAGCGATCGCGAAAGATCACGGCCGTCTCGACGGGCTCGTGAACTCCGCCGGTATCGCCTCACTCGGCACCATCGAGAGCGAGCCGTACGAGACCTACCGCAAAACGATGGCCGTCAACGTTGACGGCACCTATCTCGGCTGCAAATATGCAATGCCGCTTCTGAAAATCCGCGGCGGCTCCATCGTCAATCTTTCCTCGGTCTCAGGCCTGGTCGCAGGGCACAATCTCGCATCCTACAACGCCTCCAAAGGCGCCGTGCGGCTGCTTTCGAAGTCCGTCGCGCTTTATGGGGCTCGCCTGAAGCCGCAGGTCCGCTCCAACTCCGTGCATCCCACCTTTGTCGAGGGTGCAATGGTCGAGGCGATGCTCGTGAACGTGAAATCGCGGGAGGCTGCCCGCGAGCGCATGACGGCGGATGTGCCGCTCGCCCGCTTTGCCCAGCCGGAAGAGGTAGCGAACCTCGCCGTATTTCTGCTAAGCGATGAAAGCGCCTTCATTACCGGAGCGGAAATCCCCATCGATGGCGGGCTGACCGCGCGCTGAACCGGCTACACGAACAGGCGGATACCAACCGCTGCTACCCGCAGGAGAGGAATTCATGGCTTCGCAGATGCTCGACCCCAAAACCCTGACCGTGCTCGTGACCGGCGCAACGTCCGGCTTCGGCGCCGCGACCGCGCGGCGCTTCGCGCAGGCCGGCGCGAAAGTGATCGGTACCGGCCGCCGTCAGGATCGGCTCGACGCGCTCAAGAAGGAGCTGGGGGCGAACTGCCACACGCTGAACTTCGACGTCACCGACAACAAGGCGACGATCAAGGCGCTGGAGTCGCTGCCCGCGGAATTCAAGAAGATTAACGTGGTCGTGGCCAATGCCGGCGGCGCCGTCGGCCTCGAGCCCGCACACGAAGCTAACATCGCGGACTGGGAACAGATGATCGCGATGAACGTGAACGGGCTCGTCTACACCGTTCGCAACACGCTTCCCGGCATGGTGGAGCGGGACGAGGGCCATGTCGTCGTCATCAGTTCGGTTGCCGCGAACTATTCCTATCCCGGCGGCAACGTCTACGGCGCCACCAAAGCTTTCGTCACGCGCTTTGCGTTGAATTTGCGCTGCGACCTTCTGGGCAAGAACGTGCGCGTGACCTCGGTCGAGCCTGGTCTCGCCGAAACCGAATTTTCGGTGGTGCGCTTCAAGGGCGACAAGGCGAAAGCGGACGCCGTTTACAAGGGCGTGAAGCCGATGGTTGCCGACGACATCGCCGAGCAGGTGTTCTTCGTCTGCACCATGCCGCGCCACGTGAACATCAACAGGATCGAAGCCATGGCCTCGATGCAGGCTTGGGCGCCGTTCGCAATCAAGCGCGACTGAAGTTGTTGGACGAGCCGGGACGTCCCGCAATTAAAGTTGTAGCGGATGTCCCGGCATTAGATCGTAGGGATGAGCCCAATTTGGGAGCGCCTTGATCCGCCCGAGCCATTCCCCGATTGCAGGATGATCCTTCGCAATATCGAAGCCGAACTCATCCGATGGATAATAGAGGTACGCGCACATCGAAATATCTGCGATCGTCGGGCGATCTCCGAGAAGAAACTTGCGTCCTTCGAGGCGTTTGTTCACGACTGCCAGATTGCCGTCGAGACGGCCCTTAAAGAAAGCGATGATGGCGGGGTCCGCACCCTTCGCCCAATTCTTCAGGAAGCGATAAGGACCAAGGTAGCCGTTGATCTTCTGATTATCGAAGATGATCCAGCGCAGCGCTTCCAGTTCTTCGTCCTCGCCCTGCGGCAGAAACTTGCCGCTCTTCTTCGCGAGATATTGCAAGATCACTCCCGACTGGGTGAGCGTCTTGTTGCCGTCTACCAAAACCGGCGCTTCACCCATTTCGTTGATCCGGGCACGGAATTCCGGGGTTCGTGTCTCTCCTTTGAAGAAATCGACGAATACCGGCTTCCAACTCGCGCCGATCAGATTGAGCATCAGCGCAGCCCGATAGGCGTTGCCTGACTGGGCGAAGCAATAAAGTTTGTATTCGGACATTTGTCTCACTTCATCGTTGGGATGGTGAACTCGGCACCGTCTTTGATGCCGGAGGGCCAGCGCGAAGTGACCGTCTTGGTCTTCGTATAGAAGCGCACCGAGTCCGGGCCGTGCTGGTTGAGATCGCCGAAGCCGGAGCGTTTCCAGCCGCCGAAGGTGTGATAGGCGAGCGGCACCGGAATCGCGAAGTTGATGCCGACCATGCCGACGTTGACCTTGCTCGCGAAGTCGCGCGCGGCATCGCCGTCGCGCGTGAAAATCGCGACGCCGTTGCCGTATTCGTGATCGTTCGCGAGTTTGAGGCCTTCATCGTAGTCTTTCGCGCGTACGACAGAGAGCACGGGCCCGAAGATCTCTTCCTTGTAGATGCGCATTTCAGGCTTCACCTCGTCGAACAGGCAGCCGCCCATGTAGAAGCCTTTTTCGTAGCCCTGCATCTTGAAGCCGCGGCCGTCGACTTTCAGCTTCGCGCCTTCCTTGATGCCGAGTTCGACGTAATTCTTTACCTTCTCGAGGTGGGCCTTCGTCACCAGCGGCGGAATGTCGGCATCCGCGGAGGTGGAGGGGCCGATCTTCAGGCTCTCGACCCGCGGGATGAGCTTTTCGACGAGCTTGTCAGCGGTTGCCTTGCCGACGGGCACGGCGACCGAGATCGCCATGCAGCGCTCGCCCGCTGAGCCGTAACCCGCGCCGATCAGCGCATCGACCGCCTGGTCCATGTCGGCGTCGGGCATCACGATCATGTGGTTCTTCGCGCCGCCGAAACATTGCACGCGTTTTCCGGTCGAAGTGCCGCGCGTGTAGATGTATTCCGCGATCGAAGTCGAGCCGACGAAGCCGATCGCGCGAACGTCCGGATCGTCGAGGATCGCGTCCACGGCCTCTTTGTCGCCGTTGACGACATTGAGAATGCCTGCGGGGAGTCCGGCTTCGAGCATGAGCTCGGCAAGCCGCATCGGCACACCCGGGTCGCGCTCCGACGGCTTGAGGATGAAAGCGTTGCCGCAGGCGATCGCCGGCGCGAATTTCCACATCGGGATCATCGCCGGGAAATTGAACGGTGTGATGCCGGCGACGACACCCAACGGCTGCCGCATGGAATAGAGGTCGATCCCCGGGCCTGCGCCTTCGGTGAAGTCGCCTTTGAGCAAATGGGGGATGCCGCAGGCGAATTCTACCACCTCGACACCGCGCTGGATGTCGCCCTTGGCGTCGGCGATCGTCTTGCCATGCTCGCGCGCGAGCATTTCGGCGAGACTGTCGGTTTCCTTCGCGATCAGTTCGAGAAATTTGAAGAGCACGCGGGCGCGGCGCTGCGGATTGGTCGCGGCCCAGGCCGGTTGTGCCGCCTTCGCATTCTCCACTGCACCGCGAAGCTCTGCTTTGGACGCGAGCGCGACCTTCGCGATGATGTCGCCGGTCATCGGCTGAAAAACGTCGCCAGTGCGGCCCGACGTCCCTTTGACGTGCTGCCCGCCGATGAAATGACCGATGTCGCGCATGATGAACCTCCCGAAACGCAGCGTTTGCCGCCGCTTGTAGCCGTTTTTAACGAACCGTTAGGATTGTCCTAGCGTAGCGAATTGCAAGGCGAAAGCCCGCAAGCGACAAGCGCTTATCTTGGGATTTCCGTGACTTAACCCCTTCTTAGGTGCGTCGCGATAACCATGGGTACCCAAGAGTAAAGCGGCCCAGGAACGGGCTCGCGCGTAAGACGGGAGAACCCTGATGGATCTGGCAACAGGCATAGGCCTTATTTTCGGGTCGATAATTGTCATCGCGCTGATCCTGATGGGCGGCGATCTCGGTACCTTTGTAGACTCTCACGCCGCCATCGTGATCTTTGGTGGCTCGGCCGCCGCGACCCTCATCCGCTTTCCGCTCTCGTCCATCATGCACGGCCTGCCGCTCGGTGCGAAGTACGCCTTCACGATGCGGCGCATGACGCAGCTCGAACTCGTCGATGAGATTGCGCGTCTTGCCGAAATTGCGCGCAAGGCCGGTCCTCTTGGCCTCGAAAAGGAAGAGGTCGAGGACCCGTTCCTCGGCAAAGGCATCCGCTATGTCGCGGACGGCTACGATTCCGCGTTCATCCGCGATGCGATGGAGCGCGAGCGTGAGACGTTTTTCATGCATCTCGACGAAGGCCAGAAAATCTATCGTGCGATCGGCGACTGCGCGCCCGCTTTCGGCATGGTCGGCACGCTGATCGGCATGGTGCAGATGTTCGCGAACATGTCTGACCCGTCGAAGCTCGGTCCCTACATGGCGATCGCACTGCTTGCGACACTCTATGGCGCGGTGCTTGCAAACCTCGTGTGTCTGCCGATAGCCGACAAGCTTCAGGTGAAGCTGCACGACGAGGAGACCAATCGCACGCTGATCATCGACGGCGTGATGATGATCCGCGAGGCGAAAAGCCCGGCGATCATTCGCGAAATGCTGGTCGCATACCTTCCTGAGCGGCATCACCATGCCGCCGAGGCGGTACCGGCCTGAGCCGGATAATCCTGGGAAGCGAGTAGGCGTATGGCGGTCAAACGCAGACACGGCGGCGGTCATGGCGGCGGTCATGGCTGGTTCGTGACCTTCGCCGATCTCATGGCGCTGATGATGGCGTTCTTCGTCATGATCGCGGCCTATTCGACCATGGACAAGGAGAAGATGAAGCTGATGACCGGCTCCATGCGCGATGCATTCGGCACGCAGCGTGACAACCGGTTTACCGGCATGGTCGAAGTCGACGGTCTGCCCGTGCGTCCCAAACTTCAGAACGCGCGCCGGGACCTCCGTCCCGAAGAGACCAGCGAAACGCCGGGCAAGGACGAGCAGGACAACGATCTCATTCAGGGTCTGAAGGCGATCAAGGATCGTCAGTTCGCGCTCGCAGCGGCAAGCCTTCGTCAGGCGTTGCAGGAATTGCCTGAGATCGCCGAACTCTCCAAGCACATCCTGTTCACGGAGACCAAGGAAGGCCTGAACCTCGAAATCGTCGATCAGGACGGCCGCTCGATGTTTCCGGAGGGCGCGAAGGAGCCTTACGAGCGCACCCGCAAGCTCATCGTAAAGATTGCGGAGTCGATCCGCGCCATGCCGAACCGGGTCGTTATCACGGGCCATACGGCCGCATTGCGGACGCCGCCGCGCGGCAACTACGGGGCCTTCGATCTATCGGCCGACCGTGCCAATGTTGTGCGCGGCATTCTCCAGTCGTCCGGCGTACGCGCGCAGCAGATTTCC
Source organism: Hyphomicrobiales bacterium (assembly GCA_018335895.1). GTDB lineage: Bacteria > Pseudomonadota > Alphaproteobacteria > Rhizobiales > Xanthobacteraceae. The sequence goes on along the minus strand of JAGXQU010000026.1, from coordinate 8,773 downwards.
ATGGTTGCCGGGCGCGCGGATAGCGATCCGCTATTTCCCGAAGATCCCTACATGGCCGCGAACCGCCGCGTGACGATCACGCTCCTTCGCGAGGCTCCGGTCGCGCCGCCGAACATAAGGCCTTGATATGACTTGACCGGCAGGATGAGGCCACGCATTTAGGCGGCCTGAATTTCTGTGGGGCATCGGATGTCTGACCCGGCGGTCGAAGATCTTACAGTCGAACAGGTGAAAGCCGGCGTCGAAGAGGGCTCCATCCTGCTTGTCGACGTGCGCGAGCCGAATGAACTGGCCGCAGAACGTATTCCGGGCGCGATCGATTTCCCCCTGTCGGACTTCGACCCGTCCGCGCTGCCCGATCCGGAGGGAAGACGTCTTGTCTTCACATGCCGTTCCGGAAGGCGCTCTGTGACCGCTTCCAAGGCGGCACAGGCGGCAGGGCTGCCCCACGACGCCCATATGGCCGGTGGTATTCTGGCATGGAAGGCAGCAGGCTTCGATACGCAAACCGGTTGATCCATCTCTACTCGGCGGTTGAGAAGCAGGCGATTGCCGATTAACGTCCCAGCGATTTTCGTCGCCGGGAGACACCGATGCTGTTTCGCCTTCTGAAGCCTTTCGCAGTTCTGGCCGTGTTGTTTGCGGGCCATGCCGCCGCGCAGGAGCGCGTGGTCAATATTTACAACTGGTCGGATTACATCGACCCGAAGGTGCTGGAAGAATTCACGAAGGAAACCGGCATCAAGGTCCGTTACGACACCTTCGATTCGAATGAAATCGTCGAAGCGAAGCTGCTTGCGGGCAAGACCGGCTATGATGTGGTCGTACCGGGCTCGACGGTATTGCGCCGCCTGCTCGCGGTAGGCGTTTTTCAGAAGCTCGACAAATCCAAGCTGCCAAACCTGAAAAACACCTGGCCTGAAATCACGCAGCGCCTCGCGACCTACGATCCCGGCAACGAATATGCCGTCAACCACATGTGGGGCACGACCGGCATCGGTTACAACGTGACAAAGGTGAAGGAGCGTCTCGGCAACGTTCCGCTCGACAGCTGGGATCTCTTCTTCAAGCCGGAGAATCTGGAGAAGCTTCGCTCCTGCGGCGTACACGTGCTCGATGCGCCGGAAGAGGCGCTGCCCGCCGCGCTGAAGTATCTCGGTTTCGATCCGGATTCGAAGAACGCCGGTGAAATCGAGAAGGCTGGCGAGTTGCTCGTCAAGCTGCGTCCGAACATCCAGAAGTTCCATTCGTCGGAATACATCAACGCGCTTGCGAACGGAGATATCTGTCTGGTTCTGGGCTGGTCCGGCGACGTGTTTCAGGCAAAGGCGCGAGCGAAAGAAGCCGCGGAGAAAACCAAGAAGCCGGCCGTCGAAATCGAATATATCGTGCCGAAAGAAGGCGCGCAGGTCTTCTTCGACTCGTTCTCCATTCTCAAGGATGCGCCGAACCCCACGGAGGCTTATGCCTTCATCGACTTCATGCTGCGGCCGGAAATTGCCGCGCGCAATACGAACTACGTCTCCTATGCGAACGGAAATCTTCCTTCGCAGAAGATGATCGATAAGGAAATCATCAACAATCCGGCGATCTATCCGCCGGCGGATGTGATGAAACGGCTTTACACGGTCACGCCCTATCCGCCGCAGTTGCAGCGGACGGTGACGAGGGTCTGGACGCGGGTGAAGACCGGGCGCTAGCCTTTTTCGCGCCAGCGCCGGTGAAGCCAGAGCCATTGCTCAGGCGTTTCGCGGATCCAGCCCTCGAACACGTCCGAGATGGTCTGCGTTGCCGCGTCGATGTCGATCTTTCCTTCGGCGTCGCGCGGCAATTGCAATTCCTCGGTCAGGTCCATCCGGAAGCGGTTGCCCGGCAGCCGCACGGCGCGCACGGCATGGACGGGACAGTCGACGGCACGTGCCAGCCGCGCAGGAAGGGGGCTCGCTAGCGCCCGCCTGCCGAACATCGTGACCGGTACACCGCCGCTGAAGTGCTGATCGACGACAAGCCCGAGATGACGGCCAGCCTGCAGTACGTTGGTCATCGTGAAAACCGAATGGCGGCTCGAACTGATGAGTTCGGCCATTGCGCCGGTTCGGGTCTCGCGGACCAGCTCGGCGAAGCCGCGGTTGGTCGGCGCCTTGTAGACCACTGCGGTGTCGAGGCCATGGGCGAAGGCTGCAACGGCAGGCAGTTCCCAGTTCGCAAAATGCGCGGAAACGAATATCGCGGGCTTGCCGTCGTCGCGAAGCAGATTGTAAAGCTCGGCCGTGCGCGGCGTGAACTCGATCCGGCCGGTATTCGGCTTTGCAGGATCGTAGTCCCACATCTTGGGTAGATGGACGAATTCGCCGGCGACGCGGCCGAGATTCTCCCAAACGCCGCGAACGATTGCTTCGATTTCTTCCGCAGACTTCTCCGGGAAAGCCGCCTTGATGTTGTCGCGCGCGATCTTCGAGTTCGGCAGCCGTGGACCGATCCTGCGTGCGAAGGCGCCTGCCACATTCGAGGATCGGTCGGGTCCCAGTACGCGGAGCAAGGCGACAAAAGTGCGAACGATCAGCCAGACGAAGAAGTCGCGCACGCGCGCATAGGGCGTCACGACATAATGCCAGAAATAATTTCCAGCCCGGGTGTGCTTCACCCAGTAGTAGAATTTGACCTTGAAGGGCAGGCCCATCGTTAAAAGCGCACGACGATCTTGCCGAATACGCGGCGGCTTTCGAGGCGCTCCAACCCCTTTTCGAATTCCGCGAGCGGAAGTTCGGTGTCGATCACGGGCGAAATACCGCCCGCGATCTTGCCGAGCGCATCACGGACGTTCTTCATCGTGAAACCGAACGAACCGAAAATCTTGTACTGCTGCTGGAACAGCTGCATCAGGTTCATCTGCACCGTGGGACCTGAAGTCGAACCGCAGGTGACGAGACGGCCGCCCTTTTTCATCGAGAGCAGCGAACCGTTCCAGGTCTCGGCGCCGGTGTGCTCGAACACGACGTCCACGCCTTTTTTCTTGGTAAGCTTGCGCACCACGCCTTCGAAACGATCCTTGCGGTAGTTGATGACTTCGTCGGCGCCGAGCGCTTTTGCCTTTGCGGCTTTCTCGTCGTCGCCGACCGTGGCGTAGACCGTACAGCCGATCGCTTTCGCAAGCTTGATCGCCGCCGAGCCGATACCGGAGCCGCCCGCCTGCACCAGCACTACTTCGCCGCTCTCCAGTTTCGCGTTGTCGAAAAACATGTGTTCGACGGTCGCGAAGGTCAGCGGCGCGCAGGACGCGTCCGAAGGCGAGACGCCGTTCGGCACCTTGATCGTGAGGCGTGCGGGCCAGTTGTAGAGGTCCTGCGCATAGCCATCGACGTGGAAGCCGGCGAGGCCCTGCACATTTTCGCAGAGGTTATCGCGACCCTTTTGGCAGTTCTTGCAATGGCCGCAGGTGAGGGCGCCATAGGGCACGACCGGATCGCCAATCTTGAAGCCCGTAACACCATCGCCGATCGCTGCGATCTCGCCGGAGGCTTCCGCGCCGACGACCATCGGCATCTTGCGTTTGGCGAAGGCCATGCCGCGCCAGCCCCATACGTCGATGTGGTTCAGTGCTACCGCATGCGTCCTGATCTGCACTTCTCCGGGCCCCGGCGCCGCAGGTGCATCGACCTCGGAAATTTCGAGCTTGCGGTCACCAAGCAAACGCAACGCGCGCATGAGCGATTCCAGTCCGGATGGGTTGATTGAATTAACGCTGGACGCCTAGGCCAGCAGAGAGCCCGCCGTCAACCGGCAGCACCGCGCCGGTGATATAGGCGGCCGCCGGCGACATCAGGAAAGTGACGAGTCCCGCGACATCTGCGGGCTTGCCGAGGCGTCCTGCGGGAATGCCGCCTTCCAGTTTGTCGCGGTACTGCGCATAGGGCGCGAGCATCTCAGTATCGAGAAAGCCGGGCGCGATATAATTTACGGTGACGCCGCGCCGCGCCGTTTCGGTCGCCAGCGTGCGCGCGAAGGCGAAGAGCGCCGCTTTCGACGCGCCATAGGCACCATTGCCGACATTGGCATGAAGTGCTGCGAGCGAACCGATCACCACGATGCGGCCGTCGCGCGCCCTCGTCATCGGGCGGATCAGGGATTGCGATAGGCGCACGAACGACCAGAAGTTCACGCGCATGACCTTCTCGGCTTCAGAGACCTTCATCAGTGCGGCGAGAGCGTCGTAGCTCATGCCCGCATTGTGCACGAAGCCGGAGAGGGGAGCTTCGTTCTCGATCCAGCCGGCAAAATCCTCGACCGCCTTCTCGTCCGCGAGGTCGAGCGCCTTGGCCGACACTTTCTTGTCGGCGAGTTCTTTTAAGAGCGTGTCGGCTTCGGCGCTCGCGCTGCGATAGGTGAAGACGACCTCATGGCCCGCCCGCGCAAGTTCGCGCACGATCTCGGCACCGAGCCCGCGACCGCCGCCGGTGACCAGCACACGGCGCGATGCTGGTGCCTTGCTCAACCCGGTTCTCCCGCGAGCACGAGGCTGACGTTCTGCCCGCCGAAGCCGAAGGAGTTAGAAATCACCGTGCGCACCTTTGCGTCGCGTGCCTTGTTGCCGACGACATCGAGCGGGATCGCAGGATCCGGCGTATTGTAGTTGATCGTGGGCGGAATGCGCTGGTGCTGGATCGTCAGGAGCGAAACCACGGCTTCGATCGCGCCCGCCGCGGTCAGCGTGTGCCCGATCATGGACTTGTTCGACGTGATCGGAATCTGCTTCGCGCGCTCGCCGAATACGGCCATCACGCAATTCGTTTCCATCTTGTCGTTTTCCGGCGTCGAGGTGCCGTGCGCATTGATGTGGTCGATGTCCTCGGCCTGTTTGCCGGAGTCAGCGAGAGCGTGCTGCATGCAGGTAATCACCGGCTTGCCATCCGGGCTCGATCGCGTGCGATGGAAACTGTCCGCGACTTCGCCGCAGCCGGCCACAACGCCGAGAATTTTCGCGCCGCGCGAAACTGCATGCTCAAGGCTTTCGAGCACGAGCGCGCCAGCACCTTCGGCCATTACGAAACCGTCGCGGTTCTTGGAGAAAGGTTTCGAGGCCTGTTCCGGCGGATCATTCTGTATGGAAAGGGCGGAAAGAAGCGAGAAGCGGATCAGCGCTTCGGCATGCACCGAACCGTCGGTCGCGACCGCAAGGGCGGCATCGCAGTCGCCGCGGCGTATCGCCTCTAAGCCGAGCTGGATCGCGGTGCCGCCCGAGGCGCAGGCGGTCGACAACGAGATCGGAAGGCCCTTGGTGCCGAACCTGTCGGCGAGGTGATCGGCGACCGTGCCGTACAGGAAAAGTTCGTGCCACTCGGGATGCTTGCCGTGTGCCGACATCTCGAGCGCGGTCTCCGGCGTATAGGGTTTGGTGGGATCGGCTTCGGCCGCGAGCGCGCGGCGCTCAGGCCACTCCATCTCGACGGGAGCGACGGCGCAGTAAAGCGGGCCGGGGAAATTCCCTTTCGAACCGATACCGGATTGCGCGACCGCCTCTTCGACCGCGAGCGTGCCGAGGCGCTCCGAAAGTTCGGGCGCGCTGACCGGCTTGTCGAACAGGAAATCGACGGTGCCGGCGATCGTGGTCTTCAGGTGATCGAGCGGAAAGCGGTTGATGCGGTGGATGCCGGAGACGCCGGAAGCAAGTTTCTTCCAGTTGTCTTCCTTGCCCTGACCAAGCGAGCTGACGATGCCCATGCCGGTTACGACGACGATGGGACGGCCCGCCGAATCCTTGAATCCGTTATTCGCCATGACAGCCTCGCTAGATCGCTTCGACGATACCGGCGCCTTCGCCGCGCCAATGACCGACGGTGGAAACGATGATTGACTTTACGCCATCAGCGCCCGCGATTTCGAGGGGCACATCCGGCATCGGTGCCGCGAGCTTGCCGTTCGCAATTGCCAATGCGGCGAAAGCAATCCCGAAGGGAAACATCGACTCGAAAGTCTGGCCGATGCGGCTCACAACAGAACGAACGGGAAGGCCGGCTGCTTTCAGTGCCTCCGCCTCTTCGCTGGTCGCGGGTTCGGCGCCGGTCGCCGACGTATAGATCGCACTGGCGTTCGGCGCGTACTTCCTCGCCGCTTCGACAAGAGCGCTGACGGTGGCGCGTACGCCGCCTGCATCGCGTTTGCTGCGCGCGGACTCCACATGCGTGAGCTTCGCGATCGGCTTCGCGCCGCGTGCTTCGGCGTGTTTGCGGGATTCCAGAACGAGGAAGCAGCTGCCGGTGCCGGTCGCCATGCCGGGTTTGCGCCCCGGCGCGAACACCGGTTTGAACTCGTCGCGATAATGCAGGTGCGCGAATTCCCACAAGCCGAGCATGTCCGGGCGCGCCGCGTTATAGGCACCACCGACCAGTGCTAGATCGCTCTGTCCGGCCTTGATGCGCGCATGTGCCGTCTGCACCGCCTGGATGCCGGAGCCTTCCTCGCCCATGAACGTCCGCGACGACCCGACGACGCCGTGAACGATGGAAATGTTGCCGGCAAGCAGATTGGAAAGCTGTGCGAGAAACAGCGTCGGGCGCAGTTCGCTGAGCAGGCGTTGGTTCAGGCGCGCTTCCGGATTGTTGTGCGTCCTCAGTTCTTCGGCAATCGAAGCATCGACTTTTATGTCGCGCTCGCCGCCGGCGGCCGCGACGATCATGTCCATCCGCTTGAGAAGCTCTTGGTTGCCGGCCACGCCGGCATCCGTCAGCGCGAGACCGGCGGTGTAGGTGCCGATGCGCTGCCATAGCTCCATCTGGCGCTGATCGCCCTTCTTCGGAATCTGCTTGTCGAAGTCGACCGGCCCGAGCGGATGGAACAGAAACGTCGGATAGGTCTGGAAATCCGTTACCGGCACGTCGCCCGAATTCAGGCGTGCGACATGTGTGTCGATGCCTTCGCCAAGCGACGAGAGCAGGCCGATACCGGTGATCCAGGTTTCGCGGTTTTCCATTGCTTATGCCGGAATGGTGAAACCGACCTGCCGCGCGCGGGCGCGCATTGCGTCGGAAAATTCGGGTGAGGGGAACGGCATGATGCGCAGCGTGATGGTCGCGTCGGCGACCGGAGTGCCGTCTTCTTTCTTCACTTTGCAGTTCGTGATGCCGTAGCCCGAGCCTTCATGCTCGATGAGGGCTTCGGCGAGAAGCGTCGTGTTCGGGGTCACGAATGTGCGCATCTTCGCTTCCTTCACGGAGGCGAGGAACGCCATGCGCTCGAAATTGAGCTTGCCGAGCAGAAGCCAGCCCGAAGCCTGTGCCATGAATTCGACGAACAACACGCCGGGCACCAGCGGGTGGCCGGGAAAGTGACCCTCGAAAACGGGGCTCGCGGCAGGGACACTGCCTCGCACGAGAATGCGGCCGGTTACGAGATTCAGCTCTTCGATCTTGTCGACGAGCTCGAAATATTCGAGCCGCATGGGTCGCGCCTTACGCGCCCTTGGCGGCGACGAGTCCGTCGATGCGCTCGGCGAGATTCTTGAGAACGAAGTATTGCTCGGTCGTGGCCTTGCCGTCGTTCACTTCGGCCGTCCACTGCTCAAGCGGCAGCTTGATCCCGAAGGCCTTGTCGATCGCGAAAGCAATATCGAGGAAGTCGAGGCTGTCGATTCCGAGATCGTCGATAGCGTGACTTTCCGGCGTGATCTGCTCGCGCGGGATGTCGCAGGTTTCGGCGATAATGTTGGCGACCGTATCGAAGGTCGAGGAGGCCATGTTGCAGTGCTCCGCTCGGTGCCGGATCGGCGGTGGAAAGGGAAAAAGAGCCGCCGTCAAAGGCTTGCCGGCACTCTAATGTGTGGCGGTTCGTATAGCGAACGGGCCGGGGCCTTTCAATGCCGCGAAAGCGCCCCCGAACACGAAAAATCCAGCAGATCAGAGGGTTCTTGGGGCTAAAGCCGGCCTGGACGCTGCGTCCACAAGCGCCTCGCAGGGGGCGGCAAGGTCGTCTAAAGCTGGCTTATGCACATGCGCCGTCCGGTTCGCACTTTCCTCGCCCTGCTGGTCGCTTACGCGATCGTATTGGGTGGCCTCATCGGCCCGGTGCTCGGCCATGGGTTCGATCCCTCCCGGCAGCTATGCAGTCAGGGAGCCGACGGCAGCCCTGGCACCGATCCCGATTCCGGCGATCCGCGACCGCAGAACGGTCACGACTGCTGCCCCGCGCTTTGTGGCTTTGCGTCGATCCTGCCGCCGGTGGCGGATGCAGAAAGGGCGGCATTTCAAGCGGCCGTCGTCCACCCGCTCGTCGCCGTTGAAACCGCAAAATCGCAGGGCCGGCACAACCGCTCCGCGAGGGCTCCGCCACAGGGCTGACGGCCGCGAAGTTTCCCTGTCAGTCCATGTTCCGCGTTCCGTGCGGAACGCAATCTTGCGGAGTTATCCAGATGCGAATCCTTTCGCTCGCTTTCTTTCTGTTCATCGCTGCTTTCGCAGCTAATCCTGCTGCCGCTCACGACATCACCAAGGGCGATCTTGTGATCTCGGCACCGTGGTCGCGGGCAACGCCTGCCGGCGCTTCGGTCGCGGCCGGTTATCTCGCCGTTACCAACAAGGGCCTTTCGGCCGATCGTCTCTTGTCGTTCACGACCGATCTCGCGGGTCAGCCCGAGGTTCATGAGATGTCCAACGAGGGCGGCATCATGAAAATGCGCCCGCTCGCGAAGGGCCTCGCCATTCCGGCGGGCGCGACCGTTAAGCTCGAGCCCGGCGGCTATCACCTGATGCTGATGCAGTTGAAGAAGCCGCTCGCCGCGGGT
>JAGXQU010000025.1 GCA_018335895.1 Hyphomicrobiales bacterium | reverse complement strand
TTCGACCTAAAGAAATATCTAGGCAGAAAGCAGTGATAGCACGAGCAGGCTGCCCAATTGAGGCTGCATTGCGCCTTCGCGGGTTTAATCGGTCTGACTAGTCTTATTTACGTTCATTAGGCCTGTTATCACGAGCTATGTCAGGAAATAATTCCTACGGCCCAAACGGTATAGGCAATGATTTCAAATGCACCGCCATATGGAGCACCAGTGCCGGGTTCCATCGCTTTCATGCTTCAGGGTATCTGTCGGCAAAGGACGCGAAAGAGGCTGCGAGGGCAGGCGCAAACTCGGCAGGCTATGTTCGCCCTTCCTTCTTTGCATATCTCCTGCGTGGCGGTCTTGTTTTCGAGAGCTAGCGGCTCTTTGAGTCGTCGTTACGAATCCTCGATTGCGGTGTCCAACGCTTTAGCAAGCGCTTTGGCTTTGCAGAGGGCGGCTCGACGCTTTTCCTGATCGCTCCCATCGCCAACGGTGATCATGCAGCGAATTGAATCTCCTCCCTGTGACAGCACAACCGAAAATTCATTGCTGTTGCCGTTCCGGGTGACCTCGAATTTATCCATTTTAATTTCGATGACTTATTTGCGGTTGTTAGAAAGCGGCAGAGGCCGCGCAGAATAGAAAGCGCGGCCTCCTCCCGGCGCCACACTCCGCTAAAGGAGTGAGCAGCACGAGCTCAAGTTCGTTGCAGCTTTTCTTTCGGCCGCGTGTATCTATTTCGGTGTCACCCGCGTAGGCTGCCCCCGCGCCCGCTCGCGTTTGCAGATCGCTGCATTCCCGGTCCCGCGCCGGAGACGTATCATGCCGACCGATCAGGAACACCGCGAAGATGCCACGCGCTATGCCGTCTATGCGCTTGCCGTCATGGCGATCGCAGCGCTGGTGGGCTTTCTCTTTCTTTTCAACTTCACAAGCTTCTTCCGGCTTGCGGTGCCGCTCTAGTTCTGCGGCGGCTTGATCGCACTCTGCGGCACGATGCGCTGGTGGCGCTCACTGTCGCTTTTGACGAGATAGAGCGGATCGTCGCCATCGGAAGGGCGCAGGCTCAGGATCCGGAAGTAGTTGTCGTTCGCAACGCGGAGGCCGTCGCGCGTTAGCTGTATAGTTTGGCCGACCCTGAACTTGTGAATCATGCGATGCTCCTTCCCGCCGTCACGAGACAATGGGGGCGTTGTCGGGGACTTCGGCGCTGCACTTTGGACAGACGATCGGACGCCGGTCGAGATCGTAAAACTTCGCACTACAGGAAAGACATCTGCGCTTGGTGCCCGCCGGCGGAACGGGTCTTGTCATCGCCGCGCGTCGTTGCCGGGCCAAGTGCCCGTGAGCATGCGAAACCCGATGAAGAAGAATGCGCTTGCCGCCGCTACGGTCCAGAAAACGGTCTCGGAAACGAGGCCGAACTTTGCCCAGGCAACAAAGATGGCGAGCAGAACGCCGAGCGTCGCATAACCGATGAACTTCGAATGATCGTTCATCCGGTTGCGCGGGCGTTCATGTGGGCCGGGCCTTTCTCGGCTCCGAAGCGGAACGCGATGCGCCGACTATAGGCCCGCGTGCATCACCAATTGAGGCGCTTCAGAGGCAGCCGCGACTATATTCGCGCGCGGAAGATATCATTTGCTATTTGGCAGGCGCGGGCGCATAGAGCGCGTGTTCGATCTGCTTATGTACTGGCCAACGCGCCTTAAACGCTCTCTCCAAGACATCGCTGCATCGGGAAAAGGTTCTGCGCACACGGCGTAGCGCCTGCAATCTCGCCTGTCATGGCGATACTCTAGGAGACGACAATGGTCACCGGTGTTGTGAAGTTTTTCAACGCGCAAAAAGGTTTCGGTTTCATTCAGCCCGCCGACGGCTCGAAGGATGTGTTCGTTCACATCTCGGCAGTCGAGCGCTCGGGCATGAGCACGCTCAACGAAGGCCAGAAGGTCTCGTTCGACGTCGTTGCGGACAAGCGCAGCGGCAAGTCGGCAGCCGAGAACCTCGAAGCGGCGTAAGCCTCCATCGAGACGAAATACGAAAAGCCCGGTCGAAAGACCGGGCTTTTTTTGTCTTTGGGTCTGCCGCTCACACCTCCTGCAGGAAATCCGTCCTGAGCACGGCAACTTTCGGAGCGGCTGCGCCCGTGCTTGGATGCGTACCCAAAGAGGAGACTTCAAATGTCCGACGACGACAATCCGCTCGAAGGCAAGGAATTTGCCGCAGCGCTCGCGAAGCTAGAGGCCTCATCGCCGGAAGCCGCTATGCTCATCAATATCCTCCGCGATGCCGTAATCGACTTGCAGGAGCAGGTCTACAGCGGCGACGATGAGGACGACGAGGACTAGGCGGCGCTGAGGCGCGCCGCGCAGATGCGGCGAAGCAAGAAAACGGAAGAGGCCGCGCTCGTCGAAGGCGGGCGTGGCCTCGTCCCTGCGGTTTCACAGTCCTTGCGGTTTCACTAGGGCTGCGAAGAGTTGATACGCGGCGCTGTGACCGTCGCGTGCGGAGTATTCACCTGCGGCGTATTTATCCGCGGTGCGGGCGTGTTCACCTGCGGCGCGAAGATGTTCGGAATGAGCGGGACATTCGCCGTCGGCGCGTTCACCTGCGGCGCGGGCGCATTTACATGCGGCGTGTTGACGGTCGGCGAAGGCGTATTGACTTGCGGCGCGAAGATGTTCGGAAACAGCGAAGGTGTTTCGTCCGTTTTAGCGCTCTTTTTGTTCGCTGGATTTTCCTCCGGCTGGTTGAAGATATTGAAAGGATTCAGAGCGCCGTTGTTTTGGCCACCGGTATTGTTGTTGGTGCTGGAAAGAAAATTCTGCAGCGGCTCGTTTACACCGCCAAGATTGCCGGCCACGCCGGAAGTCACTTCCCCTACGCTGCCGGTGATGCCGCCGACACTGTCGAGAACACCGGGCAATAGCTCGATCGCGATTGCGGCCCCGGCCACACCTGCCGCTACGGCGCCGCCGTAGTTCGCGCCGCCCCGATAGCCGTCACAGACCGTAATGTATTGCCAGCCATTCGGCGCAAGAACCTTGCGGCAGGCAGCCTCCGCCGTGTTGAAGTTCACACAAAAGCTCATGCAAACGACTGCGCCAACGATAGAGGCGACCATGTTCTGCAACTTCATTGTCTGCCCCCAAGATTAGCGTCTCAGAAAAGCGCTAAAAAGAAACCCGTAACGTGCGCGCAGTAAAATCCCGGTTTCATGGAAAGGCAATGGCGTCGCTGTGCGGGGCAACATGAAAGCGCGACGCGGCAAATACTGGCCAGCGGCATCCACCCAGGTTGCGGATGCGCCGCATCTCGAAGAGAGCGCAAAGCTATTCGAATTTGTTGCTGCTTCCGTTGGTATGCAGCCTGCTGCCGCCAGGGGGTTTGGCGGTCACGCTGTAATCGCTCGAGCGGCTTCCCGGCGCAGCGATGGAAAAACCTTCCGCCGCGATGCCGCGCCGGAGCAATTCACGGATCGCAGCGGCGCGGCTTGGCATCCGGTTCGCGAATCGAAAATCGTCGATCGCGTGGATCTCCTCCGCCAGCAGCATCACCTGCAGGCGCTCTTCGCGTACGTTGCGGTTTGCATTCGTCATTGCGTAGCCATGCGGCCGGGGGCCGTCCTTCTGCTTCTCCAATTGTCGTGGAATGCGGCGATAACCGTCGAAACCTGAAAAGGTTCCATCCGCTCCTCTTGAGTAAGCAGCATCGAATGAGCGGCTAAAGCATTTGCGGACTTCCATTTTTCCGGGCATCGCCGCAGTTTCGTCGCCGGAGGAAATTGCATTTCAATGAACAGAGCCAAAAAATATGCCGAAAGCCTCGGGTCGAAGGCCGCGTGCAGGTCGGCGCTGCAAGTGCAGCCGGCCATGATGCAGTTTGCGAGTCACCGTCAGCCCGGAGTTTGCGAATGCGGCTCGGCCAGCTTCTCGTTGGTGAGCGAGATCAACAGCGAGGAAGTACCCGGCATCCGCGTTTCGCGGATGTACGAATGTACGGTCTGCGGCAGCTACCGGCTTGGGAAATAACGTACTGAAGAGCAATCGTCGGCGAACGCGGGCTGCCAGCGTCAACAGCAGCACAATTGCCATTTCCGAATTGCCTCGTTGTGTTCCAGACGGAATGCGATTGACGCGTCTTCAGCGCCGTATGCAGGCGTACATTTCTTTCGCGAAGATCTGGCGGTTCACAAGCATCAGCGGCACGCTAGAGCGATAGCCGGCAGGGCAGATCGCGCCGAAGGCTTCCAGCGGCGCCTGCATCGCCTGGCGCGGCTGTAAATCGCCTTCAATCACGGTCTGCCGCGCAAGATCGAACAGCTCAACATGGATCGGCTGGTTGCATTTGTTGCTGATGACGAGATTGTCGCGCGACGAAGGCAGCACAGCGCAATCGCGCAAGGGTGCTGCGGATTGCTGTGCGTTGGCGGGCGTGCCCGTTAGCATAAGGATCGCAAACAGGACTGCGCGAATCATCGCTTCCTCCAGCCGGTGAGGCGGACAACATAGCCGAGTCGGGCCGCCTGCCGAACCCCGCGCGATCCGTGCTATGCAACGCCCATGGCACAAGGCTTTCTCGCGATCTGGAGCGACGTCGATCTCGCCGACGAGACCGATTACCTGCACTGGCTCACGCGCGAGCATGTGCAGGAGCGGCTCTCGATACCGGGCTTTCTCGCGGGGCGGATTTTTCGCGCGGAGGCCGAAGGACGCGGACGTTTCCTCATCTTCTATCGGCTCCGGGATGCGGGCGTCGTCGGCAGCGAAGCCTATCTCGCACGTCTGAACGCGCCGACGCCGTGGTCGCAGACGATCATGCCGAAGCTCAAGAATTTCATGCGCGGCGGAGGCCGCATCCTTCAAGAAAGCGGCGAAGCGGCAGGCGGCTATGCCGCGCCGGTGCTGTTCTCGCGCGCGCAGATTTCGAATTATCTGGCCGCCGCCGGAGAAATCGCGAAAGCCGACCGTATGGCGGCGACACGGATTTTCGAGGTAGATAGCGCTTCCTCAGGGATCGCGACGAATGAGAAATCGATGCGTGCGGGCGACCGCAGCTTCGAGGCAATGCTCTTCCTGGAATCACTCGACGCGGACGTGCTTGCATCCGGGCTTGCGGTCATGGAAGCCGAAGACCACACGATTTACCGGCAGATTTTCGCACTCTCACGCGGATGAAAGAACGCGGCCGGCGTTTACGCCGGCCGCGAATTTAGGCGTTAGCGAACGTTGTCGGGGCTCGCCATCGTCTGGTTGTAGCCGAACGATGCGCCGCCGGTGTTGAGCGCGGGATTCTGCGCGAGCCAGGTCTGGTGCATCGACTGCGCGGAAGCGGCGCCGACCGATGCGAACAGGGTAGCGGCGGCCAGCGTCGTGTAAACGATCTTCTTCATGTTTTCTAACTCCTCATTGATGCGGCGCCAGGGGAGCGCCGCGTGACATAAGGGAATCCCGTGAATGAGGAGTTTGGATGCGCGGCGGTATCACGACCCCGTGAGCGAAAACTCAGACACGGTGTCTACGGGGAAGATGCGGGTGCGGATCATTCGCTCTAAAGCTCTGCTGCAAGTCGATCGTTGCACGCGCGCACGCTTGCCATTTGAACCAAGACGAAGACCGTAGATCGCTTATCGAAATGTTGCGCGACCGTTACACATTGTGTCGGCTGCGCGGCGGGCGGCACATATTCGCCGCAGACCGGAATGCTATGTGCGCACGCCACTCAAGCGGGCGGGCGCAAGCGAAACATTTCGTGAAATAGTTTAGAGCCGCGTGCTCCAGAAGTCCGGATGATAGCGGTAGAGCTCTCCGGACTTTTCCACATAACCGATGCCGGGCCAGGGCAGGTGCATGCCCGCGACGAGAAGGCGGTCGGTTGCCGCCATATCGAATGCGCGCTTTCGTGCCTGTGCCGCCTGTTGCTGATCGGTGTCGAAGGCGAGTGTAATTTCTGGCCGCGCAAACTGCAGTGCCGCGTTGTGTACGATGTCGCCCCAGACCAGCATCTGGTCTTTGCCGGATGAGAACAGATAACCCGTATGCCCTGCTGTGTGCCCGGGCAGGGAGATCACCGTGACGCCAGAGGCGATCTCGCCCTTTTTCGGTAACGGCTTCAGACGGTGGGCGTATGGCTTGATCGCATCTCGCGCCATCTGGAAGAAGGGCTTCATCTGGGCGGGCGCCTTATCGGCTACCTCTGCGCTGAGCCAGAATTTTGCATCGTCTTCCGAGACGTAGATATCCGCGTTCTTGAACGCGGGCCGCCCCTCTACCGTCAGCCCGCCGACGTGATCCGGATGCAGATGCGTCAGCAGTACCGCGTCGATCTGGTCGAGATTAATTCCGGCGAGTACGAGGTTCGCCGCCGCGCGTCCAAGAGACGACCCCATCAAGGCGCCGCTGCCGGTATCGACGAGGTATAGCTTTTCGCCGGTATTCACCGCGAAAGCATTGCAGTGGATGCGCGGAGGCGAGGACTGGTAGCTCTGCGCAGAAAGCTTCTCGATGTCCTTCTGGTCTCCGGTGAACAGGCTCAGTTCGAGATCGAGGTCGCCGTCGAGCGCCGCGGTGACTTCGAACGCTCCGAGATTGCGGCGATAGAATCCGGGCGCCTGGGCTTTCGCAAGCGGCATTTTAGCGAGAGCAGGCGAAGACATGCAGGCCGCTCCCGCAAGCAGCCCGCCTGCGATCATGATGCCGCGGCGAGAAATCCTCGTGTCCTTAGTACGGTTCACCAAAACTCTCCGCGATTGTCGGCTGCAAGTTTCGCACGAATGACGCTCCAGAAAAACTGCATTGCTCACGGTATCATACGACGCGGCGAACGGTGCAGACTGAACCGTTGTTCATGAAACAATCACCATCACAAGGCGTTTCAACCATTGAAAGCGCGAGGATCATACCCAAATGCCTGCGCTTCGACCCTGCAATAGGAGGTTCTTATGAACACCCTGTCCAAGAAGCTCACTGCGATCAGCTGGCCGGTTCCGTCGGCTTGGGCGCGCTCGCGATTCCCACTGTTCCCGCCGCGGCCGCTCCGGTTGCGCAGAGCCAGCATGTCGTCAAGCAATCGACGCCGCAGCAAACCGAGGAAGTTCGCTGGCGCCGCCGTCATGTCGGCCCTGCCGTAGCACTCGGCGTTTTCGGCGCCGTCGCAGCCGGTATTGCGGCGCACCAGTATCACCGCCGTTACCACCGCCACTACTACTATCAGCCGTACTACCCCGCGTATTACGGCGCGCCCTATTACTACTACGGCCCGCGTTACTACTACGGCTGGTAACGAAACTTCCCTTCGGAGCGCGTGTGCAGCGCGCTCCGAATTCCTTTGCATGCCTTGCGCGTACGGTCTAAAAGCCGCGCGCCATGTCGTCCGAAGAATTCACATTCGCCTACAAGCCGCGCCTGATGGCGCCAGCTTACGAATTCTCGCTTTCGGAGAATTCGCTCGATTGGGCTGTAGGCGCTCGCAGCGGACGGGTTGGCTATCCGATGATCCGGCGCATCCGGCTCGGCTATAAGCCGACGAATATGGCGAACTCCCGCTTTATCGCCGAGATCTGGCCGCTCAATGCGCCGAAGCTAACGATGCAATCGGTTTCGGCACGCAACATTATTGATGTCACCGATCATCGCACCGAGTACGTGCGCTTTCTGACGGAGCTGCACAGGCGCACCGAGGCGGCGAAGGCGAATTGCGTCTATGAAGCCGGCTTTCCGGCGTGGCGCTGGTGGCCGTCGCTCATCCTTGGCGTGCTGACGGTGGGAGCGTTGCTCTATGTCCTCGGACAGAGCCTGTTTTCGGGTCAGTACCTGCTGACGGGCATTCTCTCCGGCATCGGTCTGTGGTTTCTCTGGCAGATCTGGAACATCGTCACGCGCAATCGGCCGCGTAGTTATCGTCCCGATGCAATTCCGGAAGACGTGCTGCCGAATTCCTGAATCAGCCGGCGAGACTGGACGGGGTCAGAAACATCTCCAGTCTTCCCGCCGGCGGCGAAATTTCCTTCCACCGATTGATCGGCAATTCGATCACGGCGAGGCCGCAGGTCGGGTATTTCACTTCAACCCGGCGTATCGCATCGGCGTCACCGGATTTGGCAAAGCTTCGGGCGAGACGTTCGATGCCGGGATTGTGCGCGCACAACAGCAGCGTGTTGACCTCGTCCGGAATGCTGCGCGCGAAATCGAGCAGTGTTCTGTCGGAAGCGCCATAGAGCCCGCTTTCCTCGCGCATGGGAATTTCCTTGCCAAGTTGAGGGGCGAACAGGTCCCAGGTTTGCCGCGTACGAACGGCGGTGGATACGAGCGCGAAATCAGGAATAATGCCCGCGCGCACCACCGCCTTGGCCATTTCCGGAGCGTTCCGGCGTCCTCGTTCCGTTAACGGCCTCAACGCGTCTTCGAAGCCGTCGGGCCAGTCGGACTTTGCGTGACGCAGCAAGAGCAGGCGGCGCATGTTCGGTTTCCTCGGCAGCGGACCGGGACGTACTTATCAGGCCCCGGCCTCCCACGCTCCTGCTCGCACACGTCTTTCACAGGCCTATTACGGGCCGAAGGCTCCGGACTGTTTTGCAGGTCCGCAGCTTTCCCACGATACCGATACGGGTGGTGTATTGCCGGTGCTGCCGCAGCGGACAGGCGGGTTAGCCTTCGCGGCGCGCGAGAAAGGCGAGCCGCTCGAACAGGTGCACGTCCTGCTCGTTTTTGAGCAGCGCACCGTGCAGCGGCGGAATGAGCTTCTTGGGATCGCGCTCGCGCAGCGTCTCGGGCCCGATGTCTTCGACCATCAAGAGCTTTAGCCAGTCGAGCAGTTCGGAAGTCGATGGCTTCTTCTTGAGGCCCGGCACTTCGCGGATTTCATAGAACATGCGCAGTGCCTCCGCAACGAGCCGCTGTTTGATCCCCGGGAAGTGGACTTCCACGATCGCCTTCATGGTCTCGGCATCCGGGAAGCGGATGTAATGGAAGAAACAGCGGCGCAAGAATGCGTCGGGCAGTTCCTTTTCGTTGTTCGAGGTGATCACGATGATCGGGCGCTTCGCAGCCTTGATCGTTTCGCCGGTTTCATAAACGTGAAACTCCATGCGATCGAGTTCTTGCAGAAGATCGTTCGGAAACTCGATGTCGGCCTTGTCGATTTCGTCGATCAGGAGAAGCGGGCGCTCGGCGGCGGTGAATGCGTCCCAAAGCTTGCCGCGCTTGATGTAGTTCCTGATTTCGGAAACGCGAGGATCGCCGAGCTGGCTGTCGCGCAGGCGGGCGACGGCGTCGTACTCATAGAGACCTTGCGCCGCTTTGGTGGTCGACTTGATGTGCCACTCGATCAGCGGTGCCTTGATCGCGCGGGCGACCTCCGCGGCAAGCACGGTTTTTCCGGTTCCGGGTTCGCCTTTGATCAGGAGCGGACGCTCGAGTGCGATGGCAGCGTTGACCGCGACCTTCAGGTCGTCGGCAGCGACGTAGCTCTTGGTACCTTCGAAACGCATTTCCGGCTCCGGGATTACAACGGCGGCGCACCCTATTGACCGCTTCCAGCCTCGGCAAGGCGCGAGGCGATCCGGCGGTTACAGCGCGTTCCGCCCGGCAGAACTTGCCCGGGCGGCAAAGCCTGCCTGCAGGCGGCGGCGGGAATCAAATAAATAACGTAATAAAATCAATATGTTAGCTGGCACCAGGTTTGGCATGCCCGTTGCCATGCATCGGGTGGGGCCCGCATGCGCGCGGCCGTGATCTGTGGAGGAGTGTTATGGGTATCTTCGGAGCAATGACGACCGCGGTCGGCGGCTTGCAGGCGCAGTCTTTCGCGCTCGAAAACATTTCGGGCAACATCGCGAACTCGCAGACCACCGGCTTCAAACGGGTCGATACGAGCTTCGCTGACCTCGTCGCGAGCTCGAGCGCCAAACGCCAGACCGGCGGCGGCGTGACGGCCCTCTCCCGGCAGACCAACACCGTGCAGGGCGATATTCAGACCGCCGGCGTCGATACCTTCATGGCGATCAAGGGCCAAGGTTATTTCGTTGTGCAGAAGCCGTCCGGATTTCCGGACGGTAGCCCGGTTTTCGTCGGTGTCGATCTTTACACCCGCCGCGGCGATTTTGAGCTCGACAAGGACGGCTATCTCGTGAACGGCTCCGGTTACTACCTGAAAGCGCTTGAGATCGATGCCGCAACCGGCAACACGATCGGGAGCGTGCCGGAGGTGTTGCAGTTCACCAACGACTTCTTGCCCTCCCAGACAACGACCATCATTCAATATCGCGCCAACCTCGCGAGCTTGCCGCGCACGCAGGCTTATACAAATGCCCCTGACACGCCTGGCTCCGAACTGATCGTACCAGGCGCCTACACGGGTTCGAACCCGCTAAATGCCGGCGATGGCACGGTCGAAGGGGCCGACGTCGCAACGTTCCTGGAGCAGTCGATCGCGGGCGGCGCCATCACAGTCTACGATTCCCTCGGTAACGAGATGAACGTGCAGTTGCGCTGGGCCAAGACCGACTCTGCGGCTACAGGCGGTGACGACACCTGGGAGCTATTCTATCTCGAAAATTCGAACGCCGGCACGACCGACGTCGCCTGGCGCAACGTCGGTCAGGTCTATGAATTCAACACCAGCGGTATTCTGGATCCGAACATTCCGGCGGTGACGATCAATAACCTCAGCATCAACGGCGTCACGGTCGGCAACGTCATTCTCTCTCACGGCGCTTCCGGCGTGACCCAGTTCGCGGATGCGAATGGCGTCGCCAAGGTGAACCTGCTCAATCAGAACGGCTATGCCGCAGGCGAATTGCAATCCATCGCCGTGAGCGACAAGGGCCGCATCGTCGCGAGCTATTCGAACGGCCGCTCGATCGAAATCGCGGAAATTCCGCTGGCGAGCTTCCTCGGTGATAACGCCCTGAAACGGCTTGATGGCGGCGCATTCGAGGCGACCTCGGATTCGGGTCCTGCGATTTACGGCGCATCCGGCCAGATCGTCGGCAAATCGCTGGAAGGCTCCAATACCGATATCGCGGACGAGTTCACGAAGCTGATCGTGACGCAGCAGGCCTATGCCGCGAACACACGCATCGTGACCACCGCGGACCAGATGCTGCAAGAGACGATCAACATGATCCGCTAAAGGCGGATAAAGCGGGTAAGCAATGGGTCTCGGTACGGCACTCAATTCGGCGCTAAGCGGAATCCGCGCGACGCAAGTCGGCATCGGCGTGGTCGCGACCAATGTCGCCAACGCCGAAACGCCCGGCTATTCGCGCAAGACGCTTGCGCTCGAAACCGCGCTCGCGGGCGGCTCCGGCATCGGCGTCCGCGTCGCGAACGTCAACCGTGAACTCGATATCTATGTGCAGCGGCAGCTTCGCACCGAGCTCGCAGGCTCTAACTATATCGACGCGATTGCGAAGTTTCGTCAGCAGATCGACCGGATGTACGGTGAGCCGGGCTCGGCAAGCGCGCTCGACACCATCGTCAACGGCTTTACGACCTCGCTTCAGGCACTCTCCGCCGACCCGCAATCGGTCTCGACGCGGCAGGCAGTGCTGAACGCAGCGCAGGTCATGGCGCAGAAGCTGAACAGCCTGTCCGGCGACGTTACCATGATGCGCAACCAAGCCGAAACCGCGATCGGGGATGCGGTTGGGCGCGTCAACGGCCTGCTGAAGACGATCGAAGAAGTACAGACGCAGATCGTCTCGCTGTCTTCGCAGTCGGTCGAACTTGGCGCGCTCATGGATCAGCGCGATCACGCCATCAACGAACTTGCCGGCCTGATCGATATCCAGGTTACGAACAACGGCACCAACCAAATCTCGATCTTCACGAATTCCGGCGTCAGCCTGTTCGACCTTCAGGCTTCGCAGCTTACGTTCAACGAGAAGCCCTTAAGCGCGCAGTCGCTCTGGAACGCCAATCCGTTGCTGTCCGGTGCGGGAACGATCAACCTCGTCGCGCCTAATGGGTTTTCCCTCGATCTGATTGCGGATCGTTCGATCCGATCGGGCAAGATCGCCGGGCTGCTCGAACTGCGCGATGACATTCTCGTCAAGGCGCAGGCGCAGCTCGACGAAATTGCGCACGCGCTCGCGACTTCGCTCTCCAGCAGGACCGTGGACAGCACTACCGCAACCTCGGGCGCGCAATCCGGCTTTCAGATCGATCTTGCCGACTTGCTGCCGGGCAACTCTATCTCATTGACCTATACGACCAACGCCGGACCGACCACAAGCCGCGTGACCATCGTGCACGTCGACGATCCGTCGTCGCTGCCGCTCTCCAATACGCTGACCGCCGACCCTGGCGACACCGTCATCGGTATTAATTTTTCCGGCGGCGTTGCCGGCGCGCTGGCCGCGCTGAATACGGCGCTCGGTCCGAACGTACAGTTCGATAATCCGAGCGGTTCGATCCTGCGCGTACTCGACGATGGTGCGCCGGATCTCGTCAACATCAACGCGCTAAGCGCAACCGTCACCACCGACTCGATTCTGTCCGGCGATGGCACGCTGCCTTTCTTCGTCGATGGCGGCGGGACTACGCTCTACAGCAATGTCATCTCCGGCGGTCGTCAGCAGAAGGTGGGTTTTGCCGCGCGCATCGCGGTCAATTCCTCGTTGCTTGCGGACCCTTCCGGTCTGATCAAGATGGATGCGAACACGCTGGCTGGCGATTCCACCCGGCCGGACTTCCTTTGGCAGCGTCTGACGGCGACCAATCGGCTGTTCTCTCCCAGCACCGGCATCGGCGGTGTAGGGCAGCCTTTCTCGGGATCGGTCGTGAATTTCGCGCAACAGATCATCACCTACCAAAGCACGGCGACGGAGAACGCGCTCCGGCTGAAGGACGGGCAGGATGTAGTCCTGAACTCGATTCAGGATCGCATGGCAGAGGGCACCGGCGTCAACATCGACTCGGAAATGTCGCGGTTGCTGCAACTGCAGAATGCCTATGCCGCGAACGCCCGCGTGATGACCGCGGTCAAGGAACTCTTCGAACTGCTGATGAGAGTGTAACGCATGGCAACGTCGATCACCGGAACCAGCCTGTCGACGACGATGGCGGCACGCACGATCTCGCAGATGCGCGATCAGCTTTCGGTGCTGCAGCGTCAGCTCGGCACCGGAAAGGCCTCGGATACCTATGGCGGGCTCGGCCTCGGCAGCGGACTCGTGCTGAATCTGCGTGCGCAACTTTCGAACACCAGCGTATTCCAGTCGAACTCGATCAACGTCGAGACCCGCGTCAAGCTGATGAATATGTCGCTCGAGCGCATTCGCAATATCCGCGAGGAAACACGCGCGGATCTGACGTCTCCGTTCGACTATACGCTGGTGCAGGACGGCCAGACCGCCGCGCAGCGCTCGGCACTCGGCCGGCTCGGCGAAATGCTCAGCCTGCTCAACGGCGATGCCGGCGGGCGCTATCTTTTCTCGGGCCGCGCAAGCGACAAGCCGGCGACGGATACCATGTCGCGCATTCTCAATGGCGAAGGCGCGCAGGCCGGACTGAAGCAGATCATTTCGGAGCGGTTGCAGGCCGATCAGGGGTCCGATCAGCGCGGGCGTATTGCCGTGAATGCCGCGGTAGGCGATGTCGTCTCCATCGAAGAAGACGGCGCACATCCGTTCGGTTTCAAGCTTACAGGCGCGACGACAAGTTTCGGCGCGACCATCACAGGCCCCGGTGCCGCGCCGCGTTCGATTGATATCGATCTCGGTTCGAATCCGGCAGCCGGCGCGACAATCCGCATTACGATGGATCTGCCCGATGGCACTTCGACCGCAATCGAACTGACTGCGACCTCCACGGCGCCTGCAGGTCAAAAGCAATTCCTGATCGGTGCGACCGCGGACGATACCGCAACGAACATTACGGCTGCGATCGGCACCGAGTTGGAGCGTTTGGGCAGGACCGAACTGGCCGCCGCATCCGCGATGCAGGCCGGCAACGATTTCTTTGCCACCGATGCCTCCAATCCACCGCAGCGCATCGCAGGCTCGCCGCCGTTTTATGCCGCGACCGCGATGACCAACGGCACCACGTCCAACACGATTTCCTGGTATCTCGGCGACAACGCTACGGATAACGCCCGTGCGACATCGGTAGCTCGCGTCGACGATGCCATCACCGTCAACTACGGTGCGCGCGCGAACGAGGAAGGCATCCGCTGGATCGTGCAGAACGAAGCCGTATTCGCGGCCGTGAGCTTCTCCTCGGCCGATGCGAATGCGCGCGACCGCTACTACGCGCTTGCGGCGCGCGTCGGGTCGGCGATGGATGTTCCCGCGGGCATGCAGCGGGTCGAGGCGATCCAGACTGAAATCGCAGGCGCCAATGTTTCGGGACAGGCTGCCAAGAAGCGTCTCGCGGAACGCTTACCGGTTTTGCAGGACATGATCGACGAGGTCGAGAACGTCTCCAACGAAGAAATCAGCGTCAAGCTCCTGGCGCTGAATACGCGGATGCAGGCTTCGTTGCAGGTAACGTCGATGCTTTCGCAGCTTTCGCTCGTCAATTTCATCTGATCTGAACGGCCAAACAAAAAACGCCGCGGGGAAGATCCATCGCGGCGTTTTTTGTTTTCGATATTCGCGAGACTTAGGCGGCTTGCTGCGTCGTCCGGAGGCCGGCTGCGATTTCGCGATTGATGTTGATGAGAACGCCGACACTTTCCGGTTTCTTCTCGAGCGCCGCTTCCAGCGTCATCGTGTGCTTCACGATGAAGTTCGCAAGGTTCGCGAGGTTCTGCTTGATCTCCTGGGGGAGCTGGTTCTCGGGGCGGCCGAGCGCGCCGCCGAACACGATCCAGAGGCGCCGGTTGTAGCGTAGCGCGGAGATCACGTCGTCTTCGCTGGTGGTAGAGCGGTCTTGGACCGCCTGGAGCTTGGAGGCCGCGCGCATCAGGAGTTGCGCTTCAAGCTCGCGGGGACTACCCGTCGACTGGGCGTTCTTGGCGTAGGTGTTGGCCGCGTTATGCATTCGCGAGCAGGTCCTTCTCATACTCGATAAGGGATTGGGCTTCTTTCAGCGCTTTATAGTTATTTCCGGTTAATATCTGATTATTAATGCGGTCGAAGTACCCGGAAGTGCTTGGTGCTGCTGCGATAATTTCCTTGACCAGCCGGAAATAGGTATCGTGGTGCTGGCTGGGATCGCGGCTCAGATACATGAGCTGGACGATCAGGTAGACCCGTTTGCAGGGGGTATCTGCCGTCTCGGGGGTCATGATGTCCTTCTCGCGAAGGATCGGGGCCTCGCCTTCGATCACGAGCCGCGTGCGCTGGTCGCCGTTGGTGACAACGCTCTCGCCGAGAATGATGCGTTCGCCCGGCTTCAGTTCGACCTTGAGACCCATCGCGTTCCTCCTGGAACCTTAGCGCCCGATCGCGCGAATCGGATTCTAGACCTATTGGCTTAGGCCCAAAAGAAAACGGCGGGCTTTTGGCCCGCCGTTTCCGTCTTTGCTTTGCCGTCTCTTAGAAGAGGCGGAGCACGTTCTGGTCGGCCTGCGAGGCCATCGACAGCGCCACCGAGGACAGCTGCTGACGGGTCTGCAAGGCCAGCATGTTCGCGCCTTCTTCGTTCGTGTCGGCGAGGACGAGGTTGTCCGCACCGGTCTGCAGCACCGAGATCAGGTTCTTGGTGAAGTCCTGACGGGTCTGCACGATCGAGAGGTTCGAACCGAAGCGCGACGCCTGCGTACGGAGAGTTGCCGTAGCGGTGTCGAGCTGCGCAAGCGAAGCATTGATGTTGGCGTTCGACTGGAAGCCGGCACCGGATACGTTAGTGAGGCCCAAGCCGGTCGCCGAGAAGTCAACGCCCTGGATCGAGAGCGAGCTCGAACCGTCTTCGTTGAAGATGACCGAGAGGTCGTCGCCATCGAGCAGGTTGACGCCGTTGTAGGAAGCGTCGCCAGCCAGGGTCGTGATCTGCGAGATCAGGTTGTTGTAGTCGGCCTGCAACGAAGCGCGGGTCGCGTTGTCGGTGACCGTCGCGGTCGGGGTATAGGTACCCGCGGAGAGGCCGAAGGAAGCCGCCGCAGTACCGCCGATCGTGATGTTCGCGGAGTTCGTCGAAGCGATGTTCAGGAAGTTGTTGTTGTTGACCGACACTGTCACATCGTCGAGCGACGAGGTGATCGAAGCCAGGCGCGACACGAGACCGGCGCGAGTGGTGATTTCACCGTTCGCACCGTTGCCGAACTCGATCGTCTGCGCGGCACCGGAGCCGACCTGAATGGTCAACTGGCCAGTGAAGCCGGCGATCTGCGAGTTCGTCGGGCCGGTTGTGCCCTGAGCAAGGCCGAAGGTGGCGAGAGAGGTCGAAGTGCCGCCGATGACAATGCTGTCAGTGTTGTTGTTGGCCGTGACCTGGATCGAGCCGTCAGCCGCAACCGTGGTGGTCGAGCCGGCCGGATCGTTGGTCTGCAGCGCAGCGACGAGTTCGGCAATCGAGCCGACTTCGCCTTCGTCGTTGCCGAACGTGATCGTAGTGGTGGCATTGCTGCCAACCGTGACGGTCAGGGTCGAGCCATCGAGCGCCGGCGTCTGCGTGAGCAGGTTCACCGCCGCGGTCGTCTGCGCGTTCGTCACCGAGCCGCCGCCGTTCACGGTCATGGTGAAAGTCTTGGCCGAGTCGTTGGCGGTCAGCACGAGCTGGTCGGCGCCGCCGCCCACTTCGACCGACGCCGTAACCCAGTCGCCGAATCCGGCTGCGTTAGAAGCGTCGTTGATGAGCGCTGCCACGTCAGCGATCGAGTCGTTGGCCGCAACAGCGAGCGTCGTAAAGGTATTGCCGTTGCCAAAGTCGATCGTGATGGTGTCGCCGGCATCGAGTTCGCCAGCCGCAGTGACGTCGTTGACGTTCGAGAACGCCGAAGACGTACGAACCTGCGCAACGTCCGCGTTGTAGTTGCCTGCCGTCGTGCTGCCGGTTACTGCAGCGGTGTCGGCAGTCACGGCAACGTTGCCGGTCTGACCAAGAGCATAGGTGGTGACGCTTTCCGCAGCCGTCAGAGCCTGACGGGCGGTCGCCTGCGCGGATTCGATCAGCTTCTTGATCGCCGTGATGCCCTTGTCGGCAGCGTTGATCGTCTGAACGCCGTTGCCGACGGAGTCGAGCAGGCGGGACAGATCGTTCGCGCGAGCCGAAAGGCCGGCAGACGTGAAGAAGTTGATCGGGTTATCGAGAGCGGAGTTGACCTTCTTACCGGTCGACAGGCGCTCCTGCGTACGGCCCAAGAGCTCGGCGGTCGACTGCAACGAAAGCAGGTTCGACCGTACGCCCTTGGAAAGGGTGATATCGCTAGCCATTGAATTGTCCTTCCTAGGAGTTACACAAGTGAGGTCGTCGGGACCGCCGTTCTGGTGGTCTCGGGGAACTTTGTGCCATCACGTGTGCTAACGCCCGGTTACTGAACCGCCCCGCAGCGCAACGGCTTAGATAGTTAATGAGACGTTAAAAAAGTGAAACGCCGGCGTTAACGCCGGCGTTTCTGATTCAGGTTCGATTAGGGATAGGGGCCGCTAGCTGGCTCGGCTCACCATCACGGGGCGGCCTCCGCGGGCAGGGGCGGCAACCTTGCCGTTCGACCCATAGCCCTGAGGCGAGGATTTGCGGGCGGCCTCCTCGGAAGCCCCGCGCATGATTCCTTCGGCGACCGACTGGGCGGTTGCGACCACGCGCAGGTTGTGGCTCAGGATCTCGCGGAAGGTCTGGTGGGCCCGGCGAAGTTCGTCCACCAGCACCGGTACGGTCTGGCCGATAAAACCCGCATTGCTCTTGAGCAACTCGATTTCGCGCAGATACATGGCGGCGAGATCGGTTTTTTCCTGGGTCAGCTGGGCTGCCCGGGAAATCTGGCCCGCTTCCACGAGCTTCGTTTCCTTTTCGAAGATCTGGACCAGCTTAACCATGCTGTCGCCAATGCGGCGCAGCAGCATTTCGGCTTCGTCGCGGCTCTTGATCGCCTGGGAAATCCGTTTCACTTCGTCGTTCATCGGCTACGCTCCTGCAAGGCTATGAGTTCGCGCTGGACTTGCTCCGCGACACCGACACCGCCCGCCTTGGCGATCGTGTTCGCGTATTCTTCCGTCAGCATCGAGCGCCACGCGCCCTGAGCCTGTCCGGCTCCAAGCGGGCCTTCCTCTTCCTGGATGCCGGCGAACATTTCTTCGAACATGTTGGTTAAGAAAACGCTCTCGAACTGCTGGGCGGCGTCTTTCGTCTTCTTCAGCGCCGACGGCGAGAGCTTTTCGGCGGCTTCCGCCACCGCGCTTGCGGCAGTCAAAGCGGCCATTACGGGGGCTACCATCACATCACCTCGATTTCTGCCTGGATTGCGCCGGAAGCCTTGATCGCCTGAAGGATTGCGATCAGGTCGCGCGGGCCGACGCCGAGTGCGTTCAGACCGTCGACAAGTTCCTTCAGCGACACGCCTTCGTTGACGAGACCGAACTTGCGGCCGTCCTCCTGCACCTGAATGTTGGTGCGCGGCACGACCTTGGTTTGGCCGCGGGAGAAGGGATTTGGCTGGCTCACCTGCGGCTGTTCGGTAATTGTGACCGTCAGGTTTCCCTGCGCGACCGCAACCGTCGAGACGCGCACGTCCCTGCCCATGACGATGATGCCCGAGCGCTCGTCGATCACGACCTTTGCCGGCTGGTCGGGTTCGATCACGATCGGTTCGATCTCGGTCAGGAGCGCAACCAGGTTGCCCTTGAATTTCGGGGGCACAGTGATGGCGACAGTGCCGCGGTCGACGAGTTCGGCAACCGGCGTGCCCATGAAATCATTGATCGCGCCGGCAATTCGCTTCGCAGTCGTCAGATCGGGATTGCGCAGCGAGAGCCGCACGGTGGTCAACCGGTTGAGCGCGAAGTCGATTTCCCGCTCGACCAGCGCGCCATTCGAGATGCGGCCGACGGTGGGTACGCCGCGGACGATCTTTGCCGCATCGCCTTCGGCCTGAAAGCCGGCGACGGCGACCGTCCCCTGCGCGACGGCGTAGACGTTGCCGTCCGCGCCCAAGAGCGGGGTCACCAGAAGCGTGCCGCCCTGAAGACTCTTCGCATCGCCGAGCGCGGAGACGACCACGTCGAGCCGCGTGCCCTGGGTCGCGAAAGCGCGGAGATTGGCCGTCACCATGACTGCGGCGACATTGCCAGTGCGAAGCTGTGCGCCGCGAATATTTACGCCGAGGCGCTCCAGCATCGCCTGAAGGCTTTGCTTGGTGAAGGGCGAGTTGTTGAGGCTGTCGCCGGTGTTGTTCAGGCCGACCACGAGGCCGTAGCCGATCAACTGGTTCTCGCGGACGCCTTCGACGTCGATGAGATCCTTGAGGCGCGAGGCGGCGCTGGCCTGACCCGCGACGAGAGTCGCGAGCAGCGCGCCGGCTAAGAAACGGATCGTCTTATTCATCGACAGGGCTCCCCAGCGGGTCGATGGTTGAAACCGTCTAAGCCTTTGCGAAGGGCGTGCCACTTGCCCCGGCCAGACAAGTGTCTGATTCGACTCATGTTTTTGAATCGGCGCGCAGGCGAGGAATTTCCGCGCGGCAAAGAACTCCGCCTCATGCGGCAAGAACTGCCGGGTGCTTAACCCGCCGTTAACCATATGCATCCGACTGTGCCGGCATGCGCATCTACGGCCCGAACCAGACCAACGGCACCGGGGCAGCTTCGGCACCACGCCGGGCGGCGCAATCCGGCTCCTTCACACTTGAGAGCTCAACAGGAACTGCGAAGCCGCAAACGGCCGCGGCGGCATCCGGCGTCGGCGGGCTCGACTCGCTGCTGGCACTTCAGGCCGTCGAAGACGCGGGCGAGCGGCGCAAGCGCTTCGCGCGCAGGGGCAAGTCCGCGCTCGACCTGCTCGACGAATTGAAGGCGGAACTCCTGGCGGCCGACCTCCGCCGCGAGACCTTGAACCGGTTACAGGGCACGCTCGCAGAACTCACAGAAAAGAGCGGAACTCCCGGACTCGACGTGGTTCTTGGCGAAATCGAGCTTCGCGTGGCCGTCGAACTGGCAAAACGCACGCCGAAAGCCGCCTAACCGGCGGAATACGGCCTTTCCGTTATTTCCCCGTCACGATCGGTATCTAAGCGCCTTGCGACCGCCCATTGAAGCGGGCGGGGTACCTCGCTATAAGCCCGGCCCAATTCGAGGGGGCCGCCACAAGCCCCGCCGGAAGTGCCAGGGAAAGCGCGTCAGGGAATCGTTGCATGGTTGCGTTGCTCGACAACTACCGTCCGACCGAAGACGAACCGTTCATGAACGAGAAGCAGAAGGAATACTTCCGCCAGAAGCTTATGCGCTGGCGGGACGACATCCTTCGCGAAGCCAAGCAGACGCTTCAGCATTTGCAGGAAGAAAACGTCAATCACCCGGATCTCGCGGATCGTGCGTCTTCGGAAACCGACCGCGCGATCGAACTGCGCGCACGCGACCGCCAGCGCAAGCTGATCGCAAAAATCGACGCGGCGCTCGAGCGTATCGAGGACGGCACCTACGGTTATTGCGTCGAAACCGGCGACCCGATCTCGCTGAAGCGCCTGGAGGCGCGGCCGATCGCGACGCTTTCGATCGAGGCGCAGGAGCGGCACGAGCGGCGCGAGAAGGTCTACCGGGACGAATAGAATGCCACTCAGGCTGCTTTTCGCAGTCGAAGCGATCTTCGCAGCCGTCTTTGCATTCTTTTTCTTTTCCGGCGTCAGTTCCGACGCGCTTTCATCGACCGCTCTGGTCGTGTGGTTTCTGATTTTCTGCGTGCTTTGCAGCGATCTTTTGGGCGCGCTTTTCTTTTATGTACGCGGGCTCGCGGTGCCTGCTCTGACTCTCTTGGTCGGCTACACGTTCCCGGCGGTTATCGCGTTGCTCCTGATGACCGGAACGATTTCGTTCTAGTCTCTGCTTTCGGTTCATATCCGGCGATGTGGTGCGCCGGAATTTTTTCTTGGTTCACCGCGCGCTTCCGAACAGGAATTTGGCGAAGCGGAAAATCGTAAACAGCGTCAGTTCGACGACCGCGGTCAGGAGCAGCAGGAACAGTGCGCGCTGGCCGAGATCGTCCGTGATCGCCGCGCGGAACTTGTATCGGATGCTTTCCGGGAAATTGCCGTCCACGATCGAATAGAGGTGGTTCGTCAGCGGCTGCAGCTTGGTGTAGCTCCAGCCCAGGAAGTCGAGATGGAAGGCGAAGAGATAGCCGTAGAGCAGCCAGACGATCACGATCGTCAGCGCGAGCAGCAAGGTCTTGCCGAGTAAAGCGGTGAGAAAGCTTGGGCTACGGTGTGGAGCTTCTTCGCTGCGCGATTGATAGTCCGTCATGCGACTCTCCGTGTTTCCACCGCGCGAATTGGGCGCCGTAGGTTCCGGATTGTCAAACTGCGCATGGCCGCGCGAGAAGCTCGCCGCGGTGTTTCAGGCCGGCCGGTGGAAACTCAGTTATCGGCCTTTTCCCAGCGGCCGAGGAAGCGCTCGTCTTTCCATACTTCGATCGCGCGGAACGCGCCGCGATGATTTTTTCCGCGCGTGTTCGCGTCGGCATCGTCGAGGCAGGCTTCGGTTTTCGATTTCAGGAGATGATCGCGGTGGTCGAGGAAGCGGAACAGATAGTCCGCGTTATCGTCTTTGTCCTTCATGAGGCCGCCCCTTACGCAACTGGTACGGCCGGCAGACTCCACGTTTCGGGTAAACAGAGCGTTGCGCGTCCGGAATCTTGCCTGTGCCGAAAAAGATACGGCCCCCGCGGGGGAGCTGCGGGGGCCGTTACACAACCGGCCGAGAGGGGGAGCTTCGGCCGGCTTACGCTTCGCGCGCCTTGGTTGGGGGAGAAGGCTCGCGCGAAACGGATTCTTCAGAAGGGCAGGAGGTGATCGAAGAGTTGCTGGCCCCACCGCGGCTGCTGGATGTCGGTGATCTGGCCGCGGCCGCCATAGGCGATGCGCGCCTGCGCGATTTTCTGCGAGTCGAGCGTGTTGTCGGCTTCGATGTCCTCGGGCCGTACGATGCCGGCGACGATCAGTTCGCGCATTTCGAAGTTCACGCGTACTTCCTGTTTGCCTTCGATCACGAGGTTGCCGTTCTGAAGCACCTGCGTGACGACGGCGGCGACATTCGTTTGCAGAATTTCCTGCCGGTTGACGTTGCCCTTGCCTTCGCTGTTCGTCGCCGAATCCGTGGTCAGAAGGCGGTTCGGGATCGACTGTTTCGTGAACGGGATCTTGGTCAGGCCGAACAGGTTGGTGATGCCGGAATCGTCGGCAGTGGTGCGGTTGCGCTTGGTTTCGTTGTCGAGCTGCGCCTTGTCGGCGATCTTCACCTTGATCGTGAGAATGTCGCCGATCTGGTGCGCGCGCTGATCCTTGAAGAATGCGCGGCTGCCGTTACGCCACAGCGAGTTCGGCGAATAGGCGACCGGCACCGGCTCCGGCATCGGCATTGAGACCGGACGATAGTTCGGCATCGAGGTCGGGTTGTTCACCGGCGAGAGCGGCGGCGCATGGGTGATGGTGGAAATCTTGTCGATTGCCGCGCAGCCACCGAGGAGACTTGCTGCAAGCGCAACCGCGCCGGCGCGGACGAGTACTTTTGACATGATCATTACTGCCTCTTTCAAGCTCTCTTCGCGCCTTAGCGGCTCTCGTTGACGGATGCGGTGGTAACCGGGCCTGCTTCGGTGACCGTCACCACGCCGGGTGCGGTGATGGTGGCCTGAACCTGCCGCTTGGATTGCGGATTGAGAACGGTGATCGTTTCGCCTTCTGCGCCGCTGCCCATGGCCTTGCCGCGCAAGGTGAGGGTGACGGCGCGCGTCTTGAAGACGATGGTGACGGCGTCGTCGCGGCTGACGATCTGCGGCTTCATCAGGTCGGCGGCGCGCAACGTCTGGCCTGTGCGCAGTGCGCGGCGCGCAGCCATATTGACGACGAATTCCGGCTTCGAGATCGCCTCCGAGACGACGTCGGCACGCGGCAAACGTTCGACCACGATATCGCTTTCGCGAATGGGCTCACCGCGCTGGATCGGGCGCGCGAGCGTCACGACTTCCGCGGTTTCGACAAGCGTTCCGGTAAACCGCACGGGCGCACGGCGCAGCGTGATCGAGCCCGGCATGTCAATGACGGCTTCGAAGCGGTTGTTGCGCTGATCGACGGCGATGCTCACGACGCGCGGTGCGTCAGCCACGCCGGGTTCGACCTGCAATGCAGACATGTGCCGGTCGAAAGTGACCGACAGATCAGAGGCGTTGGCGATCTCGTAGCGCTTGGCTGCCGCTTCTGCGACGGCCCGCCCGAGATCGCTCAACGTCACGCTCCGGCTCGCACGAGAGACGAGCACTTCCGTGAGATTCCTTGTATCCAGGATGAGAATTCCGTGCGCACGCAGCGCTTCCATCACGCGATGGACCTGGATTGTCCCATTTCCGCCCAGTTCGGGCGACTTGAAAACCGGCAGGTTCGCTTTGGCGCCAGCATTCTCGAGGATGTCGCCGATGCGGACGAGATCGCCGGTTACCACGGCTTCCGCCTTCAGCGTTGGCGCCGCGCTTTGTGCGCGTGCGGCAAGCGGAAAGATCGCAACGAGCGCAATATGCGCGAGAGCGAAGAGTGCGATGCGTTTCATCATGCTTCTCCGTTAGCGCAGCATGTTCGCGGTGGATTGCAGCATTTCGTCTGCCGCAGAGACGACTTTCGCGTTCATCGAATAGGCGCGCTGCGCGGCGATCAGATCCGAGATTTCGGTCACCGCGTTGACGTTCGCGGTTTCGAGTTGCCGTTGCAGCAGGTTGCCGGCGCCGTCGGTGCCGGGGTTCGCGAGCTGCGGCGTGCCGCTCGACGCCGTCTCGAGGTAGAGGTTGTCGCCGATTGGCTGGAGGCCGTTCTTGTTAACGAAGCGCGAGAGCTGGATCTGTCCAAGCTCGGTCGGCTGCGTCTGTCCGAAGATCGTGACCGAGACCTGGCCGGACTGGTTGATGGTGACGCCGGTCGCGTTCTGCGGAATCGTGATCTGCGGATCGAGCAGATAGCCCTCCGGCGTCACGACGCGCCCCTGATCGTCGCGTTCGAACGAGCCCGCGCGCGTGTATGCGGTGCGCCCGTCCGGCAGCGTCACGCGGAAGAAGCCTTCGCCGCGTATTGCGAGATCGAGATCTTTTTCGGTCATCGTGATGTTGCCCTGGTTCATCACGCGGGGCGTGGACACCACCTTGACGCCGCCGCCGATGTCGAGGCCGGCGGGCAGGCGTGTGCCCTGATCCGATGTCGTCGTACCGACCCGGCGCAGGTTCTGGTACATCAGATCCTGGAACTCCGCCCGTTGCTTCTTGAAGCCGGTCGTGCGCATGTTCGCGATGTTGTTCGAAATGACTTCGACGTTCAGTTCCTGCGCCATCATGCCGGTGGCTGCGGTGTAAAGAGCGCGCATTGTCTATTCTCCTCTGTTCCGTCAGACCTCGGCGAGCCGTTCGATCGCCCTGCGGCGAAGCTCGTCGGTGCGCTGCTGCATGTTCGAAATGTTGGTGTAGGTGCGGGTAACCTCGATCATGCGGTTCATCTCGCGAACCGCCGACACGTTCGATTTTTCAAGTGCGCCCTGTACAGCGCGCGTGGTTCCAGTGGCGGCCTGCGGCGTCAGCGATTGCGGTGCCATCCACAAGCCCTCGCCTTGCGCGCTGAGCTGCGCCGGATTGGCGAAGGTCACTAGCCGGAGTTTGCCGCGCTCTCCGGTCTGGCCCGCAACGTCAGTTGCGGAAACGGTGCCGTCCGCGGCGATCGCAATATTCGTGTCGGTCGGCTCCAAAGTGATCGGGCCGCCGGTGCCGAGTACAGGTTGGCCGTTGTTCGTGACCAGTTGCCCCTGCGGATTGAGATGGAAGTTGCCGGCGCGTGTGTAACGTTCGCCGTTCGGCGTCTGGATTGTGAAGAAGCCGGGACCGTCGATCGCGATATCGAGCGGCGCATTGGTCCGCTGCAACGGGCCTTGGCTAAAGTCCTGCAGGGTCGCGCGGTCCAGTACGAACGCGATGCGGCGGTCGCCGGACGGGAAGTAATCGTGACGCGCGGTGGGATCGAGATATTGCTCGAACATCACGGATTCACCCTTGAAGCCCGTGGTGTTCAGGTTCGCGATGTTGTTTGCGATCACGTCGAGCTCGCGCCGCAGCGCGACCTGCCGTGAAAGTCCAACCAGAAGGGCATTATCCATGGCCCGTGCTCCCCAAGTCCGGACCACTCCATCGCTCCCCAGCGGGGTGGCCCGCCCTGTACTCAGCAGGAGCCGTGCCAGAACGCTTTTTCTATTGATTTCAATGGCTTGGCGATGTTCAGGCCTACTGCCGTCGTGCCGCCCGGCAGCTTCAGCCCGGCAGAAATTGCCGCCTTTTAGATTTCGTTAACCATGCCGGCCCTAGCGTTAACGAAATGGCCGGACTTCGGGAGCGGTTCGGCGCGGGGGAACTGAATCATGGCCGAAGCCGCACTGGCGGACGACCTTGCTGAAGAAGGCGAAGGCAAGGGAGCAGCGCCGGCAAAATCGAAGAAGAAGCTGTTTCTTTATGCCGGCGGAGGGCTTGGCGTCCTCCTGCTCGTGCTCGGCAGCTACTTTATGTTCTTCAGCGGCTCCTCAGAAACGAAACAGGCGCCGGTGAAGTCGGTTTACTTCGATCTCCCGGAAATGACGGTCAACCTCTCTGCGAGCGCCGACCGGCCGCAATACCTTCGCGTGAAGGTCACGCTCGAAATGGCCGACGACAAGGTGCAGGACGCGGTGAAGAAGGCGATGCCCCGCGTCGTGGACGCCTTCCAGGTGCACCTGCGCGAATTGCGCGCGATCGATCTCGAAGGCTCGGCCGGTCTCTACCGGCTTCGCGAGGAACTGATGCGGCGCATCAATATTGCGATCGCTCCCGCGAAGATAAGGGCGGTTCTGTTCAAGGAAGTCGTCGTCCAGTGACGGTTTGAAAACATGGCCGGAAGCGAAACGCGCACAAGCGACACCAAGCCGAACGACGACGATGTCGCCGCCGACTGGGAGAAGATGGTTGAGGACTCTGCCGATGAGGAAGAGGCCAAGTCCGCTGCCGAACGTGCGCTAAATCAGGACGAAATCGACAGTATTCTCGGTTTCAGTCTCGACGATCTCAATCTGGTCGACCAAAACGGCCTGCGCGCGATCATCGATTCCGCGATGGTCACCTATGAGCGTCTGCCGATGCTCGAAATCGTATTCGACCGCCTCGTGCGGTTGATGACGACCAGCCTGCGCAATTTCACGTCGGACAACGTCGAAGTTTCGCTCGACCGCATCACTTCCGTCCGCTTTGGCGAATATCTAAACTCGATTCCGCTGCCGACCATTCTGGGCGTCGTGAAAGCGAAAGAGTGGGACAACTTCGGCCTGTTCTCGGTCGACTCTTCGCTCATCTACACGATGATCGACGTTCTGCTCGGCGGACGCCGCGGAACGCAAACGGTGCGCGTCGACGGCAGGCCTTATACGACGATCGAGACCGGCCTCGTGAAGCGCATGATGGAAATCGTGCTCAACGATGCGGAGCAGGCATTCCGTCCGGTTTCTCCGGTCAAGTTCGATATCGACCGTATCGAGACCAATCCGAAGTTCGCGGCAATCTCGCGTCCGACCAACGCGGCGATTCTGGCGCGGCTGCGCATCGATATGGAAGACCGCGGCGGATGTATCGAAATCCTGCTGCCTTACGCGACGATCGAACCGATCCGCGAACTGTTGCTCCAGAATTTCATGGGCGACAAGTTCGGCCGCGATCCGATCTGGGAAGGGCATCTCGCGACGGAGATCTGGAACGCGAAGATCGAGGTCGATGCCGTGCTCTACGAAGACCAGATGCCGCTGCGTAAGATCATGAGCCTCGAAGTCGGCGACACGCTGATGCTGGACGTAAAACCCGAAACGCTTGTGAAAGTCCGCTGCGGCGACGCCCTGCTTTCCGAGGGCACGATGGGCCGCATCGGCGACAGGATCGCCGTCAAGGTTGCCAAGCCTTTGCGGCATTCCCGCACAACCTTGGCGATGTTCGAACAGGCCGGCGCGATGTCGGGCCGGATGGAGGGAGCATGACCGGAACTTTCTATGGGCTCGTGATCGAGAGTCTCGTTGCGGTACTCCTCGGTCTTACAATCGGCTATTGTGCGCTACTGAACAAGCGGCTTCAACGTTTGCGCGCGGACGAATCCGCGATGCGCGGCACGATCGCTGAACTCATTACCGCGACGCAGTTCGCGGAGCGGGCGATCAAGAACCTGCGCGAAATTACCCAGCAGACGAACGCGACGCTTGGTGAGGGGTTACGCGCTTCGATCGACGTGACCCGCGACCTCGACGATCAGATTTCCCGCGGCGAGGAGGTGCTGGACCGGATTGCGCAGATTGCGCAGGCGGCTGAAGGCGCCCGCCACATG
>JAGXQU010000024.1 GCA_018335895.1 Hyphomicrobiales bacterium | reverse complement strand
CGGGCGGCTTGGAGCCGCCCGCCTCAGCAAGGGATGGGGAAAGACAGAAATCAGCCCTGCATACCTGCGTAGATCGCGATGCCGGCCACGATGGCGAGGGCACCGCCTGCCCAGAACGCGACGGTCCAGGGGTTCTGGCTGCCGAACATATCGTCCGGCCGATGATCGGTGTTGTGGTCCATGGCGTTTCCTCCTTGAGAAACAAGCCGTTGCTGGGACCATCGCCAAACGGGGCGTAGCCCCATTCTGGAAGGCTACGCTCAAATCAGCATGCACACAACTAAAGTCGTAGGTCTTTCGTACTATGCTATGCGTCCCAGGCGGGAGCCCAAGAGGGGCTGACCAGCCTGCCATCGGGCTTCGCCAGCGCCTTCACCGCGCTCATCTCTGCCGGCGACAACTCGAAATCGAATATGCCGGAGTTCTCCGACAGACGCTCCAGCTTGCCCGTACGGGGAATGGCGACGACCCCCTGCTGCACGAGATAGCGCAGGCAAACCTGCGCCGCCGACTTCTCGTGGGCTCTTCCGATCCTCACGAGCTCAGGATCGTCGCCCGCCCTGCCCCTCACGATCGGCGAATAGGCGGTGACCGCCATGCCGTTTGCTTCGCACGCCGCGATCACCTTCGACTGATCGAGATAGGGATGCATCTCCACCTGATTGGTGGCAAGCGGCTCGGTCGAATACTGCACGGCCTGATCGATCAGCGCAGTGGTGAAATTCGATACTCCGACGTTCTTCGCCATGCCGTCACGCTTCGCCTTGCAGAGTGCCGCGATCGTCTGATCGAGCGGCACGGAAGGATTCGGCCAGTGGATGAGCAGCAGGTCGACATAGTCGAGCCTGAGGCGAAGCAGACTCTCGCGAGTGGTCCGCAACAGATCCGCCGGCGCAAGCTGCGTCCACCAGACCTTGGTGGTGACGAAAAGCTGGTCGCGCGGAACGCCCGAGTTACGGACACCCTCGCCTACCTCACGTTCGTTCTCGTATGCCTGCGCAGTATCGACATGGCGATAGCCGAGCCGGATCGCCTGCTCGACAATTCTCCGGCACACCGCGCCGCGAATGTCCCATGTGCCGAGACCGAGCAGCGGGATATTGGCACCATTCGCGGGAGCGGACTGGGTGAACGCCATTCGCGCAGATTACTTCTTTTTGGATGCCTCGTAACGCGCTTTCGTTTCTTCGTTGGGCGGATAGAGCCCCGGCAGCTTTGCGCCCTTGAGCACTTCGTCCGCGGCCCAGGCTTCGAAGGCCTCCTGTTCCACCGCATCCTTCGCAACGGCATCCACGAGTTTCTGCGGGATGCAGACTGCACCGTCGTTGTCGGCGACGATCACGTCACCCGGGAACACCGCTACGCCGCCGCAGCCGATGGGCTCCTGCCAGTTCACGAAAGTAAGGCCCGCCACGGAAGGGGGCGCCGCCACGGCCGCGCACCAGAACGGAAGGCCGACCGCCTTCACGCCGTCGCCGTCGCGCACCGCGCCGTCGGTGACGAGGCCCGTCACCTTCTTCACTTTCATGCGCGCCACAAGAATGTCGCCGAAGATACCTGCAGTAGTGATACCCATCGCATCGGCGACTGCGATCACGCCTTCGGGCATGTCTTCGATCGCGCCGCGCGTGGAGCGCGGGCTGGCCCAGCTTTCCGGGGTCGCGAGATCCTCGCGGGCGGGAACGAAGCGCAGGGTGAACGCCTCGCCGACGATGCGCGGCGTGCCTTCGACCAGCGGCTTCGGCCCGCGCATGAAGCTCGAGCGCACGCCTTTCTTGAGCAGAACGGTGGTCAGCGTTGCGGTGGAAATTCTTTCGAGCGTCTTTTTCAGGTCGGCCGATAACGCCATGATTCTGCTTCCAGCTAGATATTGAGAAGGTTGAGGAGATAGATCGCGCGGCGCGCGGTTTCCGCGTTCATGCAGCTTGCCCCGATCGGAACCGCGAGCGAGCCCTTGATCACGTCATGATAGAATCCGCACTGCTGCTTGCGCGATTCCAGCCACGCCCGCTGCACGTCGCGAAGCTGCGTCTTCAGCTTGCCTTCGAACTGCCCCTGCAGGCGGCGGTAGGTTTCGTTCAGGATATCGTCCCATACGAGATGTTCGCGGCGGTAGCAGTCGGCCTGCCCTTGCGTGGACTGCGCCGCGGGCGCCGCAAGGCAGCCCTCGGCGATCAGGCCGATGCAACGCTCGGCCGGCTCGTTCTTCGATTCCTTTTCGCGGATGCAACGCTGGATCGCCTGCGAATCGTCGGCGCGCAGCTTTTCCTGTGCGGCTACGGCACCGGCGGTGACGAATAGCGCCAAAAGAATTGCCGCCGCTCTCATTTTCTTCCCGCCTTGTATTTCTCGTAGCCGCCCGCCCGAAGCTGGCACGCCGGACATTTGCCGCAACCATAACCCCATTCGAACTTGTTCGCGCGGTCGCCGATATAGCAGCTATGGGTTTCTTCGATCACGAGATCGGCGAGCGCCTTGCCGCCAATCCGCTCGGCCAGTTCGAAAGTCGCCGCCTTGTCGATCCACATCAGCGGCGTATGCAGCACGAAACGCCGGTCCATGCCGAGGCTGAGCGCAAGCTGCATGGCCTTGATGGTGTCGTCGCGGCAATCGGGGTAGCCCGAATAGTCTGTCTCGCACATGCCGGCGACGATATGCTTGAGCCCGCGCCGGTAAGCGACCGCACCCGCGAAGGCGAAGAAGATCAGATTGCGCCCCGGCACGAAGGTCGAGGGTAGACCGCTGGCCGTCATTTCAATCTGGGTTGTGCGGGTCAGTGCGGTCTCGGAAATCTGCCCGAGCGAGTCGATATTGACGACATGATCCTCGCCGAGCCGCGTCTTCCATTTCGGATCGAGGGCGCGGAGCCGCTCCAGAATGCCCGGCCGCACGGTCAGCTCGATATGGTGGCGCTGGCCGTAGTCGAAGCCGATGGTCTCCACGCGCGGAAAGCGCGTCAGCGCCCAGGCGAGCGAGACGGCGGAGTCCTGCCCACCCGAAAAGAGTACGAGCGCGCCTTCGGATGTGTCGTGGTCTGTCATGCGGGGCGCATGAGTATCATGTCTTGTGGCGCTGCCAAGCCTCTTGGGAGAGCAGCTACTTCGTCTTCTCGAATAGCTCCCGCCCGATCAGCATGCGGCGGATTTCCGACGTACCCGCCCCGATTTCGTAGAGCTTGGCGTCGCGCAGAAGCCGCCCCGTCGGGTAATCGTTGATATAGCCGTTGCCGCCGAGGCACTGGATCGCGTCGAGCGCGACCTTGGTCGCGTTTTCGGCAGCAAACAGGATCGCACCTGCTGCGTCCTCCCTCGTGGTCTCGCCGCGGTCGCAGGCCCGTGCCACCGAATACACATACGCTTTGGCGGCATTCATCGTGAC
Organism: Hyphomicrobiales bacterium; assembly: GCA_018335895.1. GTDB lineage: Bacteria > Pseudomonadota > Alphaproteobacteria > Rhizobiales > Xanthobacteraceae. Next base: position 19,997 of record JAGXQU010000024.1, on the reverse strand, counting down.
ATACATGTCCGCGAGCTTCGCCTGCATGATCTGGAACGTGCCGATCGGCTGACCGAACTGCTTGCGCTCGTGCAGATACGGGATCACTGCGTCGATGCAGGCCTGCATGATGCCGGTCGAACCGGCAGCGAGCACCGCACGCTCATAGTCGAGTCCCGACATCAACACGCGCACCCCCTCGTTCAGCCCGCCGACGATATTCTCCTCGGGTACCTCGCAATCCTGAAACACGAGTTCGCAGGTATCCGAACCGCGCATACCGAGCTTGTCGAGTTTCTGCGCTGTCGAAAATCCTTTCATCCCCTTCTCGATCAGGAATGCGGAAATACCGCGCGGTCCGGCGTTCGGATCGGTCTTCGCATAGACGATGAGCGTGTCAGCTTCGGGCCCATTCGTGATCCACATCTTGTTGCCGTTCAGCACATAGCGGTCGCCCTTCTTGTCGGCCCGCGTCTTCATGCCGACAACGTCCGAGCCCGCGCCCGGCTCCGACATCGCAAGCGCGCCGACGTGCTCACCGGAAATCAGCTTCGGCAGATATTTTTTCTTCTGGTTGTCGTTCGCATTCTTGCGGATCTGGTTCACGCAGAGATTGGAATGGGCGCCGTAAGAAAGTCCTACCGACGCCGACGCGCGGCTGATTTCTTCCATCGCGACGCAATGCTCGAGGTAGCCGAGACCCGAGCCGCCGAATTCTTCTTCCACCGTGATCCCGAGCAGGCCGAGATCGCCGAGCTTCGGCCACAGATCGCGCGGAAACGTATTGGTTGCGTCGATTTCCGCCGCACGCGGCGCGATTTCCTTCTGCGCGAAAGAGAGCGCCGTCTGCCGCAACATGTCGGCGGTCTCACCGAGCGCGAAATCCAGACCGGGGGCGCGATTGGGGATCATCGTCATACTCCTTGCGCGGCGTCCAACGCGGCGCGCGCTTTTTCCAGCACTTCTTTCGGGAAAGCGCGCGACTTGTGCGCGTTACGGTCGTAGCAGACACTCAAAAATTCGCAGGTCGCCGCCACCATCCCGCTCTCGCGGTGAATCATCTCATGGCGGAAACGCACCTTCTTCTCGGAGAGGTCGAGAATCCGCGTTCGGATCTCGACGAGGTCTCCCGGCATCAGCTCTTTCTTGTAGTTCAGCACCTGCTCGACAGCGGCGAGCCCGACCGAAGGCTCCTTGAGCATCGAAGGCGTCACGCCAATGTTAAAGAAGAAGTTCCAGGTCGCGGCATCGAACTTCTGCACATAGAAGGCGACGTTCATGTGCCCCATGTGGTCGGTCTCGCGCGGATAGACCGCGCCGAAATAAGTGGTCTGTCCGCTCATGCAGCCGCCCCCTGCATCGCACCCTTGCCTTCCAGAAACATCATGGTGGCGAGCATGCGCCCGATCTCGGTCTCGACGCCGTTCTTCACCGCGAAGACTGCGCTTTCCGCGATCGTCAGCGTACGGCCCGGACGAATCACGCGGCCGCGCGCGATGAAGCGCTCGCCGGCCGCAGGCGCCATCATGTTGTACTTGAATTCGACCGAGAGAATACCGGCTTCCGGCGCGAGCAGGGTCGAAGACGCGATCCCGCAAGAAGTGTCCGCGATCGAAGTGATCGCGCCGCCGTGCACATAGACGTTCTGCTGGCAGAGGTCTTCGCGATACGGCAGTTCGAGTTCGCAAAAGCCCGGCGACAACGCGCTGATGCGCACGCCGAGCATGCGCATGAAGCTCTGGCGCTCGAAAATCTCGCGCGACTTCTTTTCCCACGCCGGATTGCGCGGCTCGAAGCGCGCAACGCCGTCGCGCGGGCTTGCGCCCGTCATCGGCCTTCCTCCTTGTGACACCGTTTCTTATCGTTTTGTCACCATACGGTAGCGTATGGTATTTTACCCGTCAAACGGCTAGACCGGAGCCATGCCCCAGACCGCCCGCGTGAAAAAGCTGCCGCGTCTCGACAAGCGCGCCTGGATTGCCGCTGCCTTCGCGGAGCTCGCGGCGCACGGCTGGGATGGCGTGCGCGTAGAGCCCACCGCGGCGACGCTCGGCGTTACCAAGGGCAGCTTCTATTGGCACTTCGCCGACCGCGACGCGTTGTTCGCGGCGATGTTCGTGCGCTGGGCCGAGGGCCGCGTGCGCGCCATCCGTCACGAGACGGCAGACGACGCCGATCCGCGCGCCCTGCTCTACCGGCTGATCGACCTCTATGCCCGCGGGCCGAACGCACAGGGTCTGGCGATCGAGCTTTCGATCCGCTCGCTAGCTCGATCCGACAGCAGGGCTGCGGATGCGGTCGCCATGGTAGACGGCGAGCGTCTTGCGCGGGTTTCGGCGCTGTTCGCAAAACTCGGCAGCAAGAGTTCCGAAGCCGAAGCGAAAGCGTTTCTGTTCTATGCCTTCGTGTTCGGACAGAGCCTGATTGCGGGACGGCGCGACGCTTCGTTGCGGGCAGCCGCATCAGCCTTGATTGTGGAGTAAGACGATAAACTCGTCATGCCCGGCACTGAGCCGGGTGTCCACGTCTTTGCTACATCTCAAGAGTGTTAAGGCGTAATGGCCGGGACAAGCCCGGCCATTACCCATAGCAGTTACGCCCGTTGCAGTTCAGCTGCGGGTTTGCACATGAGTTCCGTGATTTCCGCCGGCCGCAGCGGCTTCGACAACAGATAGCCCTGCACCTGCTGGCAGCCCGCAGCGCGCACGAAGCGATGCTGCGCCGCGGTCTCGACGCCTTCCGCTGTGACCGACAGGCCCAGCGCACGGCCGAGCCGCGCGACGCATTCGACAATGGCGGCGGCATCTTCCTTCACGCCCAGATTCTGCACGAAGCTCTGGTCGATCTTGATTTTGTCGATCGGAAAACTGCCGAGATAGCCCAGCGACGAATAGCCGGTGCCGAAATCGTCAATCGCGAAGCGGATTCCAAACTCGCGCAGTTCCTGCAAATCGAACAGCACGTCGTCATTCGCATTCAGCAGCATGCCTTCGGTGATCTCGATCTCGAGACGCCGGGGATCGAACCCGGTCTCCTCCACCACCCGCTTCACGCGCTCGGCGAGATTGCAATGGCGGAAGTTCGACGGCGACATATTCACTGCGACCGAAATGTCGGGCCATTGCTTCGCGTGCTCGCACGCCTTGCGCAGCACCCATTCGTCGAGCTTGACGATCAGACCGGATTTCTCTGCGACATGGATGAAATCGCCGGGCGGCACCATGCCGCGTTCCGGATGCTGCCAGCGCACCAGCGTTTCCACGCCTTCGATGCGTTCGCCATCGGCCGAAAAGAGCGGCTGATAGACGGTGAAAAACTCGTCGTGCCACATCGCGCGCTCGATATCGCGCTCGATCGCGCGGCGGCTTTGCAGAACGACTTCGTCCGAGGGATCGAACACGCGATGCGTGCCGCGGCCATCCGACTTCGCACGATAAAGGGCAATGTCGGCCCTGCGCAGCAGTTCTTCGGGCTCGCGGCCGTGCTCCGGCGCAAGCGAGATGCCGAGCGAACCACCCACGTTGAGGACGTGTTCGCCGGCAATCACGGGCTGGCGTACCGTTTCGATAATGCGTTCGGCAATCCGCCCGATCTCGTCGGTCTGGGAGATCGGCGCGAGCAACGCAAACTCGTCGCCGCCGAAGCGTACGGTCATGCCCTTCGAGCCTAGAATGCCTTCGAGCCGCTCGCCGACCATGGCGAGCAGTTCATCGCCGACCGGATGCCCGAGCGTATCGTTGATATCTTTGAAGCCGTCGAGATCGAGGAAGAAGAGCGCAAGTTTCTGCCCCGGCGCGAGCGCAGGAATTTGCTCCCGCAGCGTTTCGACCAGGCGCAGGCGGTTCGCAAGCCCGGTCAGCGGATCGCGATAGGCCATTTCCACCGCGCGGCGCTCGCTCACCGCCAGTTCCTGGGTCGAGGCGCGCATCGTACGCAGGACGATCAAAGTCACAAATCCGAAAAAGAGCGTGATCGCGCCCAGCGCCGGCGCAATGCGTTCCAGGATCGCGGTGCCGGGGCGCGTTGCGTGCCAGAACAGCATCAGCGGCGCGCTGCCGTCGTCCATACTGACAGATATACCGGTTTCTTCTTTCGTATGAGCCGCCGTCTCGCTGAACCGCAATCCGGTCACCGAAACATCGGACTGCAATTCGTCGATCGATTGCTGATCGAAATAGCTCACGACGGCGACGAGCGGCGGCGAGTAGATGCGCTCTTCGCTGCGGGCGAATACCGGCGCATTGGCGACTACTGCCGCTATCGCCGGTTGACCATTGACCCGGACGAACTCCGCGCGAAAGACCGAAGTTGGCGGCGGCGGGCGCTCCCCGGCGTCGGCGGCCAGAAGTTTCTTGATTACGTTCGCGTGTTCGAAGTTGGCGCGCACTAACGCAACGAGCGACAGCAGCCTCTGATCTATACCTTCGCTATCTTGTTTCTGCACGAGCGAGCCGTTGAGCGACGAATAAAGCGTCTGGCCCAATGGGTTGATGATATGGGCTTCGTTATAACGGCCGCCCTGATAGAGCCTTGCGCCGAAGTGGCGATGCAGCCAGCGCGACCGCTCGTCCGACGGCCTTTCGAGGCCGCTATCCGGCAAGGCAAAGCTGCCGAGGTCGCTCTTGATTTTCTGCTTGAGACCGAGGACGGCGGCCTGCATCAGCTCGCGCTCGCGCGCACTCGCGCTCTCATCGACGCGCTCGGCTACGAGCATGACGACGCCGAGTAGCGCGGCCATTGCCGCGGCTACGAGCAGACCGACGACGGCAACCAGTTGATCGCCGAGCCAGCGTTTATCGAAGAGCTTCCCCATGACTCTCACGTTCTTCTTGGGGAAGACGCTACGTCAGCCGCAATTAATGCGCGGTCAGCGAAGGCTGCAAAAAAGCTTCATTGGTTAAGCCCCGGTTAATTGGCGCTTATCCGAGCCGGAACCACCAGGTTGCGAAGCCGAGAAAGGAGAAAAAGCTCAGAATGTCGGTCGTCGTGGTGACGAAGACCGCCGATGCCACTGCCGGGTCGTAACCGGCCCGCTGCAAGGCAAGCGGAATGAGCATGCCGGCGAGCCCGGCCCCGCACATGCTGAAGATCAAGGCAGCGGCGATGACCACACCCAAATAAAGATTGTCGAACCAGAACCCGGCCGCAGTTCCCAAGAGCACCGCGACCGCGATGCCGTTCAGGAAGCCGACGCCCAGTTCGCGAAAGGTGATGCGCCGTGTATTGCGTTCGGTCAGTTCCCGCGTTGCGATCGCGCGTACCGTGACGGTCATGGCCTGCGTCGCGGCATTGCCGCCGATGGAAGCGACAATCGGCATCAACACCGCAAGCGCCACCATCTGCGCGATCGAGGTCGCAAAATAGCCGATCACGGCGGCGGAAGAAAACGCCATAGCGAGATTGATGACGAGCCAGGGCAGCCGCGAGCGCGCGGTATAGAGCACCGAGTCGGAGATTTCTTCGTCGCGCGCGACGCCGCCGAGCGCCTTGATGTCTTCGGCTGCCTCTTCCTCGATGACGTCGACGACATCGTCGACGGTAAGTACACCGACGAGCCTGCCGTCCTCGTCCACGACAGGAGCCGAGACCAGATTGTAGCGCTCGAACGTGCGCGCGGCTTCTTCCTGGTCGGCGGCGGCCTGCACCACATGCCAGTCATGCGCCATGATTTCCGAGATCTTCACCGGGCGCTGAGAACGCAGGAGCTTGTCGAGCGGCACCGCACCGACGAAACGGCGATCCTCGTCGATGACGAAGATGGCATAGAAGTCGTCCGGCAGATCGGAATCCTCGCGCGCGTAATCGATCGTCCGGCCCACTGTCCAGTCCGGCGGCACGGCGACGAAATCCGTCTGCATGCGGCGGCCCGCGGACTCTTCTGGATACTCGAGCCCGCGCTCGAGTTCCTGCCGTTCGTCTTCCGGCAGTTGCTCGAGAATCTCGGCTTTATCTTCTTCGGGAAGGTCCTCGAGAATCCGGACGGCGTCGTCCGAATCGAGCTCGCGCACGCCCTCGGCGACGGCCTCGTTGGAAAGTTCTTCCAGGATTTCTTCGCGGACGATGTCGTCGACTTCGGTCAGCGCCGTAAAGTCGAAGTCGGTGCCGAGGAGTGCGACGAGCTTTGCGCGCTGATCGGCGGGAAGCGCCTCGATCAGGTCGCCGAGATCGGCCTCATGCAGATCGCCCGCGAGGGCCCGCACCTGGGGGGCGTCGGAGGTCGCGACCGAGCGGGAAATCGCACTGAGGAAATCCGCGGAGACCTGCCCTTCCTCGTCACGGAGCGGCAAGAGGAGATCGGCATCGCGGCTGCCGGCGGGGCTTTCGGCCTCGGGCATGACGGCGAATCTCCTTTTTACGGGGCTGCGCTGATGCTTGCTTCTAGGCAGCAGGCTCTTGAGACGCAAACGGCCCGCTCTGCGCGATCTGCCGCGCCGCGGGCCGTCTGATCGTTCGAAGACTTGGTGCGGTCGAAAGGACTCGAACCTTCACGGTGTTACCCGCTACCACCTCAAGGTAGTGCGTCTACCAATTCCGCCACGACCGCAGGAACCAAGCCGCGAGGGCTTAACAAATCGCCCCCGCACCCTCAAGCCCGATTGAGTGAATTAGCGCAGGGTGGCCGGACGCGGCAAAAGGCGGGTCACGGAAACCGCGATGGCGCTGCCTTCGACCACCACGATGCCCTTGGCGACAGGCATGTTATTGGCCAGAATCGTGACTTCGTCGTCTTCCGTGGCGGTCAATTCGATGATGGCGCCGCGGCCCATGCGCAGGAGCTGGTGGATGGGGACCATGGATTCGCCCAGCATCACCGATATGTCGCACTGGACGTCGTCGATCTTGGCCAAGACTGTTCCCCCTCACAAAGCCCGGTAAAATCTGCACAACTATGGTTAGCGAGACGTTAACAACGGTCGTGGCCGTGGATTCTTCATCCCCGGCGGGCTTTCCTGCGCCGCCCGAGTGGCAGGTTTCAGAGGCCCCGGTCGGCTACGAGACCGCGCTGGCGCGGATGGAAGCGCGCGCGGCCTCGATTGCGGAGCGGAGCGAACGCGAACTCGTCTGGCTCTTGGAACACCCGCCGCTCATCACCGCAGGCACCAGCGCGGGCGAAGGCGAGCTTCTCGTTTCGGACCGCTTTCCCGTCTTCAAAACCGGACGCGGTGGGCGCTACACCTATCACGGCCCGGGCCAACGGGTCGGCTACGTGATGGTGGACCTGAAGGCGCGCGGCGGCGACGTCCGCAAATTCGTCTTTGACCTCGAAGAGTGGCTGATCCGCACGCTCGCTGTTTTCGGCGTGACAGCGGGACGGCGAGAGGGGCGCATCGGCGTCTGGGTTGCAAGGCCCGAAAAAGGCGATGGCTACGAGGACAAGATCGCGGCACTCGGCATCCGTGTCCGCAAGGGCGTGACCTTCCACGGCGTGAGCCTGAACGTCTCGCCGGACCTTTCGCATTTTTCCGCGATCATGCCCTGCGGGATTTCCGAGCAGCGTTATGGTGTGACATCGCTATCCGATCTGGGGATTGTCGTGGGCATGGATGACGTCGATCGCGCCTTGCGTGCGAAATTCGGCGAGGTCTTTCCCTAAACTTCGTCTGTGTTGCGATAGTCGCGCTCGTCGTCGCGAACGAGCGAGCCGTCCGATGTCTCCCGCGCATCCGAATGCGGCCGCCGTTCGCCAAGGCGCGGGTCGCTTTCCGCATCCCGATGAATCAGGTGTTCGGCAGGCGTTTTGCGTCTGCCTTCGGCATTCGGTTTGCGCTCCGGCGTTACTTCGCCCGAGGGATCGTGGAGCAGTCTTTTGGGATTGTTAGCCATTGACGATGGTCCCCCCGTTCACATGGATCACCTGTCCGGTGATGTAGGAGGCCTCGCTGCTCGCGAGAAACACGTACGCGGGGGCTACTTCGTTGGGCTGCCCTGCCCGCTCCATCGGCGCGCTCGCGCCGTGTTTCGCGGTTTTGCTCGCACTGAAGGACGCCGGGATGAGTGGCGTCCAGATCGGTCCCGGTGCGACCGCATTCACGCGGATTTCCCGCTCCAGCAAGTTCTCGGAGAGCGAGCGGGTAAAGGTGACGATCGCGCCCTTAGTGGCGGAGTAATCGAGCAGAGTCTTGTGTCCCTTGTAGGCCGTAATCGAAGCTGTGTTGATGATCGACGCCCCTTTTTTCATGTGCGGAAGTGCATGCTTCACCATGAAGAAAAAGCTGTAAATGTTCGTCCTGAAGGTGCGGTCGATCTGCTTCTCCGTGAGCTCTTCGGGACTGTCGACTTCATGCTGCTCAGCAGCGTTATTGACGAGAATGTCGAGCCGGCCGAATTTTTTGACCGTGGCGTCGATCAGCTTCTTGCAGAATTTTTCGTCGCCGATATCGCCTGCAAGCGACAGCGCCTTGCGATCTTCTTCTTCGACGAGCTTGATGGTCTCGGCAGCGTCTTTCTTCTCGTCGAGATAGCCGAAGGCGACATCCGCGCCTTCGCGCGCCATGGCCACCGCCACCGCGCGACCGATGCCCGAGTCGCCGCCGGTAATCAGCACGACTTTATTCTTCAATCGTCCGGAACCGCGGGTTTTCGGTTCGTAGTCGGGCAACGGTGTCATCTCGTGCTCGCGGCCCGGCTGGTGCTTTTGTTTTTGCGGCGGTTGCTGTCGCTTGTTCATCAGAGGCCTCGCATTCTTGCGGGCAACGTCTCATAACACCCGTGGTTCCGCTCAAACCGTAGGCAATACCGCGAATTTCTCGTGGGAGGGCTTCTGCGAGAGCTCCGCTTCGCTTGCTCCAGTGGCATCGATTGCCGTGACGCGCGATGCCGAGGGTCCTTCGCGGCACGCACGAAAGAGCGTTTCCACCGACTCCGAAGAACCGAAGACCACCGCTTCCACGGTTCCGTCACGGCGGTTCCGCACCCAACCTTCGAGCTTAAGCCGTTCGGCCTGCGCTTCGACAAAAGCGCGGTAGCCAACGCCCTGCACCCTGCCTGTGATCCTGAGACGGACGAGTTTTCTCATCGCATGCGCTTCGCGCCGGCCGCACTTTGCTTTGCAAGATGCTCAACGTAGCCGGCCGGAAAGTTCCAGTCCTTCGCCGCTTGCACTATCTTTTCGATGTAGCCCGGCGGCGTCACGCCGGTTTTGTCACCGCTTGCGAGATAAATCAGGGCGCGCAAAAGCCGGTCATTGTACTTCACCGGCAAATGCACCGCCCGGTAGAGCCCGCCCGCGACGTCTTCATAACGATCGAGTGCCGCGATTTCCTTCGGCCCCACTTTCCAGAGCACGCCATGGACGAACGATCCCGGCCAGGGGATGACTGTCGCAAAGCCTGAGGCAGCCATCACATACTTGTAGGACCGAAGCGCTGCCACACCATAAGGCTCAGCCTGCGGACAGAGCCGCGCCATGTGCGCCCGGTCCATGTTCGAGCCATAGGCAAAATAGAGACGCGAGGTCACGACGGGGAAATCTGCTGTTGCGGGTGTGCGGGAGCGGCGTCCTCCGAAATGCCGGGACGCGCGCCGGTCACGATCGAATAGATCGCGACGATGAGCGCGAAGATGAACGGAAGACCGATCAACAGGATGAAAAATCCGACGATCAGAACCGGATCACCGGTCAGAAGCGTGTGAATGAAAAGGATCGCGATCAGGACGCCGATCAGCGAGCCGCTTAGCTGCTGCGAGGGCTCGGCCGCCTGTGTCACCGCCGCGGCCGAGCCGGCGGCGAAACTGATCATCGCGATGATGCCGGCGAGATAGAGAAACGCGAGGATGAAGGCGACCGTGCTGCCTTTGCCCGCGTCGCGCAGCCGCTTCGAATGGGCGGCGAACCAAATCCAGGTGAGCAGCATTTGCAAACCGAGATAGGGCCAGATGCCCGCGCGCATGATGAACTGGCCGTCGAATGTCGAGCCCGCAACGATATTGATGAGATAGACGCCGACGACCACGAGCGCGAAAGGCTTTGGCTCGATCGTCCCTTTCGGAGAAAAGAGAAGATCGAAGAGGTTCATCGCATCACGCGAATTCCAGAATGACCGCGTCGACGGCGAGACTGTCACCCGGCTTCACCGCGATCTTCTTGATCGTCGCGTCCCGCTCGGCCCGGATCACGTTTTCCATCTTCATGGCTTCGACGATGGCGAGCTGGTCGCCGGCCTGCACTTCCTGCCCTTCCTTCACCGCGATGGACACCACGAGCCCCGGCATCGGGCAAAGCACGACCTTGCCCGAGTTTCCGGTTTGCTTGACCGGCATAAGCTTCGCCGCCGCCGCTTCGGCTTCGGTGTAAACGTAAGCCGTGACCTGCGCACCGCGGAAGGAAAGACGGAAGCCGTTCGCCACCGGCCTCACCTGCACGGCAACGGCCTGATTATCGACAGTGCCGGTCCAGACAGCCATGCCCGGCTTCCAGTCGGATTTCAGCTTCACGAAATGCGTGGTCTCGCCATCTGCAAGGAAGTTCACCTGAATGGCATCACCGTTCCGGAACACGTCGAGCGGATATTCGGCGGCATTGAGCCAGACGGCGCGGCGGCGGTCGCGCTGCACCAGCCTGCCCATCATCTGACCCGAAATGCGGCGCTTGCGTTCGCCGAGTACGTGATCGATCGCCGCAGCGGCGGCCGCGATCACGATCGCGACCTCGCCTATCGGCGCGACACCCTTGAAGCCGTCCGGATATTCTTCCGCGATGAAACCAGTCGAAAGCGCGCCGGTCCGCCAGCGTTCGTGCTGCATGAGCGCTGCAAGAAACGGAATGTTGTGCCCGACGCCATCGACCACGAATTCGTCGAGCGCCTTGGCCTGCGCGTCGATCGCCTCGATGCGCGTCGGCGCATGCGTGACGAGCTTGGCGATCATCGGATCGTAGAACATCGAAATCTCGCCGCCTTCGAATACGCCGGTGTCGTTGCGCACCGTCGCGGCGCCCATGCGGCCTTCCGCCGGCGGACGATAGCGTGAGAGCCGTCCGATCGACGGCAGGAAGCCGCGATAAGGATCTTCGGCATAGATACGGCTTTCCACCGCCCAGCCGTTGAGCTTCACGTCGCTCTGCTTGATCGAGAGCTTCTCCCCCGCGGCAACGCGGATCATCTGCTCGACGAGATCGATGCCGGTGACCATTTCGGTCACAGGATGTTCGACCTGAAGCCGCGTGTTCATCTCCAGGAAGTAGAACGAACGGTCCTGTCCCGCCACGAACTCGACGGTGCCCGCGGTGTCGTAGTCGACGGCTTTTGCCAAAGCCACCGCCTGCTCGCCCATCTTCTTGCGGGTCGCTTCATCGAGCAGCGGCGACGGCGCCTCTTCGACCACCTTCTGGTTGCGACGCTGGATCGAGCATTCGCGCTCGCCGAGATAGATTACGTTGCCGTGCTTGTCGCCGAGCACCTGGATTTCGATATGGCGCGGATTGACGATGAATTTCTCGATGAAGACGCGGTCGTCGCCGAACGAAGATTTCGCCTCGGACTTCGCACGCTCGAAGCCGTCCGCAACTTCCGCCTTCGAGTTCGCGATGCGCATGCCCTTGCCGCCGCCGCCGGCGGAGGCCTTGATCATCACCGGATAGCCGATCTCGTCGGCGATCTTGACTGCATGCTTGGCGTCTTCGATCACGCCGAGAAAGCCGGGAACGGTCGAAACCTTGGCGGCGGACGCCGCCTTCTTCGACTCGATCTTGTCGCCCATCGCCTCGATGGCGCGGACATTCGGGCCGATAAAAGTGATCTTCGCCTTCTTGAGCGCTTCCGCGAACGCCGCGCGCTCGGAAAGAAAGCCATAGCCCGGGTGCACCGCTTCCGCGCCGGTCTGCTTGCAGGCTTCGATGATCTTATCGATCACCAGATAGGACTGGGCGGCCGGCGGCGGGCCGATGTGGACCGCCTCGTCGGCCATCTCGACGTGCAACGCGTCCTTGTCGGCGTCCGAATAGACGGCGACCGTCGCAATGCCCATGCGCCTCGCGGTCTTGATGACACGGCACGCGATCTCGCCGCGGTTGGCGATCAGAATTTTCTTGAACATGCCCGGCCCGGATTGACGCAAACCCTGTGTACTGGTTTGCGGCGCAATATAATCTTTGTCAATCAGCCAAGCGTCTCTTGCGGTTCAAGCGTCACTTGGCCTTGAGGGACAACGCTTCAAGCCCGCCCTGCCAGACGAGCACGCCGCAAGCGACGCTCAAGAGTACGGCAACGGGTATGCCGATTGCGGCCAACGCATAGGCCGCAAATCCGCGCCCCGCAGCACCGGCTCCGATCGAAAACTTGAACAGATTGTTGGCAGTAACCGCAAGCACGATGCCCAGTGCCGCCGTTGCAGGCGGCAGCGATCCGCCCCCGATCCTGGCCAGCGAAACGGCAGCCGCGTCGGCATCAACCGTACCGGAGACGAGCGCAGTAATAAGCCCGCCCGCAGTACCGAACCAGGCCGAGAACGCTTCCACCGCGAAGGTCACGGCTGCGATCAATCCCGCAAGCAGTAGCGTTTCCTTGAGCGAGAACGGGTTGCGGAGTTCGAAGGATTCTTTCGCCCGTCTTTTGGAACCGCGGAGCGCAAAGAGAAGCCCGACCGATAAAGCCGCGAGCGCGGCACTGACGAGCGGCGCCGCCACCAGAGCGCCTACCGTGCCGTTCAGCGCGGATACGAGAATGAATGTCTTGCCGAGCGAGATCGCGGTCGCGATCGCGATGCTGGCCGCATGAAAGCGGAGTCCGCGCCTGTCGTTTGCGGCAGCGCGCGACGCGGCGAGTGTCACCGCAGTCGAAGAGACGAGCCCACCTGCCGCGGAAGAAACCAGCGTCCCTTCCCTTCTGCCCATCGTCTTCACGGCGACATAACCGAGGAACGAAACGGCCGCGAGCACGACCGCAAGCAGCCACACCTGCCGCGGATTGATGCCGCCGTAAGGCCCGAAGTTTTGATCGGGGATGAAGGGCAAGGCCAGAAACGTCATCGCGAGAAGAATGACGGCGGCGCGCAGCTCCGCCCATGTTACCTTCGCGAGCAAGCCGTGCAGTTGCTCGCGCGTGAGCAGCACGACCATCATTGCGACGCCTGCCGCAGCGGCGATATTGGCATCGCCGAGCAGCGCATAGACGCCGAGCAGGAACGTCGTCATGGCGGCAACGACGGTCGTAAAGCCGAAATTCTTGTCCGCGATGTTCTCGCGCATGCGATACCAGGCGAACAGTACCGCGACCACCAGGAATGCGCCGGCGACCAGAATCGCGCTTGCGGCTTTATCTTCGAGACTTCGAGCGATCAGCCCGGTAACTCCGGCAAGCAGCCCGATCAGCGTGAATGTGCGGATGCCTGCGGTGCGCGTGCCTCCGCGTGCATTGCGCTCGCGCCACCCGCGCTCCACGCCTACCAGCAGACCGATCAATGCCGCCACCATCAGGCGGCGGACGAGATCGAACTCCTGAAAGAAATTGAAATCCAAGACAGCGGCTCCGGGCGAATTAATCTGCTCCGCGACGCGATCACGGGAGTAAGCCTGAAATCAGGATGGAAGGAAGTTCAGGCTGCCCGGGACGAACGCAGCGGCGGTCCATCGGGTTCCGCGCCGTTGTCAATCAGCGTAAGCAACGCGCGCTCCGCGAAGGTCGGCCGGCCGTCACGCATGATGCGCGTCGCAAGCCAGGCGGCGCATTCGGCTTCGATATCCTTGCCGGCGTCACGCCTCGGCTCGCGCGACAGCGCCTCCTTGCGCGGAAGTGTGTCGCGGCGCGACGCCCTCAGGAGATAATTCGTAATCGCGCGGAAGAACAGATCGTCGAACGAGCCATGATTGCTTCTGCCTGCGAACGCGTCGTGCATGTCGAACAGCGCTTCGGCTTCCTCCGCTGTAACCGGCCCGGTCCCGGCTTCGAGGATCCGGCGGAGGCGGGTCACGTCGCGCGCGTCGAGCGGCTTTTCCATATCGCCGCCCGCGAGAGCGGACAGCGTCCGGATCGCGAACACAGAGAGCGAAACCGGAATTTCGGCAGCCTGTTCGATGGTGCGAAAGAGCGTTTCGAAGCCGCCGCGCGTGGAAATCTTGCCCGCGGGCGCGATCGCACGGATCAGCCAGTTCGCTTTTTCAGCCGTCACGATGCCGAGCGGCTGCGAGCGGCGCAACAGGTGATCGGCTACCGCTTCCGCCATGAAGCCGCGCCATTCCGGAGCCGGATCGGTGAACTCGCGATCGAAGGCGATCAGCGCCTCGGCCTCGTTCCGGCCGCGCACGCCCTCGGGATAGACCTCACGCAGAAGCGAAACGACGTCGGAAGCGTCGATACGCTTGGCGGCTTGTCGAAACTGCTCCATCGTGACCCCAAAACGCTACAAATTCCGGGGTGAAGTCTCGGGCCCTTATGGTTTCCAAGAGTTTAATGAAGCGCGTCTGAAGCCGCTCAAACTTTCGTCAAAGGCGTAATGGCGGCTGGGTGTTGCCCGAATGCGTCACCGCAATCCCCATTTGCAGCACTTCTGTAGGATGGCGGCGGGCTCCATATCGGTGACAATCACCGGCACAGGAGGTGTCATGGCGAAAAGCACTGGCATTCATCACATCACAGGGATCACTGGAAGCGCGAAGCAGAATTTCGGCTTCTATACGAAGACGCTTGGCCTTCGCTTCGTGAAGCGCACCGTCAATTTCGACGACCCGAGCGCGTGGCACCTTTATTACGGCAACGAGACGGGCGCGCCCGGCTCCGCGCTCACCTTTTTTCTCTGGGACGGGGTAAAGCCGGGACGGCAGGGCACGGGTCAGGCCGTCGAAGTCGCCTACGCGATCCCGAAAGGCTCGCTCCCGTTCTGGAAGAAACGCCTCGACGCGGAAGGTTTCGCTACGGCCGAGAGCGAGCGCTTCGGAGACAAGATGATTTCGCTCGCCGATCTCGAAGGCATGAAAATCGAACTGGTCGAAACTTCGAGCGCAGCGAATGCACCGGCTTGGGCCGATGGCCCGGTGTCGGTCGAGCACGCGGTGCGCGGATTCTCCGGCATCACGCTGCGGCCCCACAACGGCACGCGCACGGGCGAAGTCCTGAAAGACGGATTCGGCTACGCGGACGGCGGCAAGGACGGCGAGCGTCAGCGCTATCTCGGCTCGGCCGACATCGGCGCGCATATCGACATCGTGATCGACAAGGAACAGCCGCGTGGTTCGCAGGGGGCCGCCACCCTTCACCATGTCGCCTTCCGCGCCGCGAACGACGCCGACGAAATGGAAATCGCAAACCGCATCCAGAACGTACTCTGCATCGACACCACCGAGCAGATCGACCGGATGTATTTCCACTCGGTCTATTTCCGCGAGCCCGGCGGCATCCTGTTCGAGATCGCGACCGACAATCCCGGCTTCACCTGGGACGAGCCAAAGGAGCGCCTCGGCACCTCGCTGAAGCTGCCGCCTTGGCACGAGAAGAACCGCGCTGCGATCGAGAAATCGCTGCCGCCGCTGGAATGAGAAAACGCCGCCCCTCCGGGCGGCGTTTTCGTTCTTAACTCCTGCGGCAATGCGCTTTACGAGAACACCAGCCGATCGACTGCTGCTTGGTCCAGCCGAATTGCATGTTGCAGGTGACGCATTCCGCTTGCGGCAGCCGCGCGCAATTCGGGCAATCCTGCTGCTGAGCCAATTGCGGCCGGGGCGTCATCTGTAGAGGCGCACTGAAATCATGTGCGCTGCCGGCAGCCGGCGAGAAAATCGAAACGGCGGCGATCAAAATTAGAGAAACTGAAAAGCGATTCATGACTTCCCCCTGGCGTCGCTCTGGACGCCAAGAAAAGCCTAGTTCAGCTCCTGCCGGGCCGGAAGCTGCCCGAGAGCCTCATGTACAAGCTAATTCCCGTCACTTTTACGTGTAATGATCTTATATCTGGAAATTGCCTGTGAATATCCCTATATGACCGGAACCCCTCCTGCGCGAGAGTTTTACGCCCCGAGGGACCCGATTTTCAGAAGCTGACCAAGGGAGACCAGCCATGGCCGTTAGCATTGGCGACAAGGCGCCCGACTTCGAGGCGCAGACCACAGAAGGCAAAATCAAATTCCACGACTGGATTGGCGACAAATGGGCCGTGCTGTTCTCGCACCCCAAGGATTTCACGCCGGTCTGCACCACCGAACTCGGCCGCATGGCGAAGCTCAAGCCCGAATTCGACAAGCGCAACACCAAGATCATCGGCCTCTCGGTCGATCCGGTAGATCGCCACAGCGAATGGGCGAAGGACATCGAAGAGACCCAGGGCGCGAAGCCGAACTTCCCGATGATCGGCGACACCGACCTCTCGATCTCGAAGGCCTGGGGCATGTTGCCGGGCAATGCCGGCGACACTTCCGAAGGCCGCACCCCTGCCCTCAACCAGACCGTGCGCAACGTCTACATCATCGGCCCGGACAAGCAGATCAAGCTGATGATCGCCTATCCGATGACTACAGGCCGCAACTTCGACGAGGTGCTGCGCGTGCTCGACTCGCTTCAGTTGACCGCGAAACACAAGGTCGCGACCCCGGTGGACTGGAAGCATGGCGACGACGTCATCATCGCGGGCTCGGTCTCCGACGACGACGCGAAGAAGACCTACCCCGCCGGCTGGAAATCGCCGAAGCCTTACATCCGCATCGTGCCGCAGCCGAAGTGACGAAAGAGAACGAAAAGGGCGCGGCTTCTGCCGCGCCCTTCTTGTGTTGCAGCCTCTGAGGAAGGATCAGGCCGCTTCTTTCTGCTTCTTGTCGTTGTAATAGTAGTTCGCGTTCTTGCCGAGCACGAGACGGCGCAGCACGCGGCGCATGCCTTCGCTTTTGCGGAGCGGTGAGACCGTCGCTTTCGCCGTGCGCATCATTGCGAGCTTCAATGCGTCGAGCGCGGGATGCGCGTCAGGCGCCGCCTGCGGCAGGCCCATGCTGCGCAGGAACGAGTTGAAGACGTAGAGATCGTTGCGTCGCCGCACGGCCTTCGTCTTCCAGGTGATGGCGAGCGAAATCGAGTAGCTGTCCGTGGTGCGCACCCAGTGCGGCCACTGATAGGGAACGAACACGCCGTCGCCCGGGAACAGGCGGTGCGCCACACCCCTAGCATCGAACTTCGGATCGTACTTGATGTTCCGGTGTTTGGTCGCCGAGGCCTCGAGTTCCTCGACTGACGCGATCGAGTGATCGCGGTTGTCATAGACATGGAAGAACTTCTCGCCGTGGATTTGCACGAAGAAATTGTCTTCGGCGTCGGTATGAAACGGCGTCGTCGAATTCGGCGACGAGACGAAGAGGAAGCCTTGAATATCCTCGAAGCCCGCGTCGTCGAGCGAAGCAAGTCCCCTCGCCTTGGCGACCGAAAGCAGCGCCTGTTCGAGAATACCCCGGTAAGCCGGATGCGCATCCACACGCTTCAGCACCATCCACGCGCCGGCGGTTTCGATGCTCTTCACGACTTCCTCGGGCGGCAGATCGATCGCCTGCACCTTCTTCGGGTCCTGGCCGATCTCGGCTTTGCCGGAGCTGTACTCGATCTGATCGCGCGGCAATTCGCGCACGAGCTTCACGATTTCAGGCAGTGTCAACAGCGGATTGCCGACAAGCTCGTGCCTGATGCGGAACGGCAGATCCGGAAACTTTTCGAAGGCTTTTGCGTCGGCTGGCTGAACCAGGCTCATGACGACTTCTCCTTGAAGGCGCGATAGCGATGCACGATCCGGCGGGCGGCTTCGCGCAAGACACGGCGTCCGGAAATCACAGCGGCGAAAATTGAGGCGGATGGCCCGGCGCGGAGCGGCATCAGCGTCTCCGCGAGTGCGAGCCTGCCCTTCCATACCTGGTTGATCATCGGGTGATCGGCGGCCGCGGTTGAATCCACCGACGAAAGCGTTTCATCCGCGCAAAGATGCCGGGTCAGGTCGAGCGTGAGTTGCACGCCGGGCGAACACTTCGACAGCCGCTCGTCATAGGCCGTCTTGAAGAAGTAGGCGCGTTTGCCGTGACGCACGACGATGCCGGATGCAATGGCATCCGCGCCGCGTGTGAGGGTTGCCACTTCGAAATTTCCCTGGGGGCTGAGCTTTCGCGCTACTTCCCGGATGAAGCGGTTAAGGCCTTGCTGCGCGCCGAGCGCGGTGCCGCGCTTGCCCTTCCATCCGGCCGCTTCGAGTTTCAGGAACTGCTCGAGGGCCGCCTGCGTCTGTTGCGGCGAGACCGACACCGAAAAACGCACCTCGCCGTCGTCAGCGAGGCGATTGCGCTGGCGGCGCAGCTCTTTCAGCTTCTTCGGGCCGAGCGCGTCCTGAAGCAACGGCTCGGCGCCGGACGTTGCATCGAGCAAAGCGCGTTGCTCCCGGTGAAGCGTACACGCGGCCACTCCCGATTTCCCGAGCGCCTTGCGCAACGCTTGCGCGGCCGGGCCCTGCTCGGAGAGCACGGAAACAAGCAGCGCAAAGGCTCCCGCTTCGCGAGCCGCCTGCAGCAATCCTTCCGCCGCCTCCTCTGCAGCGTCCTTATCCAGCAAGGGCACGCTGAGCGGCGCATAGCCGTGCCAAGTGACCAGCACCGGCAACGGGAGTTTCAGCGCACGCCACGTCGAAGTGACCGGCAGGAACCCGATGAGTTTCTTTTTCGTGGGGCTATCCCATGCAAGCAGTGCGCTGATCTTTTCGTCGCCCGGAATATGCCGCGTGACCGCAAGCGCCCACTCGGGAGAATAAAAAACGTTCGGTTCGACTGCGCGCGCATAAAGGCTCGCCCATGCGCCGACGGGAACCGCTTCCAACGCGACGAGTTCGGCCGCCCGTGCCGCTTCCGGCCGCAAAACGGCGGCGCTTTCGCGGGTGAGACCGAAATGTGTATCAACCAAGGACAGCTTCCTCGCGTGACCTTCGGGAAGCTGCAAATGCATAGCCATTCTCTCCGCTCCCGGAAAGAATCGCTTTCGTTTGCCTGCGTCCCTGCTCTTTTTTGTTGTGACGGAGCCTAGCGAAGAGCGTTTAAAGAAACCTTCGGGAATGCCGCGAAAAAAGATAAACGGCGGCAAGTCCAGCGCTTGCGCGGCTTCGCGTGGTGAATCGTAAGTGAACGGATTGCAGCGAGTTTTACTGACCGTAGCGTTCGGTGCGGATCGAGCCCGGCGCAACACCCGCGCCGGTCAGCGCCTCGCTCGCGACGGTAACGAACGGGTTCGAGCCGCAGATGAACGCGCGCTTCAGCGAGGACGGCAGACGCCTGAGTATCTCCGCGATCATCGGCGTGTCGATGCGGCGGCCGAAATCGCCTTCCCGCCCCGGCGTCTCGCGCGTAATGGCGAGCACGAGCTGGAACGCGCCCTTCTTCGCGTCGAGCGCGAGCAGTTCATCCCGGAATATAACCTCTTCCAGAATGCGCGACGAAAGCAAAAGCAGCATCGGTACGCTGGATCGCTGATTCGCGTGATGACGGATCATCGACATCAGCGGCGCGACACCCGAGCCGGCTCCCACAAGAAGGACCGGCCCGCCATCGGCATGCTCCCAGATGAAATGACCACCGATGGGCCCGCGCAACTCGATCTCGTCGCCCACCTGCGCGACCTCGTGAAAGAACGGCGAGACTTCCCCAGTCTCCAGCTTCTCGATGGCGAGTTCGATGCTGCCGGAGTCTTCCGGCGCGGATGCGATCGAATAGGCGCGTTGCGCGCGGTAGCCGTCGGGCGCGGTCAGACGCACCTCGACATGCTGGCCCGCGCGAAACGAGAATGGCTCCGACGGCGTGAAGAAGAAGCTCGACACGCGCGACGTGCGCTTTTCAATCTTGCTGATCGTGACCTTCTGCCAGCGGATCGCAGGCGGGATCGGCGACGGATTTGATTCAGTCACCGGAGTATCGCTGTTCTCGCCACGGATCGCCGTACATGTGATAGCCGCGCTCTTCCCAGAAACCGGCAGTATCTCGCTCGGTGAATTGCAGCGCGTTGATCCACTTCGCCGATTTCCAGAAATACAGATGCGGCACCAGCAGGCGCGCGGGCCCGCCGTGATCGGGCGTGATCGGCTTGCCC
>JAGXQU010000023.1 GCA_018335895.1 Hyphomicrobiales bacterium | reverse complement strand
GGGCGCCTCGCGATGTCTGAGGCGCTGCCGAACTGCCAGCCGGTGCTGCTCGAGCCGATCTTCGAAGTTGAAATCTCCTGTCCGAACGATGCAACCGCGAAGATCAACGCGATCCTGTCGCAACGGCGCGGGCAGATTCTCGGCTTCGAGGCGCGCGACGGCTGGGATGGCTGGGATGTCGTGCGCGGGATGCTGCCCGAGTCCGCGATCGGCGACCTGATCGTGGAAGTGCGCTCCGCGACCGCCGGAGTCGGCGGGCTTACGTCCCGCTTCGATCATCTTGCGGAACTCGTCGGCAAGCAGGCCGAGCAGATCGTGACGGCGAGGCGGGCTGCGGAGTGAGGCAAGTACAACGATGTCGTCCCGGTCACGCAGCGCTCTTGCGCTGCGCGAGCCGGAACCCATGACCGCTGGGACTCAGTAACCGATACCCGGAGCATGGGTCCCGCTTTCGCGGGGACGACATTCGTTTTGTTTCGCTACGCCAGCGCCGGATAATCCGTGTAGCCCTGCGCGTCGCCCTTCGGACCGCCCTGATAGAATGTGGTGCTGTCCCACGCGGCGACGGTGGCATTGTTCTTGTAGCGCTCCGGAAGATCCGGGTTCGAGATGAACGGCTTGCCGAACGCGACGAGGTCGGCTTCGCCGCGCGTGATCGCTTCGGATGCGGAAGCCTCATCGAAGCCTTCCGCGACGATATACGTGCCGTCGAACAATTCGCGCAGGACCGGCGAGATGCGTTGCGCGTTCTTCGGCGAGTCGACGACGTGAATGTAGCCGAGCTTGCGCCGGTTCAGTTCGTCCGCAAGCTGGGAGAAGGTAGCCAACGGATCCGAATCCGACATCGAGTGACCGGTGAAGTAGGGTGACATGCGGTAGCCCACGCGATCCGCGCCCCAGACGCTGACCACCGCATCGACGACTTCGAGCGGGAAGCGCAGGCGCTTCTCCAGCGAGCCGCCGTAATTGTCGGTGCGCTTGTTGGTGCCGTCACGCGTGAACTGGTCGAGCAGGTATCCATTGGCGCCGTGGATTTCCACGCCGTCGAACCCTGCGTCTTTCGCATTCTGCGCGCCGCGGCGAAAATCTTCGACGATGCCGGGAAGCTCGGAGGCGTCCAGCGCACGCGGGGTCGAGTAATCCTTCTGCCCTTCCGGCGTCCAGGTCTTGCCGGTGGCTGCGATTGCAGAAGGCGCGACCGGCGGCTCGCCGCCGTGGAAGTCGGAATGCGAGATGCGGCCGACATGCCAGAGCTGGAGGAAGATCTTTCCGCCGGCTTTATGCACGGCGCTGGTGATTTTCTTCCAGCCTTCGACCTGATCTTTGGAATGAATGCCCGGCGTGCGGACATAGCCGACGCCTTGCGGACTGACCTGCGTCGCTTCGGTGACGATGAGTCCGGCACCGGCGCGCTGCGCATAGTATTCGGCGGCAAGCGGGTTTGGCACGCTGCCTTCGAGCGCGCGCGAGCGGGTCATCGGGGACATGACAAACCGGTTCTTGAGTTTGAGCGAACCCAATTCGTAGGGCGAAAAAAGCGTGTTTGCTTTGGCATCATGAAAATTCATGGCGGGATCCTTTTGGAGAAAAGTTGCCGGACGGCCCCGCGGGGGCACGCAAGAGACCGTCCGGCTGTTCCCGCGGCTGGGGGAGGGTTGCCGCGGTAAGGGAACTTCAGGCGTGGAGTCCTTCCGCGCGGGTTTCCGCGATCTGGAGGAACTCGCTTCTGAGGGCCTCGGGATCGACGCCGTCCGCTTCCATCAGGACCTGGATCAGCGGATCGCTCATCGCTTCAGCGATGCTCAACTCGCTATTGCGGGCGGACAGGCTGCGTGCATTAAAAGCGTCTAGGCATCGACTCATCGGGCTCTCCTTGCATTCGGGGGTCGGCACCAGAAGGAGCTTGATTTGGTACCGATCGGTAACATATAGGTACTGACCGGTAACACCTGAGTCAAGAGGCATGACCCCACGTTTTTCGCCCGCAACCGCTGAATCCGATTTGAGCCCCGTCCCGGCGATGCCGCCGCGCGAGCGCATTCTCGCTGCGGCGTCGGACCTGTTTTACCGGCAGGGCATCCGGGCGGTCGGTGTGGACGCCATCGCGGAAGCCGCGGGCACCAACAAGATGACGCTCTACCGGCACTTCGAGTCGAAGGACGCGCTGGTCGCCGAATACCTGCGCCGTCTCGCAGGGAAGTCCGAAGTGTTCTGGGCGCATATCCAGCGCGAGCATCCGGACAGTCCGCGCAAGCAGCTCGGCATGTGGCTCGAGGCAGCCGGAAAAGACGCGAACGACCCGCAAGGCCGCGGTTGCGCGCTCGCAAACGCAGCCGTCGAACTCGCCGAAAGGGACCATCCGGCGCGCCGTGTGATTGAGGAACACAAGCACGCGCAGCGCAACCGCCTCGCGAAACTCTGCGCTGACGCCGGCCTCAAGCATCCGGAAATGCTGGCTGACGAACTTTTCATGCTGCTGGAAGGTGCACGGGTTTGCAGCCAGAGCATGCCGCATGACAGTCCGCATTGCCGCTTCGTTCGCGTCGGCGAAGCCATCATCGCCTCGCACGAGAAATAGCCGCCGGGTTCCGCACACGGCACCGTGAGTTGCCTTTTTCGGCCGGCAACGGTCTAGCTCTCGTGGGGTTACCGACACGAGGAGACGGATCATGCTGATCAAGCGCAAACGCGGATGGGAAATTCCGGAACAGCAGGCGACCCCGGAAAGCGTCTATTTCAGCCGACGCAAGTTGCTCGGTGCAGGCGCTTCGCTCGCCGCGGCGTCATTCTTCCCGGAACTTGCGAGCGCGCAGCGCGCCGCCGATCTCCCCGATCCGACCGCCTCGTATTATCCCGCGAAGAAGAACGCGAAGTACAAGTTCGACGGCGTGCTGACCGAAGAGAAGGTCGCCGCCAACTACAACAACTTCTACGAATACGGCACCAGCAAATACATCGCGTCGGCCGCGCAGCGGCTTCAGATCCGCCCGTGGCAGATCAAGTTCGACGGCATGGTCGAGAAGGAACAGACCGTCGATTTCGATACGCTGTTCAAGGCGGTTGCGTCTTCGCTCGAAGAGCGCACCTATCGCCTGCGCTGCGTGGAGGCGTGGTCGGCGGTGATTCCCTGGACCGGCTTCCAGATGTCGGAGCTCGTCAAATTCGCGAAGCCTTTGTCGGGCGCGAAATATATCCGGATGGAAACCTTCAACGATCCGAAGATGGCGCCGGAGCAACGCCCGGGCTTCTTGAGCGACGGCAACTGGCCCTATGTCGAAGGCTGCACCATCGAGGAAGCGAACAACGAGCTTTCGTTCATGGTGACCGGCGTCTATGGCCAGCCGGGATATAAACAGTTCGGCGCGCCGATCCGGCTGATGCAGCCGTGGAAATACGGCTTCAAGGCGATCAAATCGATCGTGCGGATGACGTTCACCGACAAGCGCCCGGTCAGCTACTGGGAAAAATTGCAGCGTCAGGAATACGGTTTCTGGGCCAACGTGAACCCGGAAGTCTCGCATCCGCGCTGGTCGCAGGCGACGGAGCGCGACATCGGCACCGGCGAGCGCCGCAACACCGTGCTGTTCAACGGGTACGGCGAATACGTTGCCGACCTCTACAAGAACCTGAAGGGCGAGCGGCTCTGGGCGTGACGCTGTTAAGCGTCATCCCGGCCAAGGAGCGCGATAGCGCTGCGCGAGCCGTGATCCATAACCACCTGAATCAATAATCTGCACTGGGATTATGGGTCCCGATCGCCGAATTAAAGATCCCAATCTCGGATAACTCCGAGATTGGCGGCGTCGAGGACGACAAATCTGACGCCTGTTTTCACAAAACAAAAGCCGGGCTCCTCGCGGAGCCCGGCTTATTAGTCACACCGCTTGCGCGGCGGTGCCTGCCAGAGGGAGAAGTTGCTGTCGCGCGCGCAGGGAAGGGGGAAGGAAGCGCACGAAGCTACAGGACACGGATTGATACTTGTCCTGTTCCCCAAGCGCAGCAATGCGGGTGGCTACATACCCGCCATGCGGTTTCCGCAAGCAGGGTTCCGCTACGTTAGTATCAGTACTTCCAGCGCTGCGCGTTCGCGAGCAGAAAGTCGCGGAAAACCTGAATACGCGCGACCGAACGCAGTTCTTCCGGGTACACGAAATAGGCATCGAGCGTCGGCGCTTCGCGCTCGGTGAACAGCCGCACAAGGTTCTCGTTTCCTTCGACCAGATAGTCGGGGAGTGTGGCGATTCCGACACCATTCTCGACGGCGGTCTTCAGTCCGACGACCGTATTGATCGTCATCGACGGGGAGCGCGGCGAGTTTCCGTCGCGCCCGATTTCGCCGAGCCAGTTCAGGTTCGAGAAATAGTTCGGCACGTTGCCGCCGAGCATCAGGATGCGATGTCCGTCGAGCTCCTCGGCCGAACGCGGATGGCCTTTCTTCGCGAGATACTCGGTCGAGGCGTAAGCGTGGAAGTGCACGGTGAAGAGCTTGCGCTGAATGAGGTCCGGCTGCACCGGCTGACGCAGGCGAATCGCGACATCCGCTTCGCGCATGCCAAGGTCGAGTTCCTCGTCGGTCAACTGCAAATGAATGCGGATGTCCGGATACAACTCCAGAAATTCGTCGATGCGCGCGGTCAGCCAGAATGAGCCGAGACCGACCGTGGTGGTCACGCGCATTTCGCCGTTCGGCTTCTCGCGGTTGTCGGTGAGCTTGGTGCGCACCGCCTCGAGCTTCATGAACACGTCATGCGCCGTGCGGAACAGCATCTCGCCCTGTTCGGTCAGGATCAGGCCGCGCGCGTGACGGTGGAAGAGCGGCGCCTTCAGTTCCTGCTCGAGTGCGGAGACCTGACGGCTCACCGCGGACTGCGAGAGCCCGAGCGCCTCGCCGGCATGCGTGAAGGAGCCCGCTTCGGCTGCGACGTGAAAGACCTTGAGCTTGTCCCAATCCATCCCCTTGCTGCTCATTCCGCGGCGGCGCGGTCGGCGCCCTCCGCAGCCAGGAAGCGCTCGGCTTCGAGTGCTGCCATGCAGCCCAGCCCGGCGGCGGTCACGGCCTGACGGAAGATGTCGTCGGTGACGTCGCCGGCTGCGAACAGGCCGGGGACCGAAGTCGCGGTGGAATCCGGGGCGGTCCAGACATAGCCGTTCGGCTTCATCTTGATCTTCCCCGCGACCAGTTCCGTCGAGGGCGAGTGACCGATCGCGATGAAGACGCCATCGGTCTTGCGCTCGGAAAGCGCGCCGGTGCGGACGTTCTTGAGCTTCACGCCGGTCACCTTCGCGGGCTCGCCGCCGCCGATGATTTCTTCGACGGCGTTGTCCCAGACGAGTTCGACCTTGGGGTTCTTGAACAGGCGATCCTGCAGGATGCGCTCCGCGCGAAGACTGTCGCGGCGGTGGATGAGCGTGACCTTGGATGCGAAGTTCGTGAGAAAGAGCGCTTCCTCAACGGCGGTATTGCCGCCGCCGACAACCACGACTTCCTTGTTGCGGTAGAAAAAGCCGTCGCAGGTCGCGCAAGCCGAGACGCCCGCGCCGCGATATTGCTGTTCGGAGGCCAGATCGAGCCACTTCGCCTGCGCGCCGGTCGCCAAGATCACCGTATCGGCGAAATAGACGACACCGGACTCCAGCGTGATCCGGAACGGGCGGGCGCTGGTGTCGAGTTCCTTCACATGATCGGCGACGAGCTTGGTGCCGACATGCGCTGCCTGCGCCTTCATCTGTTCCATGAGCCAGGGGCCCTGGATCACGTCGGCGAAGCCCGGATAATTTTCGACATCGGTGGTGATGGTGAGCTGGCCGCCCGGCTGGATGCCCTCGATCAGCACGGGTTCCAGCATCGCGCGGGCGGCGTAGATCGCTGCCGTGTAGCCGGCAGGGCCGGATCCGATGATGACGACCTTCGCGTGAATCGCGGACATGGCGTTATTCCCGATGGAGGCATTCAGCGCCTCTGACCAGGTGCACCCCCGAGCCATGCGCTATGCGCATATATCTAGGGTACCGGCTGGTACCCCGGCAAGCGCCATGCCCAACTTTCAAGCGTCTGCTCACGCAATATTGTTTCGCAGGCGGGTTTCATGCACTAGGCTGCGCGAAAGAATATTGCGGAGACCGCTTTGCTCGCCTCACTCGACAAGATCGACTGGCACATCCTTCAGATTCTTCAGGAGGAAGGCCGCATCACCAATGTGGAATTGTCTCGCCGGGTCGGCATTTCGGCGCCGCCCTGCCTGCGGCGCGTGCGTGCGCTGGAGGAGGCGGGAATCATCCGCGGCTACCGTGCGCTGCTCGACGAAAAGGTGCTCGGCTATCCGGTAACGGTCTTCGCCATGGTTCATCTCGCGAGCCAGGCGGAAAGCGATCTGAATGCGTTCAACGACCGCGTGAAGAAATGGCCGCTCGTGCGCGAATGCCACATGCTCTCGGGCGAGTTCGATTTCATCATGAAATGCGTGGCGCCGGATCTCGCGACCTTTCAGGCGTTCGTTTCCGAACTCACCGGGGCGCCCAACGTGCGCAACGTCAAGACTTCGCTCACGCTCGGCCGCTCTAAGGACTCGCCGAACGTGCCGTTAGAGAAGAAGTAAGCTCAGATATACTTCGCGACCCACTGCGCGAAAACCGAGACGAGGTTCTGCGCGCGCACCGCTTCGCCCTGCGGCGTGAACATGAACAGCGAGCGGTCGAAGGGCAGCGTAAGCCGGATCGGAATCGGGTCGCGGCCGGGTACGATGACGACGCCGTCGAGATAGTCCGCGCGATCGACGATGCCGAAGCCGGGATGGTTCATGAACTTCGCATCGTGGATACGAACGCGAAGCGGTCCCCGGTATCTTCCCGCAACCCATTTGTTGATTTCGGCGGGCAGCACTTTGCGGACGTACGCCGCGAGTGCGGGCTCGCTGCGCGAAACCGATGGCGCGATTTCAAGCGCGATCCGCTGCGCCTGCACGTCCGTGGAAATGAAAGCGCTGAGCCAGAGGCCCAGCGCGGCTGCTGCTATCCGCATGGTGAGATCAGACTTCGCGCGCGGCCCACTGCGCGAAAGCCTCGATCAGCCGGTAGACGCGGCGTTCATCGACGTTCTCGGCGTACCAGGCCCCCGCGCCGTTCGGAGAAAGCACGACACGGATCGGGATCGTGCCGCGGCCCGGCACGACGACGACGCCTTGAATCTCATCGTTGATCTGGCCGCTCCATTCGTCCTGACCGCCATAGGTTCCGAGATCGATTTTGGTGATGCGGACGGTAAGCATGCCGCCGCGTCCGCCGAGACGGGCGCCGAGCGCTTTCGAGAGTTCGGCCGCGAGCATTGGCTTCAACGCATGGGCGAGATGGCGATGGCCGCGCACGGCGATACGCGAGGTATCGACTGCGACCGCACGATAGACGCCGTCACGCGCTTTCGCCGCATCGTTGCCCGCGGCGAAAGTCAGCGCGAAAACGGCGGCCAGAATAGCGAAAACTTTCCGCATCTGCGGGCTCCTTCTTCTTGTTCGTGGTCTTGTCGGGCGAAACCGGGCGCTCAGACCCAGTCCACTTTGATGACTTCGTAGCCCTTGGCGCCTTTCGGCGTCATGACTTCTACGGAAGTGCCCTTCTTCTTGCCGATCAGCGCGCGCGCGATCGGCGAGGTGATGGAAATCTTGCCGTGCTTCGCGTCGGCTTCGCTTTCGCCGACGATCTGGAACTTGCGCTCCTCGTCGGTGTCTTCGTCGATGAGCGTGACCGTCGCGCCGAAGGTGATGGTGTCGCCGGAAAGTTTCGAAACGTCGATGACTTCCGCGCGCGAAATCTTGTCTTCGAGCTCGGCGATGCGGCCTTCGTTCAGCGACTGCTGCTCCTTGGCGGCGTGATACTCGGCGTTTTCCGAAAGGTCGCCGTGACTGCGCGCTTCGGAAATCTGCTGAATGATCCGCGGCCGGTCCACCGATTGGCGCTGGCGCAGCTCTTCTTCGAGCTGGGTAAGCCCTGCCGCCGTCATCGGAAGCTTTTCCATCGTCGTCTCCAATTCCAACCAGCCTAAACGCGGCCGATTCAGTAAAGTTCACCAACCGCGCGCCGGACCAACCGGCTGCCCGCGATTGCAGCGAACCCTAAACGAACGTGCCGTTCCTACCCGCGGAGGCTACCCGGCCTTCGCGAAATATTGTTGCAGCGCGCGGACCTCGAGATCGCCGGCCAAATAGGCCTTGATGCCCTGCGCCGCAGCAACGGCTCCAGATAGCGTGGTGTAATAGGGCACTTTATGCAAGAGGGCGGCCCTGCGCAGGGAGCGGCTATCCGCCAGCGCCTGCGCGCCCTCGGTGGTGTTGAAAACCAGTTGCACCTGGCCGTTCGTGATCGCGTCGACGATATGCGGACGGCCTTCCAGCACCTTGTTGATCTTCTCGGCAGGCAGACCCTGCTCCTTGAGGTAACGGAGGGTGCCCGAAGTCGCGATCAGCTTGAAGCCAAGCTCCGAGAGCATCTTCAACGACGGCAGGATACGACCCTTGTCGGTGTCCTTCACGGATACGAATACGGTTCCGGTCTTCGGCAGGATCGTGCCGCTGCCGAGCTGGCTTTTCGCAAAAGCGACGGCGTAATCCTTGTCGAGACCCATGACCTCGCCGGTCGAGCGCATCTCGGGTCCGAGCACCGTATCGACGCCGGGGAAGCGCGCGAACGGAAACACCGCTTCCTTGACTGCGATGTGATCGTATTTCGGCGCTTTCACGCCTTTGACCTTCTGCACGCCGGCCATCACGAGCGATGCGATTTTCGCGACCGGGATGCCGATGGTCTTTGCGACGAAGGGGACCGTGCGCGAGGCGCGCGGGTTCACTTCGAGCACGTAAATCTTGCCGTCCTTGATCGCGTACTGGACGTTCATCAGCCCGCCGACCTTCAGCGCCAGCGCGAGCGCGCGGGTTTCGTCTTCGAGCTGTTTCAAGGTCTTGTCATCGAGCGAATGCGTGGGGAGCGAGCAGGCGCTGTCGCCGGAGTGAATGCCGGCTTCCTCGATATGCTCCATGATACCTGCGACGAAGACGGTTTCACCGTCGGCAAGCGCGTCGACGTCCACCTCAATCGCATCCGACAGATAGCGGTCGATCAGCACCGGGCTCTTGCCGGAGACGACGACCGCCTCTTTCATGTAGCGTTCGAGCTGCGTCGCGTCGTGCACGATTTCCATCGCGCGTCCGCCGAGCACGTAAGACGGGCGGATCACCACCGGATAGCCGATCTTCTCGACGATCTCGCGCGCTTCTTTGGTCGATTTTGCGATGCCGTTTTCCGGCTGGAGCAGATCGAGTTTCTCGAGCAGTTGTTTGAAGCGGTCGCGGTCTTCGGCAAGGTCGATCGCATCCGGCGAGGTGCCGAGAATTTTCACGTCGGCCTTCTCGAGCGCGTCGGCGAGCTTCAGCGGGGTCTGCCCGCCGAACTGCACGATCACGCCGTGCAGTTCGCCGTTGGTGCGTTCGCGATCCATGATCTCGATCACGTCTTCGGCGGTGAGCGGTTCGAAATAGAGGCGATCCGAGGTGTCGTAATCGGTCGACACCGTTTCCGGGTTGCAGTTGATCATGATCGTTTCGAAACCGGCGTCGCGCAGCGCAAAGGCGGCGTGACAGCAGCAGTAATCGAACTCGATGCCCTGGCCGATGCGGTTCGGGCCGCCGCCGAGGATCGCGACTTTCTTTTTATTCGAAACCTTCGCCTCATCGGCAGGGGCGCCCGCAAACGGCGTCTCGTAGGTCGAATACATATAAGCGGTGGGCGAGGCGAACTCGGCTGCACAGGTGTCGATGCGCTTGTAAACCGGGCGCACGTTCAACGCGCGGCGCTTCTTCGAGACTTCAGCCTCGTTCATGCCCGTGAGCTTCGCAAGACGCGCGTCGGAGAAGCCGTTGGCTTTCAGCATGCGCATCGGGCCCGCGGTCGTCGGCAGGCCCTTTGCCTTCACCTCGTCTTCGAGATCGACGATGGCGCGCAACTGCGCGAGGAACCACGGATCGATCTTGCAGGCGTTGAAAATTTCCTCGTCGGTGGTGCCGAGCCGCATGGCCTGCACGACCTTGAGCAGACGGTCCGGCGTCGGACGGCCGAGAGCGGCACGGATCGCGTTCTTGTCGTCGCCCTGGCCGAGACCTTCGATTTCGATCTCGTCGAGGCCGGAGAGTCCGGTTTCGAGCGAGCGCAGCGCCTTCTGCAGACTTTCACGGAACGTGCGGCCGATGGCCATGGCTTCGCCGACCGACTTCATCGAAGTCGTCAGCACGTTGAAGTTCGGATCGCTCGACGGGAATTTCTCGAAGGCGAAGCGCGGGATCTTCGTCACCACGTAATCGATGGTCGGCTCGAAGGATGCAGGCGTCGCACCGCCGGTGATGTCGTTTGCGATTTCGTCGAGCGTGTAGCCGACGGCGAGCTTGGCCGCGACCTTCGCGATCGGGAAGCCGGTGGCTTTCGAAGCCAACGCCGACGAGCGCGACACGCGCGGGTTCATCTCAATGACGATGAGACGGCCGTCTTCGGGGTTGACGGCGAACTGTACGTTGGAGCCGCCGGTCTCGACGCCGATCTCGCGCAGCACCGCCAGCGAGGCGTCGCGCATGATCTGGTATTCCTTGTCGGTCAGCGTCAGCGCGGGCGCGACCGTGATGCTGTCGCCTGTATGCACGCCCATCGGGTCGAGGTTCTCGATGGAGCAGACGATGATGCAGTTGTCCTTTTTGTCGCGGACAACCTCCATTTCGTATTCTTTCCAGCCGAGCACCGACTCTTCGATCAGCACTTCGTTGGTCGGCGAGGCGTCGATGCCGCGCTCGACGATGTCGAGGAATTCGTCGCGGTTGTAGGCGATGCCGCCGCCGGTGCCGCCCATCGTGAACGACGGACGGATGATCGCGGGCAGGCCGATCTCTTTCAGCGCGTCGAGCGCCTGTCCGAGCGTTTTGATCTGCACCGACTTCGGCGTCTCGAGGCCGATCTTGGTCATCGCCTCGCGGAAGCGTTCGCGGTCTTCGGCCTTGTCGATGGCATCCGCCGTCGCGCCGATCATCTCGACATTGTATTTGTCGAGCACGCCCATCTTGCGGAGCGAGAGCGCGGTGTTGAGCGCGGTCTGTCCGCCCATCGTGGGGAGCAGCGCGTCGGGACGCTCCTTCTCGATGATCTTCGCCACGATTTCCGGCGTGATCGGTTCGATATAGGTCGCGTCGGCAAGCTCCGGGTCCGTCATGATCGTCGCCGGATTGGAATTCACGAGAATGATCCGGTAGCCCTCTTCTTTGAGGGCTTTGCACGCCTGGGTGCCGGAATAATCGAATTCGCAGGCCTGGCCGATCACGATGGGACCGGCGCCGACGATGAGGATCGATTTGATGTCGGTGCGCTTGGGCATCTCTACTTCAGATACAAAAAAAGGCCGCGCGGTCGCACGTCCTTTCCATCCTCGCGGAAGCTCGGGAGCGAAAGCAGGCCCGCGGCTGGCCGGGGTCTTAGACTAGATTCGTGGGGGGAGGAAGCCAAAAGAACGCCGCCCACAGGCCGCATTTGCGGCAAGCGGCAGAACGCGCGCGAAGCCGTTCACCACATGGATTTTACCGCGAAATGCCCGGTTCCCCATTGAGGCGGGAAAAGCCCTGCGACAGACTGTGCCACCGATCTTTGCAGGGAAGTTCGAAGATGCGCTGGGACTGGGCCGCCTACGGCGTACTTGCCGCCGTCTTGCTTTACATCGTCATCGTCTTCAACCGGCTCATCCGCCAGCGCAATGTGGTGCGCGAGGCCTGGAGCGGAATCGACGTGCAGCTCAGGCGCCGCACCGATCTGGTGCCGGCGCTGGTCGAGACGGTGAAGGGCTATGCCACGCACGAGCGCACGTTGCTCGAGGAAGTCACCGCGCGGCGCGCGCGCAGCCTCGACGCGCAGGCCGCTGGCAATGTCGGCGATAACGCGCAGGCGACGCAGCAACTCGGCTCCTCGATCGGCAGGCTGATCGCGGTCGCGGAAGCCTATCCGCAGCTCAAGGCAAACGAGAACTTTCTCAAATTGCAGGAGCAGCTCGCAGAGATCGAGGAGCAGTTGCAGTATGCGCGGCGCTACTACAACGGCGCGGTGCGCAACCTGAACATCTCGATCCAGTCGTTCCCGGAGCTTCTGATCGCAAAGCCGTTCGGGTTCTCCGAGCAACCCTTCTTCGAGCTCGACGATCGCGCGCAGGGCGCAAATCCGAACATTTCATTCGAGCGTGGAGCCTGATCATGCGCAGGGTTCTGCTGGCTGCGTTCGTTCTCTTCGCCGCGCAGGTTTCTGCGGTCGCGCAGGAACGCATCATCAATTTCATCAGCGACGTCACGGTGCTCGCGAACGGCGATCTCGACGTCACCGAGACGATCGCCATCCAGGCCGAGGGCAATCAGTTCCGGCGCGGCATCTTCCGCGATTTTCCGACGAGCTATCGCCGCCGCAGCGACGGCACCCGCGTGATCGTGGGCTTCGACGTGATTGCAGTGACGCGCAACGGCAAGACCGAGCCTTACCGCACCGAGAGCTATGCGAACGGCGTGCGTACGCGCATCGGCAGCGCCGATGTGTTTATTCCGCGCGGCCAGCATACCTATACGATCCGGTACCGCACCACGCGGCAGATCGGGTTCTTCGAGAAGTTCGACGAACTCTACTGGAACGCGACCGGCAACGGCTGGAACTTCTATATCGACAACGCCGAAGCGCGCATCACGCTGCCACAAGGCGCGCAGCTTGGGCAGAACGCGCTCTATACCGGCCCGCAAGGCGCGAGCGGAAAAGACGCGCGCGTCGTCGAGCAGTCTTCGAACCGCATCGTATGGCGCACCACGCGGCGCCTGCCGCCGAACAACGGCCTCACCGTCGCGGTCGCGTGGCAGAAGGGAATCGTTTCTCCGCCCTCCGGCGCGCAGCAGGCGGGATACTTCCTTCAGGATAACCTGCCGATCCTGATGGCGTTGATCGGCATCCTCGGCGTCGGTTTTTATTATCTCACGACATGGTCGCGGGTCGGCCGCGATCCTCCCGAGGGCACGATCATTCCGCTGTTCTCGCCCCCGAACGACATGTCGCCGGCCGCCGTGCGCTATGTCGATCAGATGAGTTTCGACAATCGTGCCTTCACGGCGGCGATCGTCGATCTCGGCGTAAAAGGACGTATCCGCATCGACGAGACGCCGAGTTTCTCGCAGATTTCCCAACGCAGCGGCGGCCAAACGCTGAAGCTCGCCGAGAGCGAGATGGAGTCCCAGCTCTTTGCAGGCGGCTCGCCGGTAGCGCTGGCACAAACCAACCACAAGGTGGTCGGCGGTGCGAAGACCGCGCTCGAGAACCGTCTCTCCGCGCAATACAACGGTATTCTGTTCAAGAACAATTACGGCTGGTCCGGGCTCGGATTTCTTTTTGCGGTGATCGCAATCGCCGCCATGGTCTTCGCGATCGCGACCACCAAGTTCGGCGACGAAGTGGCCGCGGGAATCATGGGCGTGCTCATTCCGTGCGGGCTGCTGCTGGTCGCCTGCGGCGTGATGATGGCCGGCTTCACGTCGCACAAGCGGTGGAATCTCTGGATCATCATCGGCGGCGCGCTCTGGCTCCTGGTGGCCGGAGGCGGGCTCGCCTTCATCTACGGGCTCGGCGGCGGGATCAATCTCAACCTGATGATCCCGGCACTTGCGAGCTACCTGATCCTCTCGGTCGCGTTGTTCAGTTTTTATTGGCTGAAGGCGCCAAGTGCCGACGGGCAGAAAATCCGCGACCAGATCGCGGGCTTTCGCGAGTATCTCGGCGTCGCGGAGGAAGACCGTCTGAACTTCCTGCATCCGCCCAAGAAAACGCCGGAGCTGTTCGAAAAGTTTCTGCCCTATGCGATCGCGCTCGATGTCGAGAACGAGTGGGGCAAGAAATTCGCGGGTGTGCTTGCGGCGGCGGCCGCGGCGGGTGCCGCAGGCTATGCCTGGTATCACGGCCGGCGCGATTGGAGCCGCGATCCCGCGGGGTTCTCGAGCCATCTCGGCAGCGCGGTCGCTTCCGCGATCTCGTCGGCGTCCACCGCACCGGGATCGAGCAGCGGCTCGGGCGGCGGCGGTTCGTCGGGCGGCGGCGGTGGTG
>JAGXQU010000022.1 GCA_018335895.1 Hyphomicrobiales bacterium | reverse complement strand
AGGGCCATCGCTCAACGGATAAAAGGTACGCCGGGGATAACAGGCTGATACTGCCCAAGAGTCCATATCGACGGCAGTGTTTGGCACCTCGATGTCGACTCATCACATCCTGGGGCTGGAGCAGGTCCCAAGGGTTCGGCTGTTCGCCGATTAAAGTGGTACGTGAGTTGGGTTCAGAACGTCGTGAGACAGTTCGGTCCCTATCTGCCGTGGGTGTCGGAGAATTGAGAGGATTTGTCCCTAGTACGAGAGGACCGGGATGAACGTACCTCTGGTGGAGCAGTTGTCGCGCCAGCGGCAGTGCTGCGTAGCTATGTACGGACGGGATAACCGCTGAAAGCATCTAAGCGGGAAACCCACCTCAAAACGAGTTCTCCCTATCAGAGCCGTGGAAGACTACCACGTTGATAGGCCGGGTGTGTAAGTACAGCAATGTATTCAGCTTACCGGTACTAATAGCTCGATCGGCTTGATTGCTCTCATCATCTATGTCCATCGCTCGCGATGACGGATGATTTCTTTGAGAGAAAAGACAAGACGACACCAAACTACAACCTAACAAGACAAACGACGCTTGCTTCAAAAAACTGTTTTCGGCCGGTCTGGTGGTTTTAGCGAGAAGCCCAAACCCGATCCCATTCCGAACTCGGCCGTTAATCTTCTCAGCGCTGATGGTACTAAGTCTCAAGGCTTGGGAGAGTAAGTCGCTGCCAGACCTGCCGAGAACAGTTTTGCTCTCTTCACGATGTCGAATGCCTCGACGCGGAAGAGCCGCCACGGGAAATATCCCGGGCGGCTTTTTCTTTTTTTGAGTTGAAGTACGGATGTATCCGACTTCAATTTGCGTCATTGATTGCGCGTACTTTTTTGCGCGATCGGGCATTTAGACCGCGCGTAGCGCTTTCGAGAAGTTAAGCGCCGAGCCGCGTCGACTTCGCCCAGACCAGCAAGACGAACCCGCCGACCGCGGCGACTTCGAATACGACCGTTGCGATGACGGCCGGCACGGCCGCAAGGTTTCCGAGACCGAACCCCACACCCCAGATCAAAAGCGGCCCCATCATCCAGATCACGATGAAGATCGCGAGCGCGAGCCAGCCTTCGGGCGCGACCGGCCGCACCGATACCTTGCCATACGAAGCCGCGCCAACGCGCTTCCATTCCGAGCCGGGTTGGTTCGCGTCTGCCGCAGTCATCACAAGGAACCAGGGTTTACCGCCGGGCATGGCAATCTCTCCTGAAATATCAGCGATCTAAGCGCTCCGGCGGCGGATCGCCAAGCCGCTCAGCGGTGACAAATCCGTGAAATCGGGTCGCGCGAACTCCTCCTTTTGTTAGATTGAAGTCATGCACGCCCAATACTTGGCGATTTTCGAAACAGCGTTAGGCCCCTGCGGCATCGTCTGGACAGACCGCGGCATCGCCGGGGTGAACCTCCCAGAGGGCACGGAAGAAAAGACGCGCGCGCGGGTGGAGAAGCGTTTCCCGGAAGCGATCGAGGCTCTACCTCCGGCAGAAATTCAAAAGATCATCGATGATGTCGCGGCGCTGATCGTCGGCGAGAAGGTCGAATTCTCGCATGTTACGCTCGATCACGCGCCGCTGCCGGAATTTTCCAGGCGCGTCTATGAAATCGTGCGCACGATTCCGATCGGTCACACGCTGACCTACGGCGAAATCGCCAAAAAGCTCGGCGATGTTTCGCTGTCGCGCGAAGTCGGGCAGGCAATGGGGAAGAATCCGACGCCGGTCATCATGCCTTGCCATCGCGTGGTGGCGGCAAGCGGCAAGACCGGCGGCTTCTCGGCGCCAGGCGGTGTCGATACGAAGATGAAACTGCTTTCGATCGAGCGCCGTCATGGCGATCACGCTCCGACCCTGTTCGACGGCGACGAAGCGTTCCGCTTCGCCGCCAGGAAGGCGTGACGCGGCTTAACGTGCGGCGCGGAAATCGCGCAGGCGGTTCAGGATGTCGGTGATGGGGTTCGGAATCCAGCCGTCCTGTACGATGTCGCGGTGATTTTCCTCGGTGCCGCCGGGGATAAAGACGACAGTGCCGGGCACGAGCTTGCGGTCCAGCGTCGCCTTCACCGGAACGCCGCGATCTTTAAGCGTTTTCATCAGCTCGAGATTGCGCGCCTTGGTCGAGCCCAGATAGGTGCTGACGAAGAAGCGCTTGCGGTCGGAAGTGACCCAGCTCTCGAACTTGTCCATTTCGCCGTAGAGCGAATCGAGCAGGACCACACCCTTCACCCGGCCTGTGGTGTCGCCCCGCGTGATGGCGAGTGCCGCCGCGCGGTATCCGCCGCTGTAGGAAACGAGGATGACCGGCAGGGACTGGAACTGGCGCAGTGAGCGCTGGTCGCCGTGCAGGATCGCTAAATGCGTCGCGGCTTCATTGAGGAAACGCGTAAATCCGCCGGGCTCGGCGAAGCGGCCGGGGTTCGAGTCCGCGGCGTTCACCGCGAATTGCGGCGCGACCAGCACGGCGTTGGCGACGGAGGCCGATACCTGCTCCGGCAATTGCTGGCGGTCGCGAATGTCGCGCTCGAGAATCGCGCCATGCCCGTGGAAATAGACGAGGATCACCCCGGGCTTGCGGATGTCGAACTTCGCGGGGATGTGCAGCAGCACCCGCTGGTCGTTGTAGGTCTCGTTCTCCCAATAAATCCTGCCGGTCGCGGTCTTGCGGCCGCGCTTCGTGCCGTCCTTCTCATTGAAGTATTCGGTGGCGGCGGCCGAAGAACCGTCCAGCGGAAATGGGCTGGTTACGAACTCGGAGATGCTGGTTTTTCCGGCACGGAGCTGCGCCTGGACGGCACCCCCCGAAAGCAACGCGGTGGTGGCGGCCAAGAGCCAGATCAAGAGCCAGATCCGAAGATACTTTCTGCCGCGACAGGTCACTCGGGAGGCCGCATCCATGCCGGTTTTCGGGTTCCTTGCCGGGCCGGCGGGCTTGTAGAAAGGCCCTCTGGCACGGAAGGAGAATCACGAAAGGTTTTAGCCGATAAATCGCAATCGCGACGGGATCGTGGTCGCCGCCGCTTGCGGACAGTACCAGTATTCCCCGCGCCCGGGTTGCGGTATAAGCCGCCCCGCGCGACCTAGATGGGGCTCCGGGCGCGTTCTGGGAATTCAGGTCTCATTCAGATTGGGGGCGCCATGGGAGTGGCGCGAGGTAAAAACATGCGAATTTTTGTAAAGGGCGTGGCGCTGGCCGCGGGGATCGTCGCGGCGACAGCTACGGCAGCGACCGCTCAGGCGCCTGCACAGGCGCAAGTACCGGCTCCGGCCCAGAATGCAGGCGAGGTCGCCCGCTTCTATGCGGGAATGTCCGTCCCGGCGGACTCGGCACTCGAGAAATTTACGAAGGACCCGGCCTGGCAGAACTATGCCAAGGCTTTCGACAACACCTGGGATCAGGTCGAAAAGCAGCAGCTCGTGAAGGTTCGTGCCTGGACGGCGGCGAACATGAAGGAGTCGCGGGATACGCTCTATTACTTCTTCAGCGGTCCTGACTTCCTTTACGCCAATCACTTCTATCCGAACGCGAAGACCTACATTCTAGCAGGTCTCGAGCCGGTCGGCCGCGTGCCGACGGTGGATCCGCGTACGGTGCACTCGCTGCCTGCGGTTCGCGCGGCGCTCGAGCACTCGCTCAAGCTCAGCTACTTCATCACGCAGGACATGAACGCGCGTATGCGCGGTCAGTCCGTGAACGGCGTGCTGCCCGCGCTCTATGTCTACATGGCGCGCAACGGGGCGACGCTGAAGGAAACCACGCTGATCCAGCTCGACAGCGACGGCAACGTTCATCCGGCCGAAGGCTTCAAGGGCCGTGTGCTCGCTTCCGGCACCAAGATCCTTTTCACGAAGGACGGCACCGAGCGTACGCTCTACTACTTCTCGACCGATCTCTCGAACGGCGGCGTGGCCGCGAGCGGCTTTCTGAAGTTCGCCGAGAAGTTCGGCCAGGGTAACGCCCTGTTCAAGAGCGCGTCCTACCTGCCGCACAACGGCGGCTTCTCGACGGTACGCGACTTCATCCTGAAACATGCCGACTTCATCGTGCAGGACGACACCGGCGTTCCGGTTCGTCTCTTCAAGCAGGACGAGTGGGCGCTGAATCCGCACGGTGTCTACATCGGACCGATCCCGATTTTCGGCATGGGCCCGGAGCCGGCTGCGGTGCAGCTGTGGCATCCGAAGAACAAGCCGCCGAAACTCGACTTCGGCATCGGCTATCGCCATCGCGGTATCGATTCGAACCTGCTTTTGGCCGTCCGCAAGGACAAGAAGACCTAAGCGGTCTTCGGCTTCCGAAAATTTCCGCCGCGCTTCGAAAGAGGCGCGGCGGTTTCATTTGGCGGGCTCCTATTCCTTGCCGTTCTCCTTGTCGGTGCCTGCGCGCCAGAGTTCTTCGATACGGTTTTGAAACGCCCGCGGCTTCTCGGCGAAGACGCGTGCCGCGATCTTGGCGGCGCGGGAAAGATGCGCTTCCTGGCGGCGCGCGATGGCGGGCAGAAGCTTCGAGCGGAAGCGGGCGAGCGGCTGATGAGGTCCGGCCATTGCCTGAAGCAGCGCAAGATCGCGATGCTGCCCGAGCGCATCGCGCAGCCGTTGCGCTTCGTCGACCCAGATTTTTGCCATGCGGGGCCAAAGCGGCTCGAGCAATTCGAGCTGATAGCGATGATCGATTGTGCGCCTGCGGAATTCGTGCAGCTCTTCGTCGTTCGCCTCCCGCCAGTTTTCCGGCATAGCAGCGCGTGCGCGGCGGTAGCCGTTGGTGAGCGAATCTGAAATTTCGTCGAAGCGCACGCTCTTGAACGGCCAGAGTGAAATCGTCGTCAGCCAACCGGACACATCCTGTGCAATCTGGGCGCGGTCGCCGGCGCCGATCCCGCTCTTTTCGGCGGCGGATTGCATCGCGGCGATGCGGGTACGGATCGTATCGAAAGAGCGGTCGTTCAACTCGTAGGCGCTTTCGCGAAGATCGTCGACAGCGTCGAGCGTGGACTTCAGGTCTCGAGCGCCTGCGAGTTTTCGCGCCGTATCGCGGGCAGTTTTTCTGAGATTGGCGGCACCCTCGCCGAAGTGCGGCTCCACGAGGCGCAGGAAAGACCGCCAGCGCTTCACGGCTTTGCGGAAGTCGTGGATGGCGGCGTCCGTCTGAAGGGCCGGGTCGGAGATTACGTCGCGCGCATCCGTCAGCATGCCGCGCGCCACCGCAGCCAGAGCCTGATCCAGCGGCGTGTCGGGGCGCAGAGCCGGTCGCTTGTTCATCCGGAAAGGCTTTTCGCCAGAAACTATGACAGTTTTACAAAACCGTCGCGGAAGCGGCAGTGCAATGTGCGAAATCAAAGAATCCGGCTGGCAGCCGGGGGCTGAAGGGTCATAAGACGCTGCCGCCGGGCAAGGCGGCTGGAGACGAGATCAGCGCGTTGCCCGGCGGATTAGATTTCGTAGCGTCAGCGCTTGTTCGATTTTGTCAGCAGCACGATCGGAATACCCGCGAGCATGACGAGAATGCCGAGGATCGATCCGATGCCAGCAAAGCCGTAACCCGATTTGCTCCACAGGAAGAGCGCGTAGTTGATGCCGGACCAGCACATCCAGAGGCAGCTCGCGCAGAAGATCGCGGGCAATACCGGATAGAACGGCAGGCGGTATCCGTCTTTTGCGACATCGCCGCGGATCCGGAAGATGTACACGGCTAGGCCGACCAGGAAGAGGAAGCCCCAGAAGGCGGGCGCGGTGTAGCCGGTCATGGTCTCGAAGCCATCGCGCGCAAGCGCACCGAAGCCGATCAAAATCAGCGAGAGCACGCATTGCACGATCAGGCCGTTCGCGGGCTTGTCGCCCTTCCATTCGGCGAGAAAGCCGAGCCAGGGCATGTCGCGCCCGAGCGCCTGATAGCCGCGCGCACCGGTGAAGATCGTGGCGTTGATCGTGCTCAATCCGGTGGCCGTAATCATCAGGCTGAGGACGACGGCGCCGCTGTCTCCGGCGAAAAGACGCATGAGGTCCGCGCCTATTGCCTTCGAGTCCCTGAGGCCCTGAAGACCGAAGGTCCAGAGATAGCTTAGGTTCACGAGCACATAGAGCGCGGTGATGATCGCAATCGACCAGATCAAAGTCCGCGCCATGTTGCGCTTCACGTCGCGCAGCTCACCGGAGAGATATGCGGATTCGTTCCAGCCGCCGAAGGTCAGCAGGATGAACACCATGGCGAATCCCGCCGCCGCAAACCACGGCTTCTGAAGCGGTGCGGCCGGAGCTGCCGCCGAGGGCTGGTGGCCTACGGAAAAAGCCGCAAGCACCACCAGAATGAGAGCGCCGATCGCAAGCAGCGCCATGACGTTCTGCATGGTGGACGTTTCGCGAAGCCCGATGAGATTCACGACCGTCAGCGCGATCACCGCAATCGAGGCATGAATCGCGAAGCTGTAAGTTCCGAGATTGATGACTTCCGAAACGTATTCGCCATAGATGAAACCGACGGCCGCAATCGCGCCCGGCTGCACGATCGTGCAACGGGCCCAGCCGAACAGCATGCCGAGCTTCTCGCCGTAGGCCTTGCTCAGAAAGTGATATTCGCCACCGGAATTCGGATGCGAGCTGCCAAGCTCGGCGTAACAGAGCGCGCCGATCAGGGCGATAACGCCGCCGGCGACCCAGAGGCCGATGAAACTGATATCGTTTGTAGCGTTCGCCGCGACCACGGCCGGCGTCTTGAAAATTCCGGTGCCGACCACGATGCCGATCAGCATCATGACGCCGCCGAAGACCGAAAGTCCCGCGGATTTCGCCGCTACCGTACTCGAATTGCTTGCCATCTCTGTTCCCCTCTCGCGGATCTAGTATTTTCTTTTCGCGGTCCAGCCGGGTCCCGCGATCGTGTTTCCGTCTGTCTTGCCTTCGTATCGGGCCTGACGCCCTTCTATCTCGATGGTAAAGCCGATCGCGGCGCCGGAGAGTCGCCCGCTCCTGATCTCAACGCTCCGCTCTCCGATTGTGGCCGTGCCCTCGAAGCGTTGAAACTGCTGCCGGATGGCAAGGGACCAGCTTTTTGTTCCGTCGTCGAGCGTCCAATTGCCGTCGATATGGGCAGGCACGATATAGAGAAACACATTCCGCGTTCCCTTCGTGCCGTTCTCCTCGAATTCGACTTTCTCGGAGTAATCCGACTCCCACTCGTTCATCGTGAAACTTTGGGTCACGATGCGGGTCCCCGGGCGCATGCCGAGCAGGATCGGGCGCAGCCTGATGTTCAGCCGGTTCAGGAGATAAAGCGTGACGACGGTCGCCTCGCTGAAGTCTGTCTTGAAGATATCCGCTTCCAGGAACGTCACGCCGTCTCCGACCACCGTCTTCGCGCGGTTCGCGAGGCTCTCTTTGATGCGCTGCGGGTCGAGATCGATGCCGACGGCCTTCCTGACCTTGAAGTCTCTCACCGAGGCGATGGCGATGCGGCCGTCGCCGGAGCCGAGATCGTAGAGGATGTCGTCAGGTCCGGCCTTGGCAATTTCGAGCATGCGGCTCACGACCTGATGCGGCGTCGGAACATAGACGACGTCGAGCCATTCATCGCTGAGTTCGCTCCATGCCTGCGCGGCAAAGATGCTCGATAGCAACAGCGCCGCCGCAGCGGGTACGCGTATGTTCGCGAAGCTGGGGGACATTGTGCCGGGGATCACCGCGCTATCCATGCGTGCGGCCCCTTGGTGGAAACCAAAGGGCCGCAGCTTGTCCTGCTTCTAGCAGATATATGCGCCGGGGTCTCGCCGGCGCATGCCGAGGGTGCCGCATTGCACCAGCGGCACCCTTCCTGTGGGTCAGGACTTTTTCGCGCTCCATCCGGCGCCGGAGATCGTGGATCCGTCCGAGGTGCCTTCGAAGACTACCGGCTTGCCGTCCAGGTCGATCGTGAAACGGATCTTCGTTCCGGTGACCCGGGCGTTGCGAATTTCAGCCGGCTTGCCATCGACGGTTGCGGTGCCGTTCAGGTCGGTAAACTCGTTCTGCAGATCGAGTGCGATTCTGCGCTCGCCCTGCGAAAGCTCCCACTTGCCGGTGACATTCGCGGGAACGATGAAGAGATAGACCTGATAGCCGTCTACGCTTTCGTTGTGCTCTTCCTTCCATTCGCCCATGTTGAAGGCATGCGTCACGATGCGCGTGCCGGGCTTGAGTTCCTTGAGCAGTTTCGGGCGCAGACGCAGGTTGATCGAATTCAGCAGATACATCGAAACGACGGTGGCTTCGGAGAGGTCGGTTTCGAAGATGTTCTGGTTCAGGAACTGGACGTTGTCGCCCAGCTTGTCCTTGTCTTTGTTCTCTTTCGACTCCGCAATGCGCTGCGGATCGAGATCAATGCCGACGCCCTTCTTGGCCTTGAAGTCCCTGACTGCGGCAATCACGATGCGTCCGTCGCCGGAGCCGAGATCGTAATGCACGTCGTTCGGGCCGACTTCGGCCAGCTCAAGCATGCGCTTGACCACCTGATGCTGGGTCGGGACGAAGAAGATATCGAGCTTCTTGCCGTCGCTCGTGGTGTAGCTCTGCGCAAGTGCGCTTCCCGCGAAGGCGATGGCAGCGAGTGCCAGGACGGGTTTGCGGAGACGATGCAAAAACATCGGTGTCTTTCCTTCTTGCATTCTCGATTCAAGCAGACGGCCTCTTGGCGTTCGCCAAGGGGCCGTGCTCGAAGTTACGATTGTAAACCGGTTATGACTTTTTGGCGGACCACTTGGATGCGCCGGAGCCCGTTATGGTTCCGCCGTCCACGTTGCCCTCGTACTTCACGGGCTTTCCATCCAAGTCGATCGTGAACTCGATCTTCGTGCCGGTGATCTTGCTGTCTTTCAGCGTCGAAGACTTGCCGTTCACGGTTGCGGTGCCGGAAAGTTCTGTGAACTCGCTCTTGAGATCGAGCGAGATCTTCCGCTCGCCTTCGGACACTTCCCACTTGCCGTTGACGTTGGCGGGAACGATGAAGAGATAGACCTGGTAGCCTTCGACGCTCTCGCTGTGCTCTTCCTTCCACTCGCCCATGTTGAAGGCGTGGGTGACGATACGGGTGCCAGGCTTGAGCTCTTTCAGGAGCTTCGGCCGCATCCGGATATTGATCGAGGTGAGCAGGTACATCGAGACCGTGCTCGCTTCGGAGAGATCCGTTTCGAAGATGTTCTGCTCGCGGAAAGTGACGTTGTCGCCGACGCCAGCCTTCGCCTTGTTCTCGTTTGCTTCCTTGATCCGCTGCGGGTCGAGATCGATGCCGACGCCTTTTTTCGCTTTGAAGTCCTTGACCGCGGCAATTACGATGCGCCCGTCGCCGGAGCCGAGATCGTAGTGGATGTCATCGGGACCCACTTTCGCGAGTTCCAGCATGCGCTTCACGACCTCGTGCGGCGTCGGGACGAAATGGATGTCGAGCTTGGGCTGCGCCGAGACGTTGAGCGAATAAAGACCGGCGCCGAAAACGAGCGCGGTCAGTGCGGCAATTCCGGCCAATGCGCGAAACCCTGACTTACTAGATTGCATGTTGTCCTCTACCTGTGCGGGCTCTTAAACGTCCCAGGAGCAAACCTTCGCACGTTCCAGAACCGGGGAAAATCCCGCGGGTCTGCCTGCGGAGGCAAGGAGGCTTGCGCGTGGGCAAGGGAACCGATTTGAGCCGCGACGGGACAATTTGGCCCGAATTTCGGGCATTTTGCGGGTCTTCGAGCCTTCCAATTGCGTCACCGGATTGCTACATACCCGTCGCCGGCGGGAACTTGCCGGCATTTTTGCCTCTGGCGCGGGGTGGAGCAGCCCGGTAGCTCGTCAGGCTCATAACCTGAAGGTCGCAGGTTCAAATCCTGCCCCCGCAACCAAGGCGAAAATTTCGGAACCATCTGCCGTCCTGCTAGTTTAATGCAGTTAGGTTCGGGAGGCTGTTTCCAATGAGCGGCAAGGCTAGGGATTTATTGTCCTGGAAGGTGCTCGACGCCTTGCCCGCCGCGCTTTACACGACCGACCCGGACGGTCAGATCACATACTTCAATCAGGCGGCAGTAGAGCTCGCCGGACGAACGCCGCAACTCGGCGAAAAGTGGTGCGTAACCTGGCGCCTGCATACCCCGGACGGGCAGCCGCTTCCGCACGATCAATGCCCGATGGCGGTCGCGCTCAAGGAGCGGCGGGCGGTACGCGGTGCCGAGGCTGTAGCCGAGAGACCCGACGGCACGCGCATTCCTTTCCTGCCCTATCCGACGCCGCTCTTCGACGACGACGGCAATATGCTGGGCGCGCTCAACATGCTGGTGGACATCAGCAGCATCAGAATCACGGAACATGCACTCGCCCGGCGCCTCGAAGAACAGGCGGCGCTATACCGCTTTACGGACCGGCTTTATCGCGCGGAATCGTTGAAGCAGATCTTTGAAGCTGCACTTGATGCGATCGCCGAAGCGCTCCAGGTAACCCGATCTTCCATTCTGCTCCTCGACAAGTCAGGCGTCATGCGTTTCGCCGCGTCGCGCGGGCTTTCGGAGGGCTATCGCGCTGCGGTCGAGGGTCACTCGCCGTGGGCGGCAGAAGAGACCGATCCTGCGCCGATTTGCGTCAGCGACATTGCCGAGACCGACGAGTCGGACGCGCTCAAGGCGACC
Source organism: Hyphomicrobiales bacterium (assembly GCA_018335895.1). Taxonomy (GTDB): domain Bacteria; phylum Pseudomonadota; class Alphaproteobacteria; order Rhizobiales; family Xanthobacteraceae. Next base: position 774 of record JAGXQU010000022.1, on the reverse strand, counting down.
GTAAAGGCTGAAGGAATTACCGGTCTTGCGTTCATTCCGCTTCTTTCAGGCGGCCGTCTCGTCGGAAAGTTCATGACGTACTACGATCGTCGTCACGACTTCGCGCCGACCGAGATCGATCTTGCCCTGACGATCGCAAGACAGTTGGGATTCGGAATCGAGCGTAAACGCGCGGAAGAAGACCGCAGAGTGGCGGACGAGCAGCGCACGCTGCTGATCAACGAACTCAATCATCGGGTTAAGAACACGCTGGCAACGGTGCAGGCAATCGCTTCGCAGACCTTCGGCGGCGATGACATGGTCAATCATTCGAAACATGCCTTCGAATCGCGACTGATCGCACTTTCCAATGCGCACAGCGTGTTGACCGAACGCAGCTGGGAAAGCGCCGAGTTGCGTCAGATCGTCGAACAGGCCCTGCTTCCCCATGCTGGTGCCGACCGATTCCGGATCGATGGTCCCGAAATTCATCTCACATCGCGGGCGGCTGTCGCGATCGCAATGGGTATCCACGAACTCGCGACCAACGCTGTGAAGTACGGCTCGCTTTCGAGCAGCGAGGGAATAGTCGCCGTCGAGTGGGCGCTCGAAGGACCGGACCGGATGTTGAAGCTGGTATGGCGGGAGAGCGGAGGTCCCAAGGTCTCGACGCCGAATCGCCGCGGCTTCGGCTCGCTTCTGATCGAGCGCAGCCTTGCGCATGACCTCGCGGGCGAAGCCGAGATCAAATATGCACCCGAGGGGGTGGTCTGCGTATTTACCGGAAGGCGGGCA